>CAZWGT010000101.1:1569-11612 GCA_964633345.1 uncultured Planctomycetota bacterium
CCAGCGCGCGCCTCACCTTCGCCATGGGATTCCCCTTTCGATCATGCCGGCTTCTGCGCCCCGAGCCGCCGGCGCAGCTCGGCCTCCAGGAACGGGTCGATCTTCCCGTCGAGCACCGCGTCGGCGTCCGAGGTCTGGAGCCCCGTCCTCTCGTCCTTCACCATCCTGTAGGGGTGGAGCACGTAGGAGCGGATGTGGTAGCCCCACCCGATCTCCCCCTTCTCCCCGTAGGCGTTCTTCAGCTCCTCCGACTTCTGCTGCTCCCGGAGGCGGTAGAGCTTGGAGTAGATCATCCGCAGCGCCTCGGCCTTGTTCTTGTGCTGGCTCCGCTCGTTCTGGCATTTCGCCTCGATGCCCGTCGGCACGTGCACGATGCGGACGGCGGACTCCGTCTTGTTCACGTGCTGGCCGCCCGCCCCGCCGGAGCGCATCGTCTCGATGCGGAGGTCGGTCTCCTTCACCTCGATCTCGGCCACCTCGATGATCGGGGTGACGTCCATGGCGGCGAAGGCGGTGTGGCGGCGGTGGGCCGCGTCGTAGGGGGACTGGCGGACGAGGCGGTGGACGCCGATCTCCGCCTTCAGCCAGCCGTAGGCGAACTCCCCCTCGACCTTGAGCGTGGCCCGGCGGATCCCCGCCTCCTCGCCCGGCAGGGAGTCCATCTCGGTCCAGCGGAACCCGTGGTCGTTGAGCCACATCACGTGCATGCGCAGCACCATGGCGGCCCAGTCGCAGGCGTCCGTCCCCCCGGCCCCGGCGTAGACCGACATCCAGCAGTCGGAGACGTCGTGGGGATCGGCCATCATCGACTTGAACTCCAGGCGCTCCAGGCGCCCGTCGATGTCCGCGGCCCGCAGGGCGACCCCCGCGACCTCGGCCTCCTCCCCGAGGGACACGGCCATCTCGAGGAGCTCCTTCTGGTCGGCGATCTCCCGCTCGAGGGCCGCGGCCTCGCCGACGCGGGAGCGCAGCGCCTTCAGCCGCTGGACCTTCTGCTGCGCCTCCGCGGGCCGGTCCCAGAATCCCTGCTCCGCCATGGCCCGCTCGATGCGGGCGATCTCCTCGAGTCCGCCGGGTACGTCAAAGGCCGTCCCGGACGTGGATCATCCGGGACGCGACCTCCTCGAGACGGCGGCGGACCTCGACGGCCTCGGCGGACGGCACGGGGCTAGGCTCCCCCGCGGCCGGCGCCCGGGGCGAGGTCCTTCGGGAGCCCCTGGTGCAGCTCCGCGCGGGTCGCGGCGACCAGGTGGTCCACGACCGCCCGGAGCACCCAGGGGGGCGTGGAGGCCCCGCCCGTGACGCCGATGACGACCTCGCGATCGAGGGCGTCGGGGTCGGAGGTGGCCTTCATGAGCCGCTCGGGGTCGTCGGCGTACTTGTCCATCAGGGCCTGGCGGCGGGCGAGGCGGGCCTGCTCGACCAGGGAGCCCACGGGGACGTCCTCGGGGGACTCGACGTGGAAGGTCTGCTTGCCGGTCTCGCGCCCCATCTCGGCCAGGCGCCGGGCGTTGCCGCTGTGGTAGGGGCCGACGATGACCAGGACGTCGCTCTCCGCGGCGAGGGCCAGGGTCTCCTCCTGCCGCTCCTCGGTGGCGCAACAGCGGGTGGAGAGAACCTCGACCTCGGGGAACCGCTCGCGGAGCCCCTCCTCGATGTCCTCGAAGATCGCGTGCCCGAGGGTGGACTGGCAGACGAGGGCCAGGGGGCCCTCGGCGGCCACCGTGCGCGCGTCGTCCCCGGTCGCCACCGACCAGGACTTCGTCGCGATCCCGTCCACGAGGGTGCGGACCTCGTCGTGCTCCCGGTTGCCGGCCACCACGATGTTGCGCCCGCGGCCGGCCGCCTCGAGGACGAGCTTGCGGGTGTCCGCCACGTGGGGGCAGGTGAGGTCGAGGATCTCGGCACCGCGGGCCGCCACGGCCTTGCGGTCGGCGGCCAGCGCCCCGTGGGGACGCAGGGCGACGACGTCCTTCTCCCCGATCTGGTCGGCGTGCTCGACGGCGAGGATCCCGCGCTCCTGGAGCTGCATCAGGACGGGCCCGTTGTAGACGAGGGGGCCGTAGGTGACGGCCCTGCGGCCGTTCTTCTCCACCCCCTCGAGGAGGCGGAGCGCCCGCTGGACGCCCCAGCAGAATCCCGCCGTGCCGGCGACCTTGACTTGCATGCGGTGAGGATAGCGAAAGGCCCTCGCCCCCCCGTCCGGATTTCGGGACCGTCCCCTATCGGCGCGTGGACCGCCCCCCGTTCTCCGACGCGAGGCGCTCGAGGAGGGCGGCGTCGATGCGCTCGCCGAGGGCGACGGTGTGCACGCGGACCCGGGGCTTCGCGTTCCAGCCCCGCACCGCCTCGGCGATCGTGTCCGGGTCCCGGGACCTGCCCCGGTTCGGCAGGCCGTCGGTCAGGAAGAAGATCTCGTCGAGGCCCGGGGGGTCCGCCACCGCCCAGCGCCCCTCCCCCGTCCAGCCGAAGGCCCGCTCGAGGGAGTCGTGGATGTTCGTGTAGGACTTCGTCGGCAGGTCGGGGAGGGTCTTCGTGAAGGCCCACTTCTGGGCCGGCGTCGCGGGGGTGAGCGCCTCCCGCCACAGCCAGACCTTCTCGTTGAAGAGGACGACCCCGAACCGCTGGGAGGAGCGGAGCCCCTTCACCGCCGCCTCCAGTTCCGCGCGGGAGGTCTCCGCCGTCTCCCCCCACATCGCCGGGTCGCCGTCGAGCACGAAGGCGACCCGGGTCCCGGAGACGGGCAGGTCGAAGAACCGGGCCGTCGTGCGGGTCTCCGCCCGGGGGGAGGGGGCGGAGAGGTCCTTCGCCGGGCCGGCGGGATCCCAGCCATCCCGCCCGGCCGCCCAGCGCTTCTCCCACGCCGCCGGGTCGTCGCCGAGGTCCTCGCCGAGGAGGACCTCCGCCGCCTCCCGGGCCGCGGCCCGCACCGCGGGGTCCGCATGCCGCAGCGCCTTCACCGCCGCGTCCACCGCCCGCGGGTCCTTCCGGAGCGCCAGGCCGCGCAGGACCGCCGCCTGCACCGGCCAGGGGTGGGTCGTGTCGGCCAGCGCCAGCAGCGCGCGCAGCGCCCCGTCCCCCGCCACCCGCCCGAGACCCTCGGCCGCCAGCGCCCTCTCCCGGGGGTCCCCGTTCCCGAAGGCGGCGCGGGAGAGGGCGATGGCGGTGGAGGCGGCGGGGAGATCCCCCAGGGCGTCCACGAGGGCGGCCTGCGGGGCCGGCTCCTCCTCCTGGGCCATCTGCCGCAGGAGAGGGGCCAGCGCCGCCTCCCCGCCGAGGAGCCCGAGGGCGCGGATCCCGAGGGCCCGGGCCGGGGCGTCCCTCTCCCGGCCGAGGAGATCCTCCAGGGCGGCGCGCACCCGCGGCTCCTCGGCCGCCGGCAGGGAGCGGACCCGGAGGAGGAGCGCGGAAAGGGCCTCGCGGCGCCGGGCGGGGTCCTCCGACCGCAGCGGATCCTCCGCCGGAAGGAGGGCGGCCGCCGCGACGAGGAGGGCCCGTGACGCGCGCATGACGGCCCATGGTAAGGCTTCCCGCCATGGACCACCGGATGGCAGGGATCCTCCTCGTCTTCGCCGCCTCCTGCGCGTCACCGCCGGAGCCCCCTCCCCCGCCGCCGGACGACGGCCCCCTCGACTTCGCCGCCCTCGCGCTCCGCGTGCGCCCCGCCGTGGAGACGGTCCTCGGCGCCCCGGTCCCCCCCGAGGCCGCGGTCCCCGTCGAGGCGACGCGCGCGCAGCTGGAGGCGGACCTCGCCGAGGACCTCCGCCCCCAGGTCGAGCGCCTGCACGCCGGGGCCTCGGCGCGGCAGAGGGAGAACCTCCTCCTCCTGACCGCCCGCTCCTCCTCCCTCTCCGTCATCGCCCGGTTCTCGGCCGCGCGGCGGCGCATCTTCATCGCCCCGGAGAACCTGCTCCCCCAGATGGAGGCGGCGGGGCTCCCGACGGATCCCGCGACGGCCCGGGACTTCGCCGCCGCGGTCCTCGCCCACGAGATGGTCCACGCCGCCGACGACGCCGCGGCGGGCCTCGCCTCGCTGTTCCGGGACGCCCCCGACGCCGAGGCGGTGCGGGCCCTCGGGATGGTCCTCGAGGGCCGGGCGGTGCACTTCGCGCGCCTGGCGGCGGCGCGGCTCGGGCTGCGCCCGGAGACGGCGGCGGTCCTCCCCGGCGGGCGCGGCCCCCTCGACGAGAGGCGGGCGCGCTTCCTCCTCACCTACCGCGAGGGGGCGGCCTTCGCCGCGGCCCTGGAGGGGCGGGGAGGGACGGCGCTGGCGGCCCGCCCCCTGTCCGCCCCCCCGCGGCTCACCTCGACCCTCTTCCACCCTGAGCGGTACGGGGCGTCCTGCGAGGAGCGGGGGCCCGACCTCGCCGCGGCCCTGAACGCCGCGGGGTTCGGGGGCTCGGCGGCGACGAGCGAGCTCGACCTCCGCGCCCGCTGGCTCCCCCACCTCGGGGAGGAGGCCACCGCGCGGGCCTTCGCGGGGTACCGGACGGGGGCGGGCCGGGACCTGCCCGGGGGCGGCGTGAGCGTCTCGGTCCACGATTCGGAGGAGGCCGCGGCGGAGTACGCGGCGGCCCTTCGGACCCTCCACGCGGGGGCGCCCCGCGAGGGGTTCCACGCGGTCGTGGTCGTCGAGGGGAGGATCGTGGCCACGGCGGTGAATCCGCTGGCGGACGCCGCGGAACTGGAGGCGAGGCGCGCCCTGGCCGCCGCCCGCTAGTTCTTCGGGGAGGCGGGGGCCGGGGCCGGGGCGGGGGCCGGAATCGGGGCGGCGGCGGGCGAGGCGGCGGGCGGGGGCGTCTTCGGCTCCACCCGCGAGGCGCGGTCCACGAGCACGACCCCGGGGAGGGCGATGTTGGGCCTGAGGACCACGATGTAGGTGTCGTGCCCCTTGGCGATCCGGACGAGGGTCTCCATCCCCGGTCCGAAGGAGAGGCGCCGCTCCCCCTCCGGGGCGGGGACCCGGGCGACCTGGAGCTGGGCCGGCAGCGAGACCCAGTTGCGGGTCTCGGCGCGCTCCGTGCCCGTGGAGATGGCGGTGAACAGGAAGCCGGCGAGCTTGGCCCAGTCGCTCCCCTGGGCCTCGATGGCCCCGCCGACGGCCCCCTTGGCGGCGCGGCGGATGACGGCCCGCGCGGTGATGCCGGGCATGTTGGCGGCGAGCTGCTGCTTGGCGACGACGTTCACGTCGAGGAGGGTCGTCGTCGTCGAGGCGGGGGGCGCCCCGTCCACGGAGACCGCCAGCGGGGGCACCATCCAGTCCGGGGCGACGACCATGGGGACCTTCACCGGCATCTGGCCGAGCTGGGCCATGCTCCCGGAGGCGATGCTGTAGCCGATGGCGGCGAGCTGGACCGCCTCGGCGGTGGGGTTGCAGGTGGTGGCCTCGAGGTGGGGGCCGCGCCCCCCGAAGTAGAAGACGTGGACGACGCCGCACCCGTCGGGGGCGTACCTCCCCTCCCGCGCCCTCTGGAGGGCGTCCTTGAGGACCGTGGCGGCGCCGCGGTTGGCGACGGCGGCCGCGACGGCCTCGGGGGCCCCGCCCACCGGGGCGGGCTGGGAGGCGGCGCCCGCGCCGCCGACCCAGCCGAGGGCCCGCTCGTAGGCCAGCGCCGCCTCGGAGGAGTAGAGGTTCGCCTCCTGGATGATCCCCTGGACGTAGGCGCCGACGGCCATGCGCTGGTACTGCTTGCGGGGGTAGTACTTCTTCTTCTCGTCGCCGAAGGGGGAGTTGATGATCGCGTCCTGGGTCTCCCCGACCTGGTTGGCGTAGGCGAAGGCGTCCCCCTCCCCCGTCAGCAGGTCGGTGATCGTCAGGAGCACGCGCACCATCACGTGCTCGTAGTCCGCCCCCTGGAACTCCATGCCCTCGTCGTCCTGGAGCCCCCCCTTCAGGAAGTCCACGAGGCTCCCCTTCAGGCTCTTGTCGAGGTGCTGGTCGAGGACGTCCCGCGCCTTGAGGAAGACCTTCACGCTCCCGGAGGGGTCCCCCCGGGCGAGGCGGACCATGGCCTTCTCGAGGAGGAGGAGCTCGGTGTTCCCCGAGGCGGGGTTGACCGCGGGGTCGAGGCCCTTGCTGGCCTGGACGACCTCGATCGGCGCCCCCGTCTCGGCGGCCAGGAGCCCGTCGATGGCGGCCTCGGCGGCGGCGAAGTCGTCCGCCGCCCAGGCCTCGCGGAAGACCGCGATCCGCTCCGCGTGGCTGGCGCACCCGCCGAGGATGGCCGCCGCCGCGAGGGCGGCGGCGGCCAGGATCCCGCGGGCGGAGGCGCCGCGCGGCATCGCTACTCCGTGTACTCCTTGCGCATCTCGACCATCTTCTGGGTCTGGATGACGCCGTTGCTGGAGTCCATCATCTGGAGGGTGAGCTGGTAGGTGCGCTCGCGGGCGTCGTTCCCGCTGGAGGTCATCGAGGTGACCTCGCCGAAGAGCAGGTACTGGGGCGGCTGCCCGTCCTTGTTGAGGACCGACAGGAAGGCCTCCCGCGGGCGGGCGACGGTCAGGTCGTCCACGCTGCGGATGTTCGCCTCCCGCTTGGCCGCGTCGACCGCTCGCATGCTGAGCATCGCGTAGAGCCGGGAGTTCACGAGGGCCGTGGTGATCTCGTTGTTCATCGAGGCGCGGAACTCCCCGAGATCCTCGGAGGAGCGGTTCTCGACGCCGACGAAGGCGACCATCACCTTCTCGGCGCTGTTGCCGAGGGTGAGGCGGTGCTCCGACAGGAGCTCGGAGACCCCCTTGCGGATCAGCTCCTTGTAGGTCTCGGTGCCGCCCCTGCGCACGTCCACGAGGTCCCCCTCGTCCCCGGACTTGACCCGGGCCGAGGGGCCCGTGCAGCCCGCGGCGACGAACGCCGCGGCCAGCGCGAACAGGATCGTCTTCGTCATGGTGTCGTTCTCCCTGGATGCCTTCGACCGGGCCAGCCCTGGCCGCCGTCGATGATGCCGGATCAACGCCCCGCCCCGTCCACGAACTTCCGGGCCTCGCCCGCCGGGGCCCCGAGGGCGAAGCCCGGGAGCTCGGCGAACATCGGCCCCTTCTCGGTCACGACCTGGTACCCGTCCTGCCCCTTGACGTCCCCGATCATGCCCGCGGAGTGGACGGCGACGACGGTCCCGTCGGACAGGAGCACGGGGCTCCCGCTGTTCCCGCCGCGCGTGGCGCAGGTGTACATGTAGCTCGGCCTCTCCCCCGAGGTCTGCACCCGCTCCTTGACGGAGCTGAGGTGGCCCGGGGTCATCACCCACCCCTCGGTCCCCTTGGGGTTGCCGAGGACGGCGACCTCCGCCCCGACCTTCGCGCGGTCCGCGTCGGCGAACTGGAAGACGTGGGCCCCCGCCGGCAGCGACTCGACCTGCACGACGGCGACGTCCCAGTAGGGGTCCTGCCGTACGACCTTGAAGGCGACCTTCTGCCCGCCGGGGAACGTGGCGGTCCCCGGGGACATCTTCTCGACGACGTGGGCGTTGGTCATGACGAGCCCGCCCGCGGAGACGACGAACCCCGTGCCCATGTACCCGCCGCCCTCGAGCCGGACGACGCCGCTGGACACCTTCTCGTTCACCTTCTGCCACGCGTTCTTCTCGACGGCCGGCAGGTCCTCGATGGCGGACAGCTCGTCCACGTCGAGCTGGCGCGCCAGCTCGGCGGCGTAGCGGGACTCGATGCGCATCGAGGAGGAGGACATGAGGTTGGGGCTGCGGAGATCGTAGACCTCGACCCGCAGCGCGTAGTGGGTCCCGATCCGCTCGATCTTCGGCGCGAGGACGAGGTCGATCTTCTGGGCCTGGAGGGCCTGGCGCGCCTTGAGGCTCCGGGCGAGGCCGCCGGTGGCGAGCTCCCCCTCGAGGAGCTGGAGGTCGGAGTCCTGGGTGAAGCCCGCGTCCAGCAGCACGGTGCGCGGGGAGACCTGGGGCCGGAGCGACTCGGCGAGGATCGAGGAGAGGGTCCCCGCGAAGCGGGCCGTCTCCGTGGAGAGGAGCTGCTCGCGGAGGGTGGTCAGGTAGGCGTGGGCGGCCTGGAGGGTCCGGAACTCGACGCCGTTGAGGGTGACGGGCCGCGGGATGGCCAGCGGGTCCTCCCCCTTCATGGCCTCCTTCTCGCGCCGGCCGTACTCGAGGATGAAGGCCGACTGGGCGGCGCGCAGGCGGGCGACGGAGCGGACGAAGCGGCCGGTGTCCGCCGGCGGGATGTAGATCGCCCCCTTGAGGGAGCCGACGTCCACGCCCTGGAGCGCCCGGCGGGCGAGGATCCCCGAGACCACGCGCAGCTCGTCGTCGAAGCCCTTCTCGGGGACCGGGACGTTCCACTCGGTGCCCGGCATCCAGAGGCTCTCGTTCTTCGCCGCGGCGTAGGCCCGGGCGTTCTCCTTCGTGTCGCTGCGCAGTTCGAGCTTCGCGCGGGCCACGAGGGCCCCGCTCGTGAAGGAGTAGGCGGCGAGGTCCACCTTGATCCGCTGGAGGAACGCGGCCCCGGTGTCCTTCTCGCGCTTCATGGTGCCGAAGACGGCCACGTCCACGCCGAGCCGGTCGCCGGAGGCGGCGATGGCCTCCGCCGAGGTGAGGCTGACGCGGTCGAGGTTGACCTGGGAGAGGCGGATCCCCATGTCCACGGTGCCGAGGGAGGCGCCGGTGAAACCGCGGGCCCTCAGGCCGTCGGCGACCTCGTCGGCCAGGGCGACGCCGAGCTCCGGGACCCAGGGGCCCGGGTGGTCGGAGTCGTACATGACGAGGGGGAGGCAGCCGACGCTGCCGTTGCGCCCGGCGCCGGCGACCTTCGCGCAGAACTCGGCGACGTCGGCGGAACCGGTCCCCGCCACTCCCTTGTCCTCGGGGAAGAGGACCCACGCCTTGACGGTGCCCGAGGGGGCGCCGTCGGTCGGGACGCCGTCCACCCCCGGCACCCGGGTGCGGCGGACGTACTGGTCGTCGTGCCTGCATCCCGCCGCCGCCGCCGCGAGGGCCAGGGCCGCGGGAATCACCCAAATGAACCGCTTCATCGCAACCTCCTTCGCGCTTCCCAGCCAGCCGCCGCCGATTCTCCTCCCGGGGGGCCGGATTCGCAACCTTCTCCCTCGCCGGAGCGGGAGGGGCCGTCACTCCGGCAGGGAGGCGGCACAGCGAAAGCCGATGCGGTGCCATTCCTTCAGCACGTCGGGGAGGCAGTTCGACCGGGCCCAGGTCCTCGCCCGGTCGAGCGTGCTCTTGGCCCCGGCGCCGCGCACGACCCGCTTCTCCGCCTGCTCGGGGCCCCTCGGGTCGATGGCCTCCACGAGGGCCGCGTACACCGTGGCGTCGTACCAGTCCGCGCACCACTCCTGCGCGTTCCCCCCCATGTCGAAGCAGTCCTCGGGGCTGAGGTCCTTCGGGCTCGAGCCCGCCTTCGCGACGTCCCTGTGGCCGTCCCGTTCCCCTTCGCTGTTGCAGGCGAAGGGGTTCTCATCGTTCCCCCAGGGATAGTCCCGCCCGTCGAGACCCCGCGCCGCCCTCTCCCACTCCGCCTCCGTGGGGAGGCGCTTCTCCGCCCAGCGGGCGTAGGCGTCGGCCTCCTCCCAGGTGACGCCGACGACGGGGCCGTCGTCGGGACCGGGCTGGGAGGGAAGGGTGCGCTTCTCCGCCGCGCAGAAGGCCCGGTACTGGGCGACCGTCACTTCGTGGCGATCGATGAGGTACGCCTTCAGGGTCACCTCGTGGACCGGCTTCTCGTCCCTGTCCCCCCGGGCATTGCCCATCTCGAACTTCCCCGCGAGGACCCTGACCATCTCCGAGCCGTCCTTCCGGCAGGCGATGCGGCCGTCGATCACGGCGAAGCCATCGGGCAGCCTCAGGTCCGGCGGCGGCGCCGACCTCGGCCGCGGGAGGTCCTTCACCGCGAAGGCGAACGGAGGCGGAGCGGGAGGAGGCGGGGGGGCCGGCTCGGACTTCGGTTCGGCCTTCGGTTCGGCCTTCGGCTCCGCCGGCTTCGGATCCGCCGGCTTCGGATCCTCCTTCTTCACGACGGGAGGGTCCACCACCGCCGGCGGCTCCTTCGGTCCCGGCTCCGCG
>CAZWGT010000102.1:0-11612 GCA_964633345.1 uncultured Planctomycetota bacterium
CGCAGCGCCCAGGCCCCGGCCGCCGCCGCCGCCGCGATCCCGGCGTCGGCGCCGAGGGAGAGCGGATCGGTGAAGGCGGGGAGGAACCAGGCGTTCGCCGCGAGGCCCGCCCCCAGGGCCGCCGCGCCGCCGAGGACGAGGGCCGCCGCCGACGCCGGGGGGAGCAGGGCGCCGAGGAGCGCCGAGGGCGGGACGGCCGCGGCGGCGTAGAGGAGCACGACGATGGGCGAGAGCGAGGGGGGCAGGACGCCGCCGGGATCGAGCCGGGAGCGCAGGGCGTCGAGGAGGCCGAGGAGCGCGCCGGCGGCCGCCCCGAGGGCCGCGGCCCGCGCGGAGCGCGTTCCCCTCCCCCCCGGATCGGCGTGGCCCTCGCTCACCGCCCTACTCCAACACCCCCCGCCCCGCCCGGCAAGCTACCCCGGACGGCGGCGGCGGCGGCGCGGCGGCGCGCCCCCCCCGGAGAGCCAGGCGTCCACGAGGGCGGCGAGGTCCTCGAGGAACGCGGCGAAGGCCCGCACGCGGTCCCGCGCCTCCACGAGGCCGTGCTGGCCCCGGAGCCTCCCCTCCCGCGCCCGGAGCACCGCCTCCTCGGCGAAGGCCCGCGCCTCCCGGGCCCGCTCGAGGATCGGCTCGAGGTCCCTCTTCCGCCGCCCGTTCACGCAGCGGTGGAGCCACTTCCACCCGTCGGGGTCGGTGGCGTACTTCGCGCGCCGGGAGCCGGGGACGTTCACCCGGCGGACCACCCCCTGTTCGATGAGCTCGTTCAGGCCGGTCGAGCAGGAGCCGTGGCTGATCCCGAGGCGGGACTCGATGGTCGCCCCGTCGATGGGGCGCGGCGACAGGAAGAGGAGGGCCTGGATCCGCGCGTGGGCCGGCCCCACCCCCCACAGCGGCGCGATCTCCGACCAGAGGGCGACGAACCGCTCCTCGACGGCGCGCCGGGCGTCCTCGGAGTCGCCGGGGTCGGGCATGGGGACGACCATGACATCGGCCGGCGGCGGGGTCAAGAGGCGGGCGGGACGCGGGGGGGGTTGCGGTACCCTCGGCGCCATGAGGTCCGGGGTCCTCACGGCCATGATCCTCCTCGCCGCCGGCTGCGGGCGGGAGCCCGCGAGGGCCCCCCTGCACCCGGAACCCGTTCCCGCCGCTCCCGCGCCTCCCGATCCCCCGCCCACGCCGGCCCCCGATCCCGGGGAGGCGGCCGCGGCGCAGGCCCGGGCCGCATCGGAAGCCGCGAAGAGGCGCGCCGCCGCGCGGGCCGAGGTGCTGGCCCTCCTCAAGGACCCCCGTTCCGGCGAGGAGCCCGCGTTCCGGGCGGGCGCCCTCGACCTCGCCGCGCGGCGGGCGCGGGAGTTCCTCGCCGAACACCCCGCGGGCGACCCCGAGGGGGAGATCGCCGCCGGCGTCGCGGGGGCCGAGGCCGAGGCGAAGCGCTGCCGGGACTACGACGCGGCCTTCCGGCGGGCCCAGGCCGCCCTCGACGCGAAGGAGTGGGAGGCGGCGGTGGCCGCCGCCGACGAGGCGCTCCGCATCCTCCCCCGCGAGGAGGCCCGCACGGTGCGCCTGCAGGCGCTGCGCTCCGCCGCGCCGAAGGGGATGGTCTTCATCCCCGGCGGCCCCGCGCTCCTCGGGCGGAAGAAGGAGACCACGGGGGTGCCGGGCTTCTTCATCGACCGCACCGAGGTGACCTGCGCCCAGTACGCCGAGTTCCTCGCCGCGACCGGGGGCGCCCCGCCCGCGGGCTGGGGAAGCTACGCCCCCGTCGAGGGGAAGCGGGAGCACCCGGTGGTCAACGTCTCCGGCGAGGAGGCGGCCGCCTACGCGAAGTGGGCGGGGAAGCGCCTGCCGACTGAGGCGGAGTGGGAGAAGGCGGCCCGCGGGACCGACGGCCGGGTCTTCCCGCTTGACGCGCCGATCGACGTCATCAAGCCGTGCGCCTGGCGGCCGAACGCCGTGCGCCATCACAAGGGCGCCGGCACGCCCGGTGGGCGTGACGACTACCTGGAAGGCTTCTACTTACAGGGACCGACGGCCGGGTCTTCCCCTGGGGGGACGCCTTCGACGCGGCCGCGGGCAACTTCGGGCCGGGCGGCACGCGGCCCGTCGCCGAGAGCCCCGCGGACGTCTCCCCCTTCGGCGTCCTCGACATGGGAGGCAACGCCGCGGAGTTCACGGTCCCCGTGCTCGGCTTCCGCGAGGTCCCCGGCCGGAAGGAGGAGGACCGCCCCCGCTGGGTCGCCAAGGGGGGCCGATGGGGCGGTGAGAAGAAGCCCGACGACAACGCCCTGTTCCTGCGCTTCCCGTTCAAGGCGGGCGAGCGGGACTCCGCCACGGGGTTCCGCTGCGCCCAGGACGCGCGGTGAAGGCGCCCGCCAGGCATCGCGCGGGTTGACCCGGATCGACGCGGGTCGACCATGGCGGACGCGGTAGGGGCCGGGCTCAGCCCGGCCCGCCTTCCTTCCCCCCGGAATCCCCCGAACCCCCCCGCCCTTGACCGGTTGACATCCATATGATATCATTCTGCTAGTCAAGGCACGGAACGGAGGACGACCATGGCGGACACGGAAGCGGCGGCGGTCCGGGAGCGGCTGACGGCGGGCAGGGGGGGCGGGGCGATGCTGGCGCTCTTCGTCCTGGCGGCCCTGGCGTGCATCGTGGGGATCATCGCGGGGGGGGTGCTCATCGACGACCGGCGGCCGGAGATCGGGGCCCCGATCCTGGTGGCCTCCATCCTCGCCCTGGTGTGCAGCGTGGTGGGCCTCTGCGGCCTCGTCGTCGTCGAGCCCAACGAGGCGAAGGTCCTGCTGCTCTTCGGGAGGTACGTCGGGACCATCAAGAAGGACGGCTGGTACTGGGTGAATCCCTTCTACTCGAAGAAGAGGATCTCCCTCCGCATCGAGAACTTCGAGACGGAGCACCTGAAGGTGAACGACATCGACGGCAACCCCATCGAGATCGCCGCCATCGTCGTCTGGAAGGTCGTGGAGACGGCGGAGGCCTCCTTCTCCGTGTCCGACTACCACGACTACGTGAAGGTCCAGAGCGAGTCGGCGGTCCGGAACCTGGCGACCCACTACCCCTACGACTCCCACGACGAGGCCATCCCTTCGCTCCGCGGCCACACGCAGGTCGTGGCCGACAGGCTGCGGCAGGAGATCCACGACCGCCTCGACAAGGCCGGGGTGCAGGTGATGGAGGCGCGCATCAGCCACCTCGCCTACGCCCAGGAGATCGCCGAGGCGATGCTGCGGCGCCAGCAGGCGGGCGCGGTCATCGCGGCGCGGCGGCTCATCGTGGACGGCGCCGTCGGGATGGTGGAGATGGCGCTGGAGCGCCTGGACGCGAAGAAAGTCGTGGAACTCGGGCCCGAGCAGAAGGCCGCCATGGTCAGCAACCTCCTCGTGGTCCTCTGCTCGGAGCACTCCGCGGCCCCGGTCGTGAACGCGGGCACGCTCTACCAGTAGGGGGCCGGTGGCGGACGACAAGCGGTTCCTGCTGCGCCTCGACCCGGCGGTCTACCGGGCGCTCCGGAAGTGGGCCGACGACGACCTCCGGAGCGTCAACGGGCAGATCGAGTTCCTGCTGCGCCGCGCGCTGCGGGATTCCGGCCGGGTGAAGGGGGGCGGTTCCCCGGCCGCGCCGCCGGGCTCGCCGCCACCGCCATGACGCCCGGCACCGGCCCCGCCTCCTCCGCGCCCGCCAGCCCGGCGGCGTACTGGCGGAGGCGGTCGCAGACCTTCGCGTAGAGGGTGCCCGGCGTCCACGAGCCGTCCTTCCGCCGCGCACCCGCCGGCTCGCCGAGCAGGATCTCCAGCGCCTCCTCGATCCGCTTCACCCCCCACACGTGGAACTTCCCCGCGGCGCAGGCCTCCACGACCTCCGCCGACAGCATCAGGTCCCCGATGTTGGCGTGGGGGATGCAGACACCCTGCTTCCCCGTCAGCCCGCGCCTGCGGCAGACGTGGAAGAACCCCTCGATCTTCTCGTTCGCGCCCCCGATGGGCTGGACGAAGCCGTGCTGGTTGAGCGACCCCGTCACCGCGATCCCCTGGTCCACGGGGACGCCGCTCAGCTCCGACACCAGCGCCGCCACCTCCGCCACCGAGGCGCTGTCCCCGTCCACGCCGGAGTAGGACTGCTCGAAGCAGAGCGAGGCCGAGAGCGAGAGCGGGTGGTGCTGGGCGAAGGTCCGCCGGAAGTAGCCGGCGATGATGAGCACCCCCTTGTCGTAGATCCCCCCCGACAGGCGCGCTTCCCGCTCCACGTTGATGATCCCCGCCCGCCCCACCCCCGTCGAGGCGGTGATCACCGTGGGCTTGCCGAACATGTAGTAGCCGAGGTCGTAGACCGACAGCCCGTTCACCCGGCCCACCCGGCGGCCCTTCGTGTCGATGAGGAGCACCGACTTGTCGATGAGCTCCTGGATGCGCGTCTCGGCCATCCCGTTGCGCTCCGCCATCCGCGCCACGGCCTGCAGCACGTGCTCCGCCCCGATCTCCCGGGCCGGGACGCGGGAGGCCCAGTAGTCGGCCTCGCGGATCACGTCCCCCACGTCGGCGAAGCGCGTCGTCAGCTTCCCCTGCCGGCCCGAGGCCCGCACCCCGTTCTCCACGAGGGCGGCCAGGGCGGGGCGGGAGAGGGGGAGCGTGCCGGCCCGCTTCGCGATGCGCGCGGCCACCCGGCAGAAGTGCCGGACGTTGGGAGGGGTGGCGTCCATGTCGGGCTCGAACTCCGCCTTCACCCGGAAGGCCTCCGCGAACTCCGGGTACCCGCGGTAGAGCGCCTCGTACAGCCGCCAGTCGCCGACGAGGATCACCTTCACGTCCAGCGCGATGGCCTCCGGCGCCAGCGCGACGGGCGGCATCCCCTGCCCCGAGTCCACCGCCCGGATCTCGAGGCTCCGGTGCTTCAGGACGCGGCGGAGAGCGGCGGAGACCCCGGGGTCCGCCAGGGCGTCCTCGGCGCTCAGGATGAGGAAGCCGCCGTCGGCCTCGAGGAAGGAGCCGCCGCGGATCATCGCGTGGTCGGAGAGGAAGACCCCCGGCGCGACGGCCCTCCGCTCGATGGTCCCGAACATCCCCGCCACCGTCGGCGCCGTCTCGTGGACGATGGGGCAGCCCTCCAGCCCGCGCCGGTCCACGATCACCTGCACGGCGTAGAGCCGGAAGCGCCCCTCGTCCCCGTCCTCCCCCGACGCCGCCTCGCGGGCGAGCGGGGGGGCGTTCTGCAGGACGTCGGCCTCGACCTCGTCCACCCAGGCCTTCACCGCCGCGTCGGGGTAGCGCGCCCGGAGGTCCTCGAAGGCCCCGGCGAGGGTCCCCTTCACCGCCTCCTGGAGGACGCCCCCCACCTCCTCGCCCAGCTCCCGGGCCAGGGCCCGGTCGAGGCGGAGCACCTGGGCCAGCTCGCGGCGGTGCTCGAGGAAGCGGGCCTCCTTCGTCTCGACCTGCTCCCGGGAGTAGTCCTTCTCCCCCGCCATCTCCCGCCACCGGTCCATGGGGACCGGCTTCTCCTCGAAGACGGGGAAGACCTCCAGGCGCTTGGCGTTCTCGCCGGAGATCTCCGCCAGCGCGAAGCCGTCCCGGGCGAGGACCGCGCGGAAGTCGTCGAGGAGCTTCCTCTCCTGGCCGGCGAACTTCTTCATGGTCTCGTCGCGGCGCCTCAGGAACTCCCGGTCCTCGACGACGGCCGGGAGCGAGCGGCGCAGCAGCGCCACCAGCTCCTCGGCGTCCCGCTTCAGGGCCGAGGCCTGCCCGGCGCGGAGCGTCAGGAGGCGGGGGCGGTTGGGGTCGGCGAAGTTGTGGACGAAGGCGCGGTCCCGGGGCACGGGGCAGGCGGGGGCCAGCTCCCGGACCATCTGGAGGACCGTCGTCGTGCGCCCGGTCCCCGTGATCCCGGAGACGAAGATGTTGTAGCCGGGCGCCCGCACCTCCAGCCCGAGGCGGAGCGCCTCGAGGGCGCGGTCCTGGCCCACCGTGTACCCGGGGCCGGAACCCGGGGTCGAGGGGATGGAGGAGGCGGGGCAGCGCCAGCGCAGCTTCGCCGGCGGGACGAGGTTCCCGCGGGCCATGCCTACTTCAGTCCCCGGAGGTGCATCTCCAGGGCGTTCCACCGATCGTCCCCCAGGGGGAGCGTCTTCTTCGCCTTGAGGCTCCGCTCCTGCATCTGCACGAACTTCTGCTGGAGCGTGATGACCTTCCCCGCGTCGCGGTCCCAGCGCGGGAACCGCCCGTGGACCCCCTTCAGCGAGAGCTGGGGCTTCTGCGGGTTGTCGTGGCAGGTGGAGCAGGCGCGGTCGGACGTCCCCAGGGAGGGATCCGTGAAGACCTTCCGCCCGAGTTCCAGGGCCTTCTCCTCGGCGGCCTTCGCCGCCTTCTGGTCCTCGGGGCCGAGGTCCTGCGCCGCGAGGGCGAGGACGACGGGGAGAAGCGCGGCGGCGATGGCGCGGTTCATCGTCGTTCCCTATCCGGCGGCGGTGACGAGGTTCTCCGAGGCGGCGTCCCAGAGGTCGGCCCGGGCCTGGAGGAGCGCGAGGACCGGGGCCCGCTCCTCGGGCTTCAGGCGCCAGAGGTCCACGCGGCCGCGGGCGGCGTCGTTCAGCTTCAGGGACCACGCCGAGACGTCCCGGAAGCCCTCCTTCTTCGCGGCGTCGATGCGCATCTCCCCCACCGTCGCCCCGTACCACCCGGGGCGGCCGTCCTCGCCGCGGACGACGGAGACCCACACGCCCACGGCCCGCTTCCCGCCCACCGCGCGCAGCGGCTCGGGGCCGAAGGCGATCCCCTGCTCGGCCTTCGACTTCCCGGAGAGGAGGCCGTTGTCCCAGTCGGCCTTCCCGTCCTGCACGACGATGCCGAGCATCGTCACGTCCCGGCCCCCGGAGCGCAGGGTCGCGGCGGGGGGCCCGCCCGCGGGGCCGACGGGGACCGCGGGGGCGCCGACGCCGGAATCCGCGGCCGCCCCGGCGGCGGCCCCGACGGCGGCCGCCTCGGGGAGGATGGCCAGGACCGTGTCCCGGAAGGTGCGGGAGGCGTTCGTCCAGAGGTCCGGCTTCGCCGCGAGCAGCGGGAGGAGGGACCTGCGCTCCCCCTCCTTCATCTGGAACACCGAGACCCGGCCGCGGGAGGAGTCGGTCACCTTCGACTGGAAGGCGCTCGGGTCGCGGTAGCCGTCCTTCTTCGCGGCGTCGATGCGCATCTCGCCGACGGTGAGCCCGAACCAGCCGGAACGCCCCTCCTCGTCGAGGGTGGCGGTGAACCAGAGGGCGAGGACGCGGCGCCCCCCCATCGCGCGGAGGACCTCGGGGCCGAAGGTGATCCCCTGCTCCGCCTTCGACTTCCCGGCGAGCACCCCGTTGTCGAAGTAGGCGTTCTCCCCGTCCACGATCGCGCCCACGACGGCGACGTGGCGCCCGGAGGCGCGGAAGCGGGAGGGGGGGATGCCGGACTCGGTGCCGAGGTCGAGGGCGGGATAGGTCAGCTTGGCTGCCATGGGTCCTCCTTGCCGGGCGTCCCCCCAGAGGATACCGAACGGGCTACGCGGCGTCCCTCTCCTTCGCCCGCTCGCCCCGGCGCAGGAAGGTCGCGATCGCCCAGGACCCCGCCAGCAGGCCGATGATGATGGCGAGGGAGACCATGGAGTCGACGTGGAAGTCCTTCCCCCCGGGGTTGACGGAGGGGAAGAGGCGGTGGGCGTTGGGCCACGCGTAGATGAGGATCATCTTCCCGCCGACGAAGGCCAGCACGAGGGACAGCCCCGCCTGCAGGCCGGGGATCGTCTCGAGGACCCCCTGGAGGAGGAAGAAGAGCGCGCGCAGGCCGAGGATGGCGAAGACGTTGGAGGTGTAGACGATGAACATGTCCTGGGTGATCCCCAGGCAGGCGGGCACGGAGTCGAGGGCGAAGACGATGTCCGTCCCCTCGATCACGAACAGCACGAGCAGCAGCGTCGTCCCGTAGGTCCTCCCCCCCTCCTTCACGAAGAACCGGCCGCCCTCGTAGCGGGGCACCAGGGGGAGCAGGCGGTGGCCGAGCCTGTAGAAGAAGCTCTTCTCCGGCTCGAAGTCCCCCGCCCCCGACTTCGCCAGCTTCCACGCGGTGAGGAGGAGAAGGAGCCCGAAGAGGACGAAGGCGGGCTTGAAGACGGCGAGGATCTCGATCCCCACGACGATGAAGAGCGCGCGGAAGACCAGGGCCCCGAGGATCCCGAAGAACAGGACCCTGTGGCGGAACTCGGGGGGCACCTTGAAGAAGTTGAAGAGCACGACGAAGATGAAGAGGTTGTCCACGCTGAGGGACTTCTCCAGGACGTAGGCGGACAGGAAGTCCAGGGCCGCCTTGCGCCCCGCCTCGTCCCCCTGCTTGTCCGCGTAGTCCCACCAGACCCACGCGTTGAACGCGAGGGCGAGGCCGATCCAGAAGACGCTCCAGCGCAGCGCCTCCTTGAAGGGGACGACGTGGGCCTTGCGGTGGACGACGAAGAGGTCGAAGCACAGGAGCAGGACCACGAGCCCGAGGAACTCGGCCCAGCGATCGAACCCGGGGCCCGAGGACGCGAGCAGGGCGAGGGGGTCTCCGGGGTTCACGGGAGGGGGATTCCAACCCGCCGCGGGCGATCGGCCAAATAGCATGCGCCCATGGCGGTCGAGGTCTGCGTCGCCGTGGTCCTGCGGGGGGGGCGCGTCCTGGTCCGGCGCCGCCCCCGGGGCTCCCACCTCGCCGGCGCGTGGGAGTTCCCGGGCGGGAAGCGCCGCCCCGGGGAGCGGGGCCGCGCCTGCGCCGAGCGGGAGTGCCTCGAGGAGACGGGGCTGCGCGTCGCGGCCGGCCGGCTCCTGGACCGCGTCCGCCACGAGTACGCGGACCGGACGGTGGACCTGCGGTTCTACGCCTGCGTGGCCGTCGGGGGGCGCCTCCGCCGGTCCCGCTCCCTCCGCTGGGTGGAGCCGCGGGCCCTCCGCGCCATGGAGGTCCCAGCGGCGAACCGCGGGGTGATCCTGGGACTCGCCCGGGGACTCGCCCGGGGACTCGCCCGGGGACTGTCCCCTTCCGCGGCGAAGCCGCGGAAGGGGGCTGTCCCCGGTTCGGACTCCTGATCACCCGGGGACGGCGTGCAACCGGGGACTGGAACCGGGGACAGCCCCCACGGCCTCGCTCCGCTCGGCCGCGGGGACAGTCCCCGGTCTACTTCCCGAGCCGCTTCGCCGCCGCGGCGCCCTCCTCGAGGAGCCAGTGGGCGCCCGCGTCGAGGTCCCGGAACTCCCCCTTCGCCCCGGAGGGCCAGGTGACGGTCACGCGGGAGGCCTTCCTCGCCGCGCCGAGGCCGAAGAGGAACCTCGGATCGGACCCGCAGAGGAAGCTGTCGCCGCGCTTGGCCACGTCCCACTGGGGGAGCAGCCCCTCGGCCTCGACCTTGACGAGGGCGCCGGCGGGGTCCCGGGGCGCCTTCCCCCGGAGCGTGAGGCGCACCCACGGCTTCGCGTTCCCCCCGTCGTTGCGCAGGATGTAGGCCTTCCCGTTCAGCACGGCGACGACGATGTCCATGTCCCCGTCGCCGTCGAGGTCCCCCTGGGCGCTGCCGCGGTGGACCTCCTGGATCCGGAAGCCGGGCCCCGCCTCGTCGGAGACGTTGGCGAACAGGGGGCTCTCCCCCCCGGAACTCTCGAGGAGGAGGTTCTTCTGCTTGTAGGAGGTCCCCGTGTTGGAGAAGTTGTCGATCTCCCCGTACACGTGCCCCGCCGAGTAGAAGAGGTCCCGGTCCCCGTCGTTGTCGAAGTCGATGAAGTGGGCGGCCCAGCACAGGCGGATGTAGGTCGCCGTGCTGACGCCGATCCGCACGCTCACGTCCTCGAAGACCGGGATCATCCCGACCCCCGACTTCCTCGGCCGGCTCTTGTTCCGGTGCACCACGTTGTAGTCGTGGGAGAAGGCCGTCATCGTGATGTCCAGCCGCCCGTCGTGGTCGTAGTCTGACACGTCCGTCCCCATCCCCGCCTGTGCCTGGACCGTGGCGTTGTAGGCGCATCCCGCCTCCGCCCCCTCGTCCCGGAAGACCCCCTTGCCGTCGTTGACCCAGAGGTGGTTCGGCTCGGTGTCGTTGGCGGTGAAGATGTCCATGTCCCCGTCCTGGTCGAAGTCCGCGGCGACGGGCTGGAACGAGGGGCGCGGGACCTGGTCCCGGAGGTTGGCGGTGGCGTCGCGGAAGGTGACCTCCCCCGTCGCCGGGTCGGGCCCGTTGGAGAGGTAGAGCCGGTCCGCCTGGAACGGGAGGCCCATGGGGCCGCAGTAGACCTTGAAGCCGCGCCAGTCGCAGTCCGCCCCCTTGCGCCCCCGCCGGACGAACTCCTCGATGACCGCGAGCATGTCCACGTATGTGGCGACGTAGAGGTCCAGGCGCCCGTCCCCGTCGAAGTCGGCCCAGCAGCAGGCCGTGCTCATGTCCCGCTCGCCCCCCTCGACGCCGGCCCTGGCGGCGACGTCGGTGAAGGTCCCGTCCCCGTTGTTCCGGAGGAGGTGGCTCTTCCCCAGGATGCCCACGAAGACGTCGGGATCCCCGTCCCCGTCGTAGTCGGCCGCCGCCCCGCCGTAGCCGACGCCGGTGATGTCGATGCCGGCCTCCTTCGTCACCTCCGTGAAACGGAAGCCGCCGTCGTTGCGGTAGAGCCGGGTGCGGGCGCCGGGATCGGGGGCGCGGGCCACGACGTTGCCGTCCACGAAGAGGATGTCGAGGTCGCCGTCGAGGTCGTAGTCGAGCAGGATGGCGGCCCCGCCCATGGCCTCGGCGATCCACTGCTTGTCGTTGGGGATCCCCGTGTGGTTCACGGGGCCGAAGCCCGTGGTCTCCTCGTGGAGGTCCGTGAACTGCACGGCCATCGGCCGGCGGGCCGCGGGGGGCGGCGCCGCGGCGGGAGCGGGGGCGGCCGCCGGAGCGGGAGGGGGCGGGGGCGGAGGCGGGTCCTCCTTGCAGGCGAGGACGGGAAGGGCGGCCAGGGCCGCGAGGGCGGCCAGGGCGAATCCGAGCCGTCCAGTCCTCAACGCTTCCTCCGGAAGTAGGCCACCAGATCGACGACCCTGCCGAGGAAGTACAACGCGATTCCGAGGAGGAGGACCCCGAGGGCGACGTCGTCCCAGGGGACCTTCCCCGGGAGCCCCAGGTAGCGGTCCAGGACCCCGATCGCCACGCCCGCGGCGCCGAGGACGACCCCGGCGAGCATCAGGCCGTTCATCTGGAACTGGACGGGGAAGGGGCCCCCGAGGCGGACCTTCATGGCGCGGATTGTACGGGCACCCGCCCGCGGCCGGGGAGAGGAGCGCGGGCTGCCCGTTGAATCGCCCGGGGCAGGGGGGGTAGGATCCCGCCCGCGGAGGAACGGACCCCGGGGAGCGGAACCTTGCCCGACAAGACCATCAACTGCGTGGACTGCGGCGCCGACTTCGTCTTCACCGAGCGCGAGCAGGACTGGTACCGGGAGAAGGGGCTGGTCCACGAGCCGCGGCGCTGCAAGAACTGCCGCTCCTCCCGCAAGCCCGGAGGCGGATCCCCGGGGCACGACGACCACGCCCCCCCGCCCCCCCCCCCCCGGGGGGCCCCCCCCCCCCCCCCCCCGCCGCGGGGCG
>CAZWGT010000103.1:0-11565 GCA_964633345.1 uncultured Planctomycetota bacterium
CACCGCCCGGCCCCCGCGCCCGCCGCGCCCCCCGAGCGGCTCACCCGGCTCGAGCAGCGCCGCGCCCCCCGGACCCTCGGCCGCCAGCGCCGCCGCGGCCGCCAGGAGCCGACCCTGGCCGCCTCGACCGCCATCCAGTGCCCCATCACGGTGAAGGAGCTCTCCCAGGTCATCTCCGTGCGGGCCCAGGACCTCATCCGCTCCCTCATGCAGTCCGGCGTCATGGCCAACATCAACTCCTCCCTCGAGGAGGAGACGGTGCAGGTCCTCGCGCTGGAGTTCAACCGCGAGATCCAGATCAAGAAGCGCCGGCCCGCCGCGGAGCACGCGCTGGAGGGACTCGAGCTCGACGTCCAGGACCCCGACCGCCTGGAGCCGCGCCCGGCCGTCGTCGCGGTCCTCGGCCACGTGGACCACGGCAAGACGTCGCTGCTGGACGCGATCCGCAAGACCGACGTCGCCGCCCACGAGGCCGGCGGCATCACCCAGCACATCGGCGCCTACCAGGTCCGCACCGACGACGGCCGCCTCGTCACCTTCCTCGACACCCCGGGCCACGAGGCCTTCACGGCCATGCGCGCCCGCGGCGCCAACGTCGCCGACGTGGTCATCCTCGTGGTGGCCGCCGACGACGGCATCATGCCGCAGACCGAGGAGGCGATCAGCCACGCCCGCGCGGCGGGCGTGCCCATCGTCGTGGCGCTCAACAAGATCGACAAGTCCAACGCCAACAGGGACCGCGTGCTCAACCAGCTCGCCACCCTCGGCCTGTCGTGGGAGAAGTGGGGCGGCGACACGATCATCGAGCCCTGCTCCGCCACCAGGGGCGAGGGGATCCCGGAGCTCGTGAAGGCCGTGGCCCTCACCGCCGAGATGCAGGAGCTCGTGGCCGACCCCCACCGCCGCGCCGCGGGGACCGTCATCGAGGCCTCCAAGGGCAACGAGCGCGGGGTGCTGGCCACCCTCCTCGTCCAGCAGGGGACGCTGCGCGTGGGCGACATCGTTCTCGCGGGCACCGCCTACGGCCGCGTCCGCAGCCTCCACACCGAGAAGGGCGAGGAGGTGGACGAGGCCCCTCCCTCCACCCCGGTCCAGGTCACGGGCCTGGGCGACTGCCCCGCCGCCGGCGCGACCTTCTTCGTGCTCGAGGACGTCTCGACGGCGAAGCAGATCTCCGAGGACCGCCAGACGAGCGAGCGCGCCGACAACCGCGTCTCCCGCCCGGCGATGACCCTCGAGAACGTCTTCGCCCAGATCAAGGAGAAGGCCGAGAACGAGGTCCGCGTCATCCTGAAGGCGGACGTGAAGGGCTCCGTCGAGGCCCTGGAGAAGAAGCTCGGCGAGCTGAAGACGGACGAGGTGAGCGTGCGCGTCCTCCACGGCGGCGTCGGCTCCATCTCCGAGAGCGACGTGAAGCTCGCCGTCGCCTCGCGGGCCGTCATCATCGGCTTCCACGTCCTGGCGGAGAACGTCGCCAGGGAGATCGCCGAGCGCGAGAACATCCAGATCCGCACCTACCAGATCATCTACGAGGTCGTGGACGACCTCAGGAAGGCCATGGAGGGGCTGCTGGCGCCGGAGAAGAAGGAGGAGGTCCTCGGCCACGCGACGGTGAAGGAGATCTTCGCCATCTCCCGCGTCGGGACCATCGCCGGCTGCGCCGTCACCGACGGCGTCGTGAAGCGCACCGGGCTCTACCGCCTCTTCCGCGACGGCAAGCAGGCCCTGACGAACATGAAGCTCGAGTCGCTCAAGCGCTTCAAGGACGACGTGAAGGAGGTCAAGGGCGGCTTCGAGTGCGGCCTGAAGGTCCTCAACCACGACGACATCAAGGTCGGCGACGTCCTGGAGTGCTACGAGGTCGTCGAGGTCAAGAGGACCCTCGCCTAGCCGTCGGGGGCCGTCGGGGGCCGTCGGGGGCCGTCGGGGGGGAACGTCGGGGGACTCGGTAGGGGCCGGGCGCAGCCCGGCCCGCCTTGGGCCGGGACCCCATCACGCGGGAGGCCGCCGTGGGACGGAAGACCCACCCGGACGGAAGGCCGTCCCCCCCGTCGATGTCCGTGGCCGTCGTGCAGGCCTCGCTCCTCGTGCCCGGCTGCCGCAGCCTGAAGGAGAAGCGCTCGGTGGTGAAGGGGCTCGTGGAGCGGGCCCGGAACCGCTTCAACGCCTCCGTCGCGGAGACGGGGTCCCTCGACCTCCTGCAGCGCGCGGACGTCGGGGCCGCCCTGGTCTCGAACGACCCGGCGGCCGCGGCCGCGGAGGCGGAGGCGCTCCTCGGCTTCCTCGGGGGGTGCCCGGACGTGCAGGTGCTGGACCGGCAGGTGGAGATCCTCTGATGGTGAACGACATCCGTCTCCGGCGCCTCTCCGAGGTCGTGAAGGAGCGGGCGTCGCGGGCGATCCTCTACGAGCTGAAGGATCCCCGCCTCGGCTTCGTCACGGTCACCGGGGTGAAGCTCGCCTCGGACCTGACCCAGTGCGTGATCTTCTGGTCCGTCATCGGGACCACGGGGGCGAAGTCCAAGACCGAGCACGCCCTGGAGTCCTCGAAGGGCTTCGTCCAGTCGGCCATCGCCAAGGCCATGGGCACGCGCAAGACCCCGCGCATCTACTTCAAGAACGACCCCTCCCTCGAGAAGGCCCAGAAGGTGAACGAGATCCTCATCAAGCTCCGCCGCGAGCGGGGCGAGGAGGACGACGGCTCCCTTCCCGTCCCCGGGGTGCCGGCGAAGGACGATTCCGAGGAGTAGCCCCGCCGGTCACCTCGCGCCGGGACGGACGGCCGCGACACGCGCCTTCCCCTCCTTCGGGTCCAGCGTCTCGACGGCCAGCGCCATCGCCTTCGCGGCCCCGTCGTCCGTCTCCCGCGCCAGGCGGTCCAGGATCGCCCCGGCCCGGTCGGGGTCGGCCACGATCGCCCCGAGGGACAGGGCGGCGATGCCCCGGACGCCGGGATCGGGGTCCTCCATCCCCTGGACCACCCCCTCCACCGCGCGCCGCGCCTCTTCGCCGCGCACCCACGCCAGCCCTTCCACGGCGTAGAACCGGACCTCGGCATGGGGGCTGCGGGCCCGGGCGAGGAGGAAGTCCACGGCCTCGGGCCGCCGGAGCCTGTGGGTCGCGATCACCGCCCACCGCCGCTCCGACCCGCTCTCCCCGCGCTCCGCGGATTCCTCGAGCACGGAGAGATGCTCCGTCGACCCCCCCGCATCGAGGAGGCGGAACAACGGGAGGGCGAGCGCCTTCATCGCCGCGGCGCGCTCCTCCCCGGGCGCGGCGACCCTCCAGCGATCGAGGAGGGGCGCGACCGCCGCGGCCGCCCCCTCCCGGGCCCGGTCGGACTCCCCGGGATCGGCGATCGCGGGGGGCTCCCCGGGACCGGTTCCCCCGGGGACGAGCCCCTGCAGGGCGATCGCGAGTTCGCGCAGCCCCGCCACCCCGGCCTCCGGACCTTCGGGGGATCCCGGAGGCGCGATGGGCGTCGCGACCCGCGTCCGGTCCGGCACGTCCCGCCCTCCCGCCAGCGAAAGGAGACCCGCCCCCGTCGCGGCCCCGGCCATCAGGAACCACCCGTCGCGCATGCGCATGGTCGTTCTCCTCCCTAGAGGCGGGACAGCATGTCCTCGAGCTTGGCGTAGATGGAGTCGAGGGCCTGGAGGATCACGGCGACCTCGTCCTTGGACTTCTGGGACGGGACGGACGCCTGGACCTTCACGGCGTCGAGCTTCACCTTCTCGACCTCGACCTTCAGCTGGACGATCTCCACCGCCTTCGACGCCCCGTCGGAGACCGGGTCGGGCTCCGGGAGGTTCCCGAACGCCGCCCCCGCCGCCAGCCCGCCGAGGACCACGACCGCCGCCGCCCGCCCCGCGATTCCCTTCATGTCCGTCCCCCCGTCGGCGGCCGCCGGAGTCCCCGGCACCCGCCGGGCCCTCCGGAGGGGGCGCCGCCCGATCCCCGCTCCACCTCCATGACGCCGGGGGGGGTCGCCCCGCACCGGCCGGGGCGCCGTGTTGGGCCGGGCCCGCCCGGTCAGGTACGGACCGGTCCCGCGTCGCCGCTTCCGGCGGGCGGGTGCCGGCCCCCGTTCGGAGCCCGACCCGGGGAGAGAACGCCCGGGACGGCCGGATCTGTCGGCGAAAATCCCGCGGCCCCCGCCGTACCATGGCCGGATGGCCGGGACCGTCCTCGTCCGCAACGCCCGGGAGCACAACCTGCGCGGGGTCGACCTCGACCTCCCCCGGGAGCGCCTCGTCGTCGTCACCGGCGTGTCGGGGTCCGGCAAGTCCTCCTTCGCCGTGGACACCCTCTTCCGGTTCGGGGAGCGCCGCTACCTCGAGGGCCTCTCCCCCCGCCTCCGCGCCCACCTCGGCGGCGGGGCCCGGCCCGAGGTGGACCGGATCGAGGGCCTCCCCCCCACCCTGTGCGTCCCGGCCGAGCCCCCCCCGCGGGACCCCCGGTCCACCCTCGCCTCCATCGGGGACGTCCTCGACTACCTCCGCGTCCTCTGGGCCGTCGCGGGGGAGGCCCTCTGCCACGCCTGCGGCCGCCCCGTCGCCCGCCGCTCCCCGGGGGAGGTGGCCGAGGCCGTCGCCGCCATGCCCGAGGGGACCCGCCTCCTCCTCCTCGCCCACCTCTTCCCCGGCCCGGCCGGGAGCGCCGCGGAGGCGGTGGACCGGGCGCGGAGGGAGGGATTCGTCCGGGTCCGGGTGGACGGGGTGGTCGCGGAGATCGAGGAGGGTCGGACCGGGGCCGAGGTGGCCGCCGTGGTGGACCGCGTCGTCGTGCGGGGGAACCTCCGCTCCCGCCTGCAGGACTCCGTCGAGGTCGCCCTCCGGGCCTCCGGGGGGACCGTCGCCGTGGCCCGGGACGGGGCGCCGCCCGCGGACGACCTCCTCTTCGCGGAGCGCTTCGGCTGCCCCCGCTGCGGCACCTCGGGGGAGCCCCCCGTCCCCGCCTCCTTCTCGTGGTGGAGCCCCCGGGGGGCCTGCCCCGCCTGCACCGGGACCGGGGTCGAACGATCCCTCCTCCCCGAGGCCCTCGTCCCCCCCGACGCCCGGGGGACCCTGCTCGCCCGGCTCCAGGCCGCCTTCGCCCGCCTCCCTCCGCGGGAGCGGACCGCCCTCCACCGCCTCGCCGAGACCTTCCTCGACGCCCGGGATCTCGGGATCGGGGCCCTCGTGAAGGACGTGGAGCGGCCCGACCTCGAGGAGTTCCTCCGGGCGGCGGTGGAGCCGCGGTTGAGGGCCCTGGCGGCGGGGAAGGAGCGGTCGGGGCGCGGGGCGGCACGGGCGCTTCTGGCCGAGGGACCGTGCGGCGCCTGCGCCGGGGCGCGCCTCAGACCCGAGTCCCGCTCCGTGCGGGTCGGGGGGAGGTCCCTGCCCGACTTCCTGCGCCTCTCCGTCGCCGAGGCCGGCCCCGCCCTTGCCGCCCTGCGCTTCGAAGGGGCGGCGGCGAAGGCGGCCGCCCCCCTCCTCGAGGAGGCGGGTCGGCGCCTGTGCCTCATGGAGGAACTGGGCCTCGGATACCTCGGCCTCGATCGGCCCGCGGCCACCCTGTCGGGGGGGGAGGCGCAGCGCACGCGGCTGGCCGCCCACCTCGGCGGCGGCCTCGCCGGGGTCCTCTACGTCCTCGACGAGCCGACGGCGGGCCTGCACCCGGCGGAGGTGAGCCGCCTGCTGGACGCGCTCCGGCGCCTGCGCGACGCGGGGAACAGCCTCCTCGTGGTCGAGCACGACATGGCGGTCCTGGCCGCCGCGGACTGGGTGGTGGAGTTCGGGCCCGGAGCCGGCCGGGAGGGGGGGGCCGTCGTGTTCTCCGGCCCCATCGGGGAGTTCCGGGGGGCGGACACCCTCTCCGCCCGCCACCTGCGGGGGGAGGCCCGCACCTCCTTCCCCCCCGCCGGGGCGAACCCCTTCGAGAGGGGGGCGGTCGTGGTGGCCGGGGCGACCGCCCACAACCTCCGCGGGGTGGACGCCCGCTTCCCCGTGGGCCGGGTGACGGCCGTGGTCGGCGTGTCGGGGAGCGGGAAGAGCACCCTGGTGGTGGACGTGCTCCTCCGCGGCCTCCGCCGCCTCCTCCACGGGGATCCCGCCCCCCCCGGCGCCCACCGGGAGATCCGCGGCGGGGCCCGCTTCACCCGGGCCTACGAGGTGGATCGCTCCCGCGTCGGCCGCTCGGCCCGGGCGACCCCGGCCACGTTCGTCGGCGCCTGGGACGGGGTCCGGACGCTCCTCGCCTCCACGGACGACGCCAAGGTCCGGGGGTTCGACGCCTCCCGCTTCTCCTTCAACGTGGAGGGGGGGCGGTGCCCCTCCTGCGAAGGGCTCGGGGTCCAGACCATCGAGATGCACCTGCTCCCGGAGGTCCGCGTGACCTGCGAGGGGTGCGGGGGGAGGCGTTTCGAGCGCGAGACCCTGGAGATCCGCTGGCGGGGGGCGACGGCCTCGGACATCCTGCGTCTGACGGTGACCGAGGCGCTCCTCTTCTTCCGCAACGTCCACGAGGTCCGGGACCCCCTCCTCCCCGTGGAGCGGGTGGGCCTGGGGTACCTCCCCCTCGGCCAGCCCCTGGAGACCCTCTCCGGGGGGGAGCGCCAGCGCCTGCGGCTGGCGGGAGAGCTGGCCGGGCGCCCCGGGGAGGGGACGGTCTTCGTGCTCGACGAGCCGTCGGTGGGTCTGCACCCCGCCGACGTGGCGCGGCTGGCCGGGGTGCTCCGGGACCTGGCGGCCGAGGGGGCGACCGTGCTGGTCATCGACCACGACCCCGAACTCATCCGGACGGCCGACTGGATCCTGGAGATGGGGCCGGGGGCGGGGAACGAGGGGGGCCAAGTCACAGGCTCGGGCACCCCCAGGGACCTCTCTCTAACTGACTCTTTAACAGCGACTTACATCAGATAGCCTCGAATTCCACAGGCTATCCACACCCCCCCCCCTTTCGTAGGCTACCATTTTGTTCCGCCTGAATCCGGCCCCCGACCGCACTTACGGGCAGGAGGCAAGGCGATGGCGACTCGGGGTAGAAAGGCAGGGGCGCGGGCAAGCCTGTGGTTCCATCCGACCAAGACCTCGTCCGGACAGCCCTGCAGGGGGGGGACCCGGAGGCCCATGGGGCCTTCGCGGGTCTTGTCGATCGTTGGAAACTCCCCGTCTTCCGTTTCCTGCGCTCCCGGATCCCCCAGGATGCCGACGCCGAGGACGTCACGGCGGACACCTTCCTCGAGGCCTGGCAGTCCCTACCCAACCTGCGCCATGCCAACATGTTCGGCTCATGGGTCCTGGGCATCGCCTGGAACCGGATCCGGCGCTGGCACGAGGCCCGGGGCATGAGATCGGAACTGACCCTGGTCGAGCAGCACCTCCTCGACGAGCAGGTCGCCTACGCCCCCCTCCCCCTCCGGGAGGACCTCCGGGAGGCCTTCGCGGAGATGCCACCCCCGCAACTGGCCCTCCTCCTCGACAAGTACGAGACGAAACTGACCTACCAGGAGATCGCCGAGAGGGAGGGGGTCTCCGTCTCGACCATCCGGGACCGGCTCGTGGGGGCCCGGGACCTGATGGCCCGGATCCTCCAGCGCAAGGGCCTCCTCGAGGAGTTCGCGGCGGAAATCGAGGAGCGCCGCCGCCTCCGCCGCGAGGGACGCCGCCCGGGGCCGGCCCGTGGCTGATTGCCTCGACCTCCGACCGGTCTCCCAGGCCTGCCTGGACGGGGAGGAGTCCGCCGTCGATCGGGAACGGCTCGAGGCCCACCTCCATACCTGCCAGAACTGCCGGGAGGACGTCGCCCGTGCGGCCTGGGAGGTGGGCCTTTTCCTCCTGAATCGGCCCTCCCCCGCCGGCGCCGGCCTCTCGGCGGGGTTCACGGACCGGGTCATGAAGTCCGTGAGGGAGGCGCCCCGCCGGTCGGCACCGGCTCCGGCCACGATCCGCCCGCGGCCCTCCGCCCCGGTCTCCGTCCCGGCCCCCGGCCCCGTCCCCGCCCCGATCCTCCCCTGGAGGACCTGGGCGGCGGCGGCGGCCTTCGCGGCCGCCGCGGCCGCGGTCGTCTTCGTCTTCCTGAACGGGGAACCGTCTCCCGTCCAGCAGTCTCCATCCGACAGCGAGGGAAGGGGCGCCGTCGTCGCCTGCAACGGCGGCGCCTTGAGGTGGACCGATCGGGTCGCGTTCGATCGGCGACTTGCGGGAAGCGCGTGGATCGCGAAGGACGAAGCCGTTCCCGCCCTGCCCGGGGAGTACCTGCACTCCCCGGCCCCGTCCTCCGTCCAGGTGCGTCTGCCTGGGGGGGGCCAGTTCACCGCTGGCCCCTCCTCGTCTCTCTCCTTCTCCCCGGACTTCCGCACGGACCGCACCGTCCACCTGCTCGAGGGGGCCCTCACGGCGACGGCGGCCCCCGGGGCCCCCGGCACGGCGGTCCTCCCCCTCCGCTTCGAAGCCCCCGGCCTGGAGGTCGAATCCTCGGGCGCCCTGGAGCTCTCCGTCCTCGTGGAGGGCGGCCCGCGCGCCTCTGCGCGCTGGTTCGGCGCCCGCGCCGACGCCCGGAAGGCCGGCACCGAGCCCCCCGCCCCGCCGAAGGCCACGGTCCTCGTCTTCGCCCGGGAGGGTGCGGCCCTCGTGGCCACCTCCGCCGGCCCGGTCCGCAACTCGCTGGAGCGGCACACGCTGTCCCGCGGCCAGGCGCTCGTGCTCCGGGAGGGGCGCGTCTTCCTCCAGCGGGGCGTGGACGACGACGCGCCTCCGGAGGGCACGGCCGGCCTTCCCCTGCCGCCCGACTCGCTCTACTTCTCGGGGACCTCGACGCTGGCGATGGCCGGCGGCCTCGCGGGCGGCGGCACGGCGGTCATGGCCGCGGGCCCCGTGCGGAACTCGCTGGAGCGCACCCTCGGCGATCCCTCCTCGGATCCCGAGGTCCGCGCCGACGCGCTGGCGCTCTACGAAAGTGTCGGTGGGCTGGAGGCCGTGGAGGCGGCGGCGAAGGCCGTGGACGACCCCGCGGTGCAGGTCCGCTGCGCGGCGGTGCGCATCCTCGCGCTGAATTCCTGGGCCGACCGCCCGAAGGCGCTCGCGGCCTTGCGGCGCCTGGCGGTGGACGTGGACTCGACCATCGCGGTGTTCTCCATCCGCGCCCTCCGGGCCCTGGAGGACCGCGAGGCGATCCCGCTGCTCCGCACGATGGTCGTAGACGACGACGCGCCGCCGGAGGAGGTCCAGGTCGCGGCATTCGGGGCCCTTGTGAATTTCGGGGATGTCTCGAGAGCCGCGGAAGCAGCCAGCCGCCTTGGCCGTCTTGACCCTGAGTCTGCGCTAGGTGTGGAACTACAAGCCAGCGTTCTCCTGTCCTTCCGGAGGTTGCCCAATAACCTCGTTCGCCAGTTCCTGTCCGATCCTCGCTCTGGGGTTAGGGCTGCGGCCCTGCTTGCCGCCAACGATGTCAAGGCAGCCCTGAGCGCCCTAGCTGATCCCATGCCCTCTGTGCAGTTGTCTGGAGTACAAGTTCTCCTAAAGGGTGCGGGCGAAGTGGAATACGACTTGTTCCGACCCCTGGCAACTGGATCGCAGGCCGCACGAAGTGGCCTTGTCATTCAAGTAGGACGGTACTCGCTGTTCGAAGAGGGATCCCAGTACCCAAAGTGGCTCCTCGATGCAGCATGGCAAGTACTCTCCGATCCCAGTTCTTCCCATGTTGCCTGCGTTTCTGCCGCACAACTCTTGGCAACCTCCAACCTGACCGAGGGCTTTGCTCTTCTCCTTGAGAGAGGCACGCTTCCCCAAAAGATCGGCGTGTTGTCCCAAGGGAGGTCCTTGCCCCGCCTTGTCTTGGATGGCATCCAGGATCCCGACCCTGCGGTGCGAAGCAAGGCCTTGGAACAAGTGGCCACAATCGCCGGCATCCCTGAGACCGCCCTTCCCACTGAGGACATCCTTCGGTCCCTTGGAGCGTTTTCTGCTGAGGACTTCAAGGATGCCCAGTTCAAGGCCATCGTCCTGATGCGGCTGACGCGAGAGAGGAATTCAGAGGAAGCCTTCCAGATGCTCTTGGGAATGGCTTCCTCTCCTGATCCCGACGTGCGCAGAGCGTCCTGCTACGGGCTCGGTGGAATCTCTGATCGCTCGGCTGCCTCGGCCGCGTTGGAAGCTCTTCTGGTTGGGAGCGACAGGGCAACCGCCGAATCCGCCGTGGAACAGGTGACCTTGAGCGCCCGCCGGAATCGTTGGGCCGGCAAGTCGTTGGCAGAGACGTTCCCCTCTGCATCGCCACACCTGGTGGTCCGGCTCCAGATTGCACAATTCGCCCGTAAGGCCGGTGTCGAAGGTGCGCGCGAATTGGTCGGCAACCTGCTCCAGGAGGCCTCGCCCGGGACCCGCGCCGTAGTCCTCAAGGCGGCCGTGGAGTTTGGACTCCAGCTTGACTTCCAGGTCCCCGAGCTCTTGGGCGATCCCAGCGCGCTGGTTCGCCTGCGCACCCTGCTCGCTCTCACAGGGCCATCGCGACTCGATGCCGCCCGATCCTTGTCGGAGGATCCTGCCTTCTGGGTTCAGGCACTGGCCCTAGCCATCCGTTCTAAGGAAGGGGACGCCGCGGCACTCGAGGCTCTTCGCGTCCTTGTCCACGAGCAAAAGGACGGAACTGGAATTCCTGATCCTCTCATTGCGGGCCTGAATGCAGATGCAGCCGGACTCCCCGGGCAGACGGAACTCCTTGCCGGAATGGCCCAAGCGTCCGGGTCTGGGGTGGAGCGGACGGTGGATCCCGATTCCGCCGCATCCCTCGCATTGCAGGCGGTCACCGCCAAGGCACGTCGTTGGGCCTCACTCCTCGCGTCCAGTGTGTCCTCCAACGAGGCTGTGTCGGCAGTAGGCCAACTCGCGGACTGTCACCTGCCCCAGGCATTGCGTGCACTGGCCTCCTCCCTCGACGGGCCGCATGGCGCGGAGCCAGGATTCCTCCGGGCGGTAGAGGGTGCTGTCGAGCGCCTCATCGGGTATGTGCCGAAGCCGAGCGCGAAGGAGTGGTTCAAGTACCACCACCGCGGATACGTGGACGAACGGGAAATTCGGTCGGCCACGGAACGCTGATCAGAGGAAACGAATAGCCCTCGAACAGAGGGAATGGGAATCAGTGGTTGCCTGGATGGAACGGAGGCCCGCAGGGGGCCGACGGCCACCAGGTTGGTGCACATCCCTGCAGGAGGGAAGCATGTCGAAGAATCTCGGTCGGTTCAAGTCGCACGTCGCCGCAATCTCCGTGGCCGCCGGACTCGCGGCCGTAGCTGGCGCCTCGTACCTGGACTTCGGGGATCTGGCGATCATGGCACCCAGCGAGATCGTCGCCGGCAACCCGATCAACGGGTACGTCACGGGCCTCGAGAATGACTGCATCGTCGACGGCTTCATCTTCGGCTCGGGGCTCCTCGGCCCCAGGGTGTATGGGTACGACGACCCGCTGTTCTTCTCCTACCCCACCCACGAGTACCAGGCCCCTGGTGTCGCGACCATTCGCGCCAACGACACGACCGAAGTCGAGTTCGCCTCCGTCATCCTCAAGTAGTACCGGGCAGGCCGCAAAT
>CAZWGT010000104.1:0-5071 GCA_964633345.1 uncultured Planctomycetota bacterium
CGGCGTCCGTCGCCGCGGGCTCTCCGGCCGGCGGCCCCGCGGCGGCCGCGGCGGCGTCGGCCCTCGCCTTCTGCGCGGCGGCGATCCGCCTCCGCCGATCCTCGGAGCGGCGCTGGCCGGGGTACTTTTCCTCGGGGGGCTTCTCGCCGGGACCCTTCGTCCCGGCGGCGGCGGGAGCGGCGGCGGCACCGGCGGCGTCGGGAACGGGGGCCCCGGGCGCGCCGGCCTCGGGAACGGGCGGCGGCGGCGGGGCGTGGTAGACGAACTCCTCGTCCTCCCGGTCGGGCTTCTCCTCGACCTCGAGGACGACCTTCTGCGCGATGTCCTCCGGCTTCTTCCGGAGGTTTTTCACCCGCTCCCAGTAGGTCCAGCGGAGGTAGTCCCGGATGAGCTCGAGGTAGGTGGCGGTGGCCTCCTCGTCGGGGACGGCGACGGGGGGCCCCTCGCGCTCGACGAACTGCAGGCACTCCCGGCCGAGGATGACCGGGCAGTCCTCCATGGAGAAGACGCCGAGGGGGTTGCGGCAGTAGGAGCCCGGGATCGCGCGATCCCTCCCCCGGCCGCCCTCGTCGCGCACGTGCTGACAGTTCCGGCACGCGTAGGCCCGGTCCCGCCCGCCCGAAAGGTCCATCTCCTTGATCATGGAACGGGGAGCGTAACCGCACGCCGCGGCGGGGCCGACAAGTGGAGGCGGGGGCCGCGGGGAGGGGCAGAATGGGACGGAACGGAACCCGAACTTGCGCCAGCGGACCTTCCTGGCCGGCGTCGCTCTTCTCGCCGCTGCCCTGATCGCGGCGCTGCTCCTCTTCCTGCTCGGTGGGAAGCGGGGGGACACCGAGGGTGGCCCCTCCCAGGCCGTCGAGGAGACGACTGCCCGAGGCTCCCGGGCGGTCCCGTCACGTCCGGCTCCCGACGGTCCCGGGTCCACCGACTCCCTCCTTCCCGGGCCGAAGGCCCCCCCACCACGGGCTCCCGACGACGGTCGCGTCCCCCTGCGGGGGCGGACCTTCCTGCTTCGGCCCGACGGATCGAAGGAGCCGGCCCCGGGTGCCCTCCTGATGGTCATCGAGGGGACGGTGGAGATCGACGCCCACACGGGGGGGTTCAAGGACTCCAGGCCCGTTCGTTCCGGAGACGACGGGGCCTTCGAAACGCGGGTCAAGCCGGGGGTGGACTTGTACCTGCTCCCCAATCCCGGGGACTCCCGTTTCACCTTCCCCCTCGGAGGCCAGATGCAGGCCGTCCCTCCCCTCGACGAGGCCGGAGGCGAGACGCAGGTGCGCCTCATCCCCCGAGGCCGGGTGTCAGGAGTGGTCATCGACGCGCAGGGGAGGCCCGTGGAAGGGGCGACCGTGTCCATCGCCATCGACCACATGGGCTCGACCTACAGGGACCGCAGCCGGTGCACCTCCCGCGCGGTTTCCGGGACCGACGGTTCCTTCCTTCTCGAGGGCGTATCCCCCGGCCAGGGGATCGCCGTCGTGGCCGTCAAGGCTCCCTGGCGGAGGTGCCGCTCCGAGACCTTCCCCGTGGAGCCGGGCGGCGAGGCCCGGGACGTGACGGTCCAACTCCTTCCGGGAGCCTGGATCCGGGGGAAGGTGCAGGACCCCCAGGGGAGGCCGATCCCCGGCGCGGTCGTGTGGGCGACGACGGGCAACACCACGCGGTGGTCGGGGCGCAGCATCCCCTGGGACGTTCCCGAGGAGACCGCCTCGGGAGAGGACGGGCGCTACGCCATCGAGGGTCTCGAGGAGAGGACCTACCGCGTCCTCGCCGACAGGGAGGGCTGCTTCCGAGAGAGCCTGCCGGAGGTGTCGGCGACTCCGGGCGGCACCGAGGCGCCCCCTCTCGTGCTGCGGAGCGGGGAGGCCCTGAGCGGGATCGTCGTGGACCAGGACGGCCACCCCGTCGTGGGCGCCGTGGTGAGCGCCCACGACGGGGAAGGTGCCGGTGCGGAGACCCGATCGAACAAGGAGGGACGCTTCGAACTCCGCCCCCTGAACCCGGGCCGGAACAAGGTCTATGCGGGCTCCATCGGCTTCCTCCGGTGGGAGCCCCGCGACGCCGACGTGCCCGTGCCCGACGAGTTCCGGATCGTCCTCGTCCGGGGGATGTCCATCGCGGGGACCGTGGTCGATTCCGGCGGCAACCCGGTTCCCGGGGCCACCGTCGTGGCGGACCCCGAGCACCCGGGGGGAGGACCGTGCGCCGCCGCTGCGGGCACCGACGCGAAGGGCCGTTTCTCCCTCGTGGGGCTCGCTCCCGGTCCCCACGTCCTGGAGACGAGGGCCGCAGGAGTTACCTTCCCGCTGCTCCCTTCCGTCGAGGCGGGGAGCGAAACAGTGGAGATCCGCGGCGACCGGCGATAGGGCCCCGGGCTAGCATGACCCCGTGCGCTGCCACTCCTGGACCGCCCTGTCGACGAGGCTCGGGGATCTGGTGGAGGACTCCCCCGGCTCCGGGCCAGGGCGTCGGTTCGACTCCACACTTGGTCTGCGCGTCGTGTGCCACGAACCCGGCGGCGACGCGTGGCCCGTCGGCTCGACCCCATCGGCCGATGGAACCGGAATCGCCGTGCCCGAAGGCGACCTGTGGGGCGTGGAGTCGTCGGACGACGGCCTGGATGACGCGGGGCTCGCCGCCCTCGCCTCGCTGGTGCGGAGGGAGGGGATCCCCGGCCTCTCCCTGGAGAACAACACGCGCATCACGGATCGCGGGCTGGAAGCGCTGAAGGGGATCGGGACTCTCCGCTGGATCCACATGGGGTGCAACGACGGGATCTCCTCCGACGGACTCTCGGTCCTCCGCACCCTCCCCGGCCTCGTGGAGTTCTCCGCCTGCTGCTGCCCACCCGTCGCCGCCCACCTCGGATCCCTCGCCCGACTGGAGTTCCTCCGGGCGGGTTGCTCCTGGACGGAGCCACCGGGATTCGAAGCCCTGTCGGCATGCCCGGGGCTCCGGTTCCTGGATGTCGGGGACTCCGAGGTGCGGGACGAGGACCTGGCCCGGATGCAGCCCCTGCCCCGCCTCGAGGAGATCCGGTGGATGCGATCCGGCTCCATCCCCGCGGGCCTGGAATCGCTGGAGCGCCACGGCAGCCTCCGGTGCATCAGCGCCGACGGGATGCCCCTCGACGCCCGCTCCCTCCGATCGCTCGCCCGCCTCCCCCGGCTCGAGCACATCCACGACTTCGCGCCCCCGTCCGACGCGGCGGATCTCGAGGCCCTCGCGGGGCTCGGAGGGCTCCGCATCGCAGACTTCCGCGAGAAGCCGGGGCCGCGGGAGATCGGGGCCCTCGTGCGCCTCCGGCGGCTCGAACTCCTCGATCTGGACGGTGCCGACGTCCGGGACGAGGACCTCCGCCCCTTCGCGGGACTCCGCGAACTGAAGTGTCTCATCCTGCGGAACACCTGGGTCACCGATGCCGGCCTCGTCCACCTTCGGGACATGGACCGGCTCGAGGTCCTCGACCTCTCGCTCACGCGGATCACCGACGCGGGCTTGTCGTGCCTCGCGGGCATGCCGGCACTCCGCTGGCTCGGCCTTGATCTGTGCCGGGAGGTGACGGGCCGCGGGCTCTCCCACCTTCCCGCGGATTCCCGCCTCGCCCACCTGTCCGCCACCCAGTCGGGCTTCGACGAGGCGGGCCTCGCCGAGGTTGCGCGCCTTCCGGCCCTGCGCGACGTCTACCTGCACCGCTCCCGGGTCCCCGAGGCCCGCCTCCAGGCGTTCCATGCCGGTCGGGGGGAGCCGACGCCCTTCTGAAAACGCTGGTCCCCCATGGACTCCCGCCCCCCCGGTGCTACCATGCGGGGCGCGGGCCTTGACGGGCGTCATGGCCGGGCCCGGGGACAGGCGGGGGCCGCATGCGCACACGGACGTGGACGAGGACGGCCTTTCTCTTCGGCGCCCGGGCGCCGACGGTCCTCTCCCTCCCCCTCGCCGACGCCGCCGCCGACGAGACGCTCGCCGCCGGGAAGCCGGTCCGGGGAGCCGAGTCGGCCGCGCCGAAGCCCTCCGATCCCGCCGAGTCCGCGCGCCGCTTCGCCAGGGCCGCGTGGTTCGACCTGCGCGGCCGGGGCCCGACGCCGGAGGAGATGTCGGCGGCGGTCTCCGTCGAGCCCGGGGTCCTCGTGGACCGGCTGCTGGCGGACCCGGCGACCTGGGAGGCCTGGCTCGACCGGGAGCTCTACTTCTACCTGCTCATCGACCGCTTCCGTCCCGTGTCCGACCGCGTGCTGGCCCTGCCCGCGCGGCTGGCCTCGGGGGAGAGCACGATCCGGGACGCCACCCGCGAGATCGTCGTCTCCGCCGAGTTCAACGCCCGCAACCCCGGCAACGACACCTTCGTCACCGTCGTCCTCGAGCAGCTCCTAGGGATGACGGTGCAGAAGGAGACGCGCGCCCTCGACGCGGGGAAGAAGATGTACGACGGCTACCCGGCGCGCCTCTTCGGGGAACTGGGGCGCAACCAGTCGGACATCGTGAAGATCGTCCTCGGGCGGAGGGAGTTCGCCGAGCGGTTCGTGGCGCGCCAGTTCCTCGCCCTCCACGGGAAGCCCCCGGCGAAGGAGGAGATCGCCCGCGACGGCGCGCGCTTCCTCGAGGACCCCGCGGCGTTCAAGGGGATCCTGCGCGACTGGCTGCTCTCCGACGGCTACCGGGCCCGCACCCTCGTCCCCCGCCCCAAGAGCGACCTCGTCTTCATCCGCACCCTCTTCTCCGACCTCCTCGGCCGCGACCCCACCTTCGACGAGTTCCGCAACAGCCGCAACGCCTTCGTCGCGCTGTCCGACCCCGCCCCCATCCGCAACGTCATCGCCCAGCTCCTCCTCGATTCCGGCAGGGCCGCCCTCCCGGAGAAGGCGGCGATCACGAAGCCCGCGGAGTGGGTGCGCGGCGAGTTCCTCCGCCTCCTCGGCCGGGCGCCGACGGAGCGGGAGTCCGACGCGTTCGTCGCGACCCTCGGCGAGTACGGGGGGGAGCCGAAGACCATCGTGCTGGCCCTGGTGACCAGCCCGGAGTACCAGTACTACTGACCGCCGCTGCCGGGCCAGAGCCCGGAGGAGCC
>CAZWGT010000104.1:5171-11495 GCA_964633345.1 uncultured Planctomycetota bacterium
CTCTCCATCTGCACCGGGTGCGTCGAGTACCTGGGCATCCGCGACAACAACCGCGGGCCCAACCCCACGATCTTCGAGTACGCCCGCAAGCAGCTCGGGCTGCCCGCCTCCGAGGTGTGGCTCTCCACGGCGGACGGCGCGCAGACCGTCAACTTCGCCTACGGTACGAACAGGGAGTACGGGGCCGACTACGGCGCCAACCTCATCGGGAGCGACGGCCTGTTCAACGCCGAGTTCCGCGACGTCCTCAAGGGCTTCGGGACGCCCCGCATGCCCACCGACGAGGAGGCGAAGCGGCTGGACCGCCTGTCGAAGGCCATGGACAGGGACGCCCTGAAGGGGGCCGAGGACCGCCGGTTCGCCTCGGATCCCGAGCACGCGCGCCGTCTCCAGAAGTTCATCCTCGAGGAGCTGACCGGCGGGACCGCCTCCATCACGGGCCCCGGCGCCGGCGACGCGAAGGCCGTCCGCGTGGCGCGCAACATCCTCCGCACCTTCCGCCCCCGGCTCATCGGCGTCGTCCTCGGGAACGCCGACGTGGCCCACGGCTCCTACAACTCCTACGTCGAGGTGATCCGCCGCAACGACGCCGAGCTGGGGCTCCTGTGGGAGTCCGTGCAGCAGGACCCGGAGCTGAAGGACGACACCACGATCTTCGTGCTCCCCGAGTTCGGGCGCGACGCGAACCTCAACCAGCGCAACGGCCTCGACCACGGGGACGGCTCCGAGGCGCTGGGCCGCGTCGCCTGCATCGCCGCGGGGCCGGGCCTGGCGAAGGGGAGGACCTACGACCGCCCGGTGGACTCCATCGACATAGCGCCGACGATGGGCGTCCTCATGGGACTGAAGACGGAATTCTCCAAGGGCAAGCCCATCGCGGCCATCCTCAGGGCGTGATCCCGGGAGTCCTCCTCCGCGCCGCCGCCTCCTTCGCCGTCGCGGGCGCCCTCGCGGCGGCCGCAGCCGCCCCCGGCGTCCGCGCGGCCTCCCGGGCCCCGGCGCCGCCGAAGTGCCTCCTCTGCCACGCCGGCATCGAGGACATGCACCCCGATCCCCCCGTGGGGTGCGTCGAGTGCCACGGCGGCGACGGGACGAAGGAGACGAAGGAGGAGGCCCACGTCGTCCCCCGCTTCCCCCTCCCCAACGACGAGCGCGTCGTGGCCGCCGTCTACGACCCCGCGGTGCTGCGCTTCCGCAACCCCATGGATCTCCGCGTCGCCAGGGAGTCCTGCGGGCCCTGCCACGCCGGCGAGGTGGAGAGGGTGCCGCACTCCCTCCACGGGACGACGACGGGCCACCTCGCCGACGGGCTCTACGAGAACGGCGTCGCCCGCGAGCGCCACCCGCGCGTCTCCATCTTCCCGGAGACCGACGCCCGCTTCGACGCCGCCACGGCGCCGCCGGGCGCGGTCCGGAGCGTGCAGCGGATCCCCGGGTTCAAGTCGGCCTCGGACCCCCGCCTCTTCTCCACGCACTTCTCCGACCTCCCCCGCAAGGCCTGCATGAACTGCCACGCCTGGGGCCGCGGGCGCGCCGTCCGCGGCCGGCTCGGCATGGACGGGGACTACCGGAGCGAGGGGTGCGCCGCGTGCCACGTCCGCTACGAGGACGACGGCATCAGCCGGTCCGCCGACCCGACGGTCTCCCGCGTGGAGCCGGGGCACCCGTCGAAGCACGTCATGCAGAAGGTCCCGGACACCGCCACCTGCACGCGGTGCCACTACGGGGACGCGTCCATCGGCCTCACCTTCCGCGGGCTCGCCCAGCCCGTGCCCGGGATGCCCCAGTCGCCCGACGCGCCGGGATTCTCGCACAAGCGCATGAACGGGACCTTCTACCTGGAGGACCCCGCCGTGGATCCCCCGGACGTCCACCACGCCCGAGGGATGCAGTGCGCGGACTGCCACACCGGCAACGACACGATGGGCGACGGGCGCCTCTACACCCGCATGGAGGACGCCGTCGAGATCCGCTGCGCCTCCTGCCACGGGACCCCCGAGAAGCCGACGACGGGCCTCACCGACCGGGGCCGGCGCGTCCGGGGCCTCGAGGTGCGCAAGGACGGGACCTGGCTGAAGCGCCCCTTCGACGGGAAGGCGGTGCGCGTCCGGCAGGCCCGGGACGTGGTCGATCCGAAGTCCCCCGACTTCAACCCCCGCGCCGCCCTGGCCATGACGTCGGACCACGAGCGCCTGGCGTGCTACGCGTGCCACACCGGCTGGATCCCCAACTTCTTCGGATTCCACTTCGACCGCAACGAGGGCTTCACCCAGCTCGACCTCCTCGAGGGGGACCGCACCCCGGGCCGCGTCACGACGCAGGAGAAGGTCTTCGCGACCTTCAAGCACTTCACCCTGGGGTGGAACAGCCACGGCTCCGTGGCCCCCTACATGGTCGGGTTCAGCACGATGGCGACGGTCCACGCCGCCGACGGCACGCTGATCCTCGACCAGGAGATGCCCGTGACGGCGGCGGGGCTCTCGGGAATGACGATGATCCACCACCAGCCCCACGCGACGACGCCGAAGGCGAGGACCTGCGTCGAGTGCCACCGCGCCCCGGCCGCCTGGGGATACGGGACGGTCAACCACCGCCTGGCCCGGGAGTTCCTCTTCGCGGCCGGCGAGCGCGGGGTGCAGGTCGTGGGCCTCGACCGGAAGGCGCCCGCGAACTCGAAGGAGATCGGCCAGGTGCCGCTGGCGGCGGTGAAGGCCTTCGCCCTGCGCTGCGACGACCTCCAGGGGCGCGCCGCCTCGGGGTTCGCCGCGACCGCCGACGGGACGCTCTGGGTCCTCGACCTGCGGAGCCCGCTGGGGCCCAAGGTGGTCGGGCGGATCGAGAAGGCCCTGGAGGATCCTCGGGCGCTCCTCGCCGCCGACGAATTCGTCTACGCGGCCGACGGGAAGAGGGGGATCGTGGTGATCGACGCGTCCGTCCCCTCGAAGCCGAGGGTCCGCGCGGCGCTCCCCCTCGGGGCCTCCGCCGAGGCGCGCGGGCTCTTCCTCGACGGGCCTCGCCTCTACGTCGCCGCGGGACCGGCGGGGCTGGCGATCCTCGACGTCTTCGATCCCGCCGCGCCCGCGATCCTGTCCCTCGCGCCCTTCGGGGACCGCGAGGTTCCCGACGACGCCCGATCCGTCTCCGTCCTCTTCCAGTTCTCGCGCCCCAACCCGGTCGAGGCCCACGCGCCGCGCCTCCCCCCGCGGGGCCTCGCCGTCGTCGCCAACGGGGCGGACGGGATGGCCCTCGTGGACGTCACGCGGCCGGAGGCGCCGGTCTTCCTCGGGGCGGTCCGGATCCCGGGGGGCTGCGTGGACGTCGCCCTCGGAACGCTCTTCGAGCTCGGGAGCGAGGGCGGAGGCATCCCCTCCCGCGAGGTGGACTACGCCTTCGCCCTCTCCCCCGGCGCCCTCCACCTCCTCGACGTGTCTTCCACCCTGGGCATGCCGGCGGAACGGACGCCGCGGTCCGTGGCCGTCGCCAACGGAGGCGCCCGCTCCCTGAAGGTGATCCGCGCCTACAACCCGCCCTTCCTCCAGTCGTTCGTGCTGGTGGCGGCCGCCGGGGGCCTGGAGATCCTCGAGGTCTCCCGCCCGTCGGAGCCGGTCTCCCGCGGGACCGTCGCCATCCCGGGGACCGCCCGGGCCGACGCCGAGGAGTTCCCCCTCGACCGCATGATCGACTTCCGCGGCCGTCCGCTCAAGGACGTCTCCCACGAGGGGGCCCGCTACCTCGACCCGGAGGAGCTGCGGCGGGTCCTGACCGCGCCGGTGCGCTGAAGGCGGGCTGAAGGCGGGCGGGGGCTTGACGCCCGTCAAGGACGGGGGGATACTGGCCCCCATGAATCGGATCCTCCCCGTCGGGGCCCTCGCCGCCCTCGCCCTCCTCAGCGCCTCCCCGCCCGCTCCCGGGAAGGACGAGCCGGCCAAGGAGGGGAAGAAGGACGGCAGGAAGGACCCGCAGGACGTGGTCGGGGGCCTCAAGATGATCCTCGAGGCCTTCCCCACCCTCGACGCCGACGGGGACGGGAAGCTCTCGGAGGCGGAGTTCCCCTCCCGCCCCGTCCTCGCGGCCGTCGACGCGGACCGGGACGGCTCCCTCTCCCGCGAGGAGATCGAGCGGGCCCTCAAGGCGATCCAGGCGGGGAGCCCCGGGAAGAAGCCCATGGAGGGCGAGCCCTTCGCCGAGTGGGCGAAGCGGCGCCTGGCGACGGATCCCCGGTTCAACGCCGAGGCCCGCAGGACCGAGTTCCTGACGAACTTCGACCGGGATCCCAAGGACGGGCGCATCCAGCGGAAGGAGTACGCCGGCGCCGACGGGGACAGGGTCTTCCGCGACTTCGACCGGGAGAAGGACGGGGTCCTCGACGAACGCGAGGTGCTCTCCCTCGTGAAGGACCAGATCGCCGACCTCGAGAAGGCGCGGCGCCGGCCGACGAGGGCCAACTTCCTCGTCCTCTTCGATCTCGACGACGACCGGAACGTGACCCGCGACGAGTACGCGTTCCTCCGCGGCCCCGCGGCGGCCTTCGTGTCCTTCGACGAGGACGGGGACGGAACCGTCACCTACGACGAGTTGATCTATCCCAATCGCGGCTCGAAGGACCGGCGGTACCGGGGCAAGGACGGCGGCCCCGCTGCCCAGGCCCCGCCCCCGGAGAAGCACGACGTCTGGGATCTCTACGACAAGGACAAGGACGGCCGGGTCACCCCCGAGGAGTTCGCCGGCGGCGACGCCGTCTTCCGCAGGCTCGACCGCAACCGCGACGGCGCGCTCACGGCGGCGGACCTTTGATCCGGGGGGCGCCGCGCCCCCTTCCCGCTACCATCCGTCCGTGACCACCCCCCCGCGCCGCGCCCGCCGCAGGTACGCCGTGGGCAGGCCCGAGGTCGACGCGTCCATCGACGCCATCCTGGCCGGCCACGCCGACCACCCCGGCGCGGAGATGGCGCGGCAGATGCTCGTGACCACCATGAAGTTCCTCGAGTCGGGGGCCTCCCGGGCCGCGATCCGCCAGGCGAACACCGCCCTCAAGGAGATGCGCTACGCGACGAAGGTCTTCACCCCGTTCGAGGGGATCCGGAAGGCCACCATCTTCGGCTCCGCACGGATCCACTCCGGCGACCCCGCCTACGAGATGGCGGTGGACTTCTCCCGGCGCATGGCCGCCGCGGGCTGGATGATCATCACGGGGGCCGGGCCCGGGATCATGCAGGCCGGCAACGAGGGGGCCGGGAAGGAGAAGTCCTTCGGGGTCAACATCCGCCTCCCCTTCGAGCAGTCCGCCAACCCCGCCATCGACGGGAGCCCGCGGCTCATCACCTTCCGCTACTTCTTCGTGCGGAAGCTCTTCTTCGTCAAGGAGTCGAGCGCCATCGTCCTGTTCCCCGGAGGCTTCGGCACCCTCGACGAGGGCGCCGAGACCCTCACCCTCATCCAGACCGGGAAGACCCCTCCCGTGCCGGTGATCATGGTCGATCACCCGGGGGGCGACTACTGGAAGCGCGTCGACCAGTTCTTCCAGGAGGTCCTGCGCGATCGCGGGCTCATCTCGCCGGAGGACCTCAACCTCTACACGGTGACCGATTCCGTCGACGCCGCGGTCGCCGAGTGCGTGAACTTCTACCGCAACTACCACTCGGCGCGCCACCTGAAGGAGCTGTACATCATCCGCCTGCAGAAGGCCCCGACGGAGGAGCAGCTGGCCCTCCTCCACCGGGACTTCCGGGGGCTCCTGCACGGCGGGAAGGGGGAGTTCGAGGTCGTGCGCGGGCGCGCCCGGGGCGAGGACCCCATCCCCCTCCCGGATCCCCCGTGGAGGATCGTGTTCCCCTTCGACAAGCGGAGCTACGGCCGCCTTCGGATGATGATCGACGCGATCAACGCCTGGTAGGCGGCCCGGCTCTCAACCCCGGCGGAACATCGCCTTGACGATGTTGCCCGCGACCTCGGGGTTCTCCCTCAGGCGGCGCGTGGAGTACGCGTACCACTGCGTCCCGTAGGGAACGTAGACGCGCATCGGGTGGCCCTTCGCGACCAGGGACTTCCGCAGATCCGGCAGGACGCCGAGGAGCATCTGGAACTCGTAGCGCTCCTTCGGGATCGCCATGCGCGCCAGCATCTCCTCGGCGCCGCGCACGAGGAACGCGTCGTGGGTGGCGATTCCCACGCGGCCCTTCCCGCGGAGCAGGACCTCGAGGCGGACCTTGACCGCCGCCGCCGCCTGGCGCCGCTGTTCCAGGACCTCGCCGACCTCGCGGTCGACGAGCAGCCCGATCGCCGCGGCCGAGACGGCGAACACCACAACGAAGGCGGCGACGACCG
>CAZWGT010000105.1:0-11368 GCA_964633345.1 uncultured Planctomycetota bacterium
CGCCACCACCGAGGGCTCGTTCAGGACGATGCCCTTGCCGCCGACGCAGACCAGGGTGTTGGCCGTTCCGAGGTCGATCCCCATGTCGATGGAGAAGAGGCCGAGGAACCGGGAGATGAGGGCATTCATGGAATGGGGTGCGTGGCCACCTCGGGGGATGCCTTCGGAGAGCGGACCCTGATTCCTAGATCGGCCCCGGGGGCATCATCCCACACCCCGGGGACGGGATTCCGGGATCCGGTCACGGGGGGGGCGGTGCGGGTCCGTCGCCGACCGGGGGGTAGCGGAGCCCCGAGGGCACCCGCCGACCGCATGGACTTCGCCTCCGCCTGCCTCCGACTCCCTGCGGTCGGGGGAGTCGGAGGCAGGCGGAGCGGGCGGTCGACTCCCCCGACCCGCCCCGCGCAGCGGGACTCCCCCCTCGACGACCCCCGGAATCGAAAGGGCGGCCCCCCGTCGGGGAGGGCCGCCCTGGAACTCTTCGAAGAAAACGACTAGCTGAGGATGCCGCGCCCGTAGTTGACCTTCCACGCGTGCTCGATGAGGACGAACCCGACGAGCAGGGCGACGGTCGTGAAGACCACGACCCCGGTCATGAAGGTGTTGTCGGACCTCTCCTCCGCCTCGGCATCGACGATCTCGTCCTTCGCCATCGTGGTGCTCCTTTTCTAGCGTCGGTCCTAGAGGGCGGTGGCGACCTTGTCCCCGGTCTTGATGTCGGCCTTCTTCATGGGCTTGCCGTTGAGCTTCTTGACGATGACGGAGGCCTTGTCGTTGAAGACCTGGTCCACGACGACGACGGCGACGAAGGAGTCGCCGCGGAAGACCGTCAGCTCGTCGGCGACCTTGACGCCGTCCTTGGAGCCGACGGAGATGAGGTAGATGTCCATGGCGGAGTCGGCGGCGAGGATCTGGCCCTTGACCGGCGCGGACACCATGTTGAGGTCGCCGTAGCGGGTCTTGTACATGTGGAGGTGGGTGTTGGCGGCCTCGAGGCTGTCGGCCAGGGCGACCTTGTCCTTCTGGGTCGCGTCGAGCATCGCGGTGAGGTTGGCGTTCTCGTCGGTGAGGCGCTTCTGCTCGGTCTCGGCCTTCGCCTGGGCGTCGAGGGCGGCGCGCTTGTCGGCCTCGGCCTGGGCCTTCTCGCCGGTCAGCTTCTCGTTGGCCGTGCGGGCCGCGCCGAGGTTGGCCTCGAGGTCCTTCATCTTGGCGTCGATGCCGGCGAAGGAGCCGGTGAGATCGCTCAGCTGCTTGCTGAGGAGCGCGCTGGCCTCGGAGAGCGTGCGGTTGGCGGCCTCGGCCTGGGCCTGCGCGGTGACCGCGGCGGCCTTGCCGCGGGCGGCCTCGTCGCGGGCGGCCTCGGACTTGGTGATCCGATCGTTGAGGGTGGCGATCTCGCCCTTGAACCGGGCCTCGTTGTCGTCGTGCTGCTTCTTCCAGTTCTCGGCGGACTGGAGGTAGGCCCCCGCGGCCCCCATCACGGCGACGGCGAGGATGAGGTTCAACACGATGAGGATCTTTGCCACCATGCTCATGGGGTCCGTTCCCTCCGTTGAGGCCTCCCGTCCCGGCCCGGCGGACGAGGCGCCCCTTGTGGTTGACCGACGGTATTGCCCGTTTCGCCCAGATGTTCGCGGTGCTGCCGTCGTGCCGCCTTTGCCCAAGACGACCGACTCGGGCGGGCATCGTAGGTCCTTGCCGAGGAGGGTGTCAAGAGGTTTCGCGGCCCATTCCGGGGGGCTTCCTCCACCCCGCCGCGACGGCCAGGAGCCCCAGGAACGCGCAGGCCCACGCCGTGACCTCCCCCGTGGAAAGGTAGAGGGATCCCCGCCCGTCCAGGGGGACCTCGGCGTGGAGGAACCCCTGCTCCCCCGCGGGGAGGGAGGTCCGCGTCTCCCCGTTCCCGTCGAGGATGCAGGTCGGGCCGCTGCTCGTCGCCACGACCACGGGCCGGCGCGTCTCCACGGCGCGCAGGCGCGTCACGTCGAGGATCTGCTCCTGCACCGACCGGCCGTACCAGCCGTAGTTGGACAGGTTGACGAGCACCTCCGCCCCGCCCCGCGCCCTCTCCCGGGCCAGCGCCGGGAAGAGGACCTCGTAGCAGACCAGGCCCCCGAGGACCGTCCGCTTCCCCCCGGCGAGTTCGAGGGGGAAGGGCGCCGAGGCGCCCGGCTGGAGGTCGGGGAGGAACGGGGAGATCCCCCGGATCCACCCCTCCACCGTCCGTCGCGCCCCCTCCGGGAAGAGGGCGAGGCCCGGGATGTACTCGCCGAAGGGGGTGAGGTGGACCTTGTCGAAGCGGGCCTCGATCCGCCCGAGGGGGCCGACGAGGAGGGCGGCGTTGCGCTCGGCGTCGGGGTCGACGAGGACCGCCCCCCCGAGGAACCGGCGCGCCGCCTCCGGGACGACGCCCATGGGATCGGCGATGGAGACGAGCTTCCGCGTGGTGTCCCCGCTCTGGATGTCGCGGCGGGGCTCCTTCGCCCGGAGCTTCGTCGGGATCATCGTCTCGGCCCAGATCACGAGGTCGGTCCCGGGGTGCCGGCGCAGGCCGTCGAGGGAGAGGTAGAGCTGGCGGTTCTGCATCTCGTAGGCGGAGTCCGGGTCCTTGAGCGCCCTGCCCTTCAGCGCCATCTCGAAGTCCGGCTGGATGAGAAGGACCCGCGGCCCCGCCCCGTCGCGCATCGACGCGCGCGCCGCCGAACCCTGGATCGTGAAGACGAGGGGGAGGGCGACGGCCGCCGCCAGCATCCGCCAGCGGAACCCCGTCCCGACCCGCCACCCGGCCAGCGCCGCCGCGGCGAAGACGAGAAGGAAGGTCAGGAGGTGCTCGCCGCCGAGGGCGGCGGCCTGCCGGAGGTTCGCATAACCCGCGAAGACGTGCCCGGGGAGGAGCCACGGGAAGCCGGACGCGAGGTGTTCGCGGAGGAAGTCCACTCCCACCCAGAGGAAGGGGAGCGCGAGGACCGCCGTCTCCGGTCCGAGGCGGGCGACCCGGCGGAAGAGGAACGCGAAGAGCAGCGGGTAGAGGGCGAGGATCGCCGACAGCGCCAGGGGGAAGGCGGGGTGGAGCGGGAAGAGCCAGGCGAGGCCCGTCGTGAAGTGGACGAGGCCGAAGACGAAGCCCGGGCCCTTGTGCCCCTCCCCCCGGTCCCGGAGGAGGCAGGTCAGCCACGGCACCAGCGCCACCCACCCGAGGAACCGGAGACCGAAGGGGGGGAAGGCCGCCGTGAGCAGGAGGGCGGAGAGCACGGCCGAACCGTAGCGCCGGCGCGCCGGACTCACAGGAGGAGGACCTCGCAGGGGTCCCCGTCGCGGGCCGCCGGGGCCCTCGGCTCCCGGCGGACGAGGGCCTGGGCAAGGGCGAAGTTCACGAAGTCCCCCGAGCCGTTCCACGGGAGCAGCCGCGCCCGGAGACGCCCCTTCCCGTCGCGCCGCAGGGCCGCGGGCCGGAACGTCAGGCGCCCCCCCTCCCGCACCGCGCCCCCCTCCAGCAGCGCGGGAACGAGCGCGGGCCCCGGCTCCGCCTCCCCCCGCAGGGCCGCGATCGCCTGGGCGACGAGGAGGGCGAAGGTCACCTGGGCGGAGACGGGATTGCCGGGGAGGCCGAACACGAGGGTCCCTCCCCTCGTCCCGAACCAGGCCGGCTTGCCGGGCTTGAGGTCCACCCGGTGGAAGACCCGCTCGACCCCGGCCCTCTCGAGGGCCGGGGGCACGAGATCGTGGTCCCCCGCCGAGACCCCTCCCGTGAGGACCAGGATCTCCGCGGACCGCAGTCCCCGCCGCACGAGGGCGAGGAGCTCCTCCTCCCGGTCCCCCGCCGTGCCGAGGGGGACGGGGAGGCCCCCCGCGGCGCGGACGAGGGCCTCCGTCGTCGGCCCGTTGGAGTTGCGGATGGCCGAGGGGGGGAGCCCGCGGCTCCCGGCCGGACGGAGCTCGTCGCCCGTGGCCCCGACGGCCACGCGCGGGGGGAGGATCACCTCCGGCCGCACGGCCCCGAGGGAGGCGAGGACGGCCACGACCCGGGGGGTCAACGCGGTCCCGGCGGGCACCGCGACGGCCCCGCGGAGCGCGTCCGATCCGCGGCGGTGGACCCCGTCCCCCGGACGGGGGCGCTCCCGGAGGAGGACGAACTCCCCGGTCCCGAGGGGGGCGGCGTGCTCCCGCCGCACGACGGCGTCGGCCCCCGGGGGGAGCGGGGCCCCCGTCATCACGAGGACCGACGTGCCGGGCCGCACGCGGGCCCCCGCCCGCCCTCCGGCGAAGACCGTCCCCAGGACCGCCAGGGCCTCCCGGCCGACCGCGGGATCCGCGGACCGGACCGCGTACCCGTCGAGGGTCGCGCGGTCGAACGGGGGCTGGTCCCGGTCGGCCCGGACGGGGGCGGCGAGGCGGAGCCCGAGGGCCTCCGCGAGGGGGACCCGCCCGGTCCGCCGGGCCCTCGTCCGGCGGAGCACGAGCCGGATCGCCTGGTCGAGGGGGAGGAGCGCGGGCATGGCGTTACGGTAAGGATGCCCCCGCGATCCCCGGGCAGGAAGAACCGGGGAGCGGCCCGGGGACTGTCCCTCGTCGGGGCGAAGCCCCGGCGAGGGGCTGTCCCCGGTTGTCGGCAAGCGTCCGAACCGGGGACAGCCCCCGGTCCCTCGCTCCGCTCGTGACCGGGGACAGTCCCCGGCGATCGCCGAAGCGAAAACGGCATCGCGGGCCCCGCCCGTCGCGTATCCTTGCCCGTTCCATGATCGTCCTCGAAGGCCGATTCCTCCCCGCGGGCCGGCGGTTCGCCGTCGTGGCCGCCCGGTTCAACGACTTCGTCACCCGCCGCCTCGTGGACGGGTGCGTCGGGACCCTGCTGCGCCACGGGGTGGAGGACGGGGACGTCACCCTCGCGTGGGTCCCCGGGGCCTTCGAACTCCCCCTGGCCGCCCGGACCCTGGCCGCCACGGGGCAGTACGCCGCCGTGGTCTGCCTCGGCGCCGTGATCCGCGGGGAGACGAACCACTACGACCTCGTCTGCCGCGAGGCGGCCGCGGGGATCGCCGCCGTCTCCCGGGACACCGGCGTGCCCTGCATCTTCGGCGTCGTCACCACGGACACCCTCGAGCAGGCCATCCACCGGGCCGGGTCCAAGTCGGGGAACAAGGGGGCCGACGCCGCCATGGCCGCCCTCGAGATGGCCGACCTCCTCCCGCGCCTGTCCGATCGCGGAGAGAAGCGCCGGGGCCGCTGACCGTGCCGCGCAAGGACCGCTCCCGCTCCCGCGAGATGGCGCTGCAGGCCCTCTACCAGGCCGACCTCACGGGGGACGACTGCCTCGCCGGGATCGAGGCGACGCTCCGCGAGGACGGCCACCCGCCGGAGGTGGTGGACTACGCCTTCGCCCTGGCCCGCGGCGTCCGGGGGGCGCTGGCCGAGATCGACGGGCTTCTCGCCGCCGCCGCCCAGCACTGGTCCATCCACCGCATGGCGGCCATCGACCGCAACGTGCTGCGCCTCGGCATCGAGGAGCTCCTCCGCCACCCCGACGTCCCTCCCCGCGTCGTCATCAACGAGGCCATCGAGATGGCCAAGCGGTTCTCCACCGCCTCCAGCGGGGCCTTCGTCAACGGCGTCCTCGACCGCGTCCGCCGCGATCTCGAGACCTCGGGCCGGATCGCCCCGGCCGCCGAGGCCCCCGCGGAGCCCGCCTAGGGTGATCCTCTCCCGCCTCCGGGAGTCCCTGGCGAAGACGGGAAGGGCCCTCGCCGGGCGGATCAAGGCCGTCGTCCTGGGGAAGAGGGTGGACGCGGCGACCCTCGACGGGATCGAGGAGGCGCTGGTCGGCGCGGACGTCGGCGTCGAGGCGGCCGCGGAGATCATGGACCGCCTGCGCGCCGCGAACCGCTCCGGGGAGCTCCTCGACGGCGCCCAGGCGGTCCCGTTCCTCCGGCGGGAGATGGCCCGCATGCTGGAGGGGGAGGGGCGGGACATCGCCTGGGCCCCCTCGGGGCCGACCGTGGTCCTCGTCTGCGGGGTGAACGGGAGCGGGAAGACGACCTCCGTGGCGAAACTCGCGGGCCTGCTGGTCCGCGAAGGGAAGTCGGTGGTGCTGGGGGCCTGCGACACCTTCCGCGCCGCCGCCGTCGAGCAGCTGTCCGCGTGGGGGGAGCGCGTCGGCGTCCCCGTCGTGAAGCAGTCCACCGGGGCCGACCCCGCGGCGGTGGCCTACGACGCCGCGGAGGCGGCCGTCGCGCGCGGGGCCGACGTCCTCCTCGTGGACACCGCGGGCCGCCTCCACACCCAGGGGAACCTCATGAAGGAGCTGGAGAAGATCTCCCGCGTGATCGGGAAGAGGATCCCCGGCGCCCCCCACGAGGTCGTCCTCGTCCTCGACGCGACGGTGGGCCAGAACGCGGTCCAGCAGGCGAAGGTGTTCCGCGAGGCGGTCCCGGTGTCCGGCCTCTTCCTCGCCAAGATGGACGGCACCGCCCGGGGCGGGGCGGTCTTCGCCATCCGCCGCCACGTCCCGGTGCCCGTGAAGTTCATCGGGGTCGGCGAGAAGCAGGAGGACGTCGAGCGATTCGACCCCGCGGCGTTCGTGGACGCGATCTTCGGGGACCCGGCGTCCTAGGGGAACGATGAGAAAGGGCTTCCTCGCGTTCCTCCTCCTGGCCGTCCCCCTCCTCGTCGTGCCCTTCGCGGTCACCTTCGACGCCGCCAAGGCGGCCCTGCTGGCCGCCGGCGTCCTCGTCGTGGCGGCCTGGTCCCTCCCGGCGCGGACCGCGGAGGGCCGGGGGCGCCTCGACCTCCGCTGGTCCCCCGCCACCGCGGCCCTGGCGGCGGCGTGGCTGGCGATGGCCGCCTCCGCCCACCGCGGCCCCGACCCCTACGCCGCCGCCCGCCTCCTCGCGCTCCTCCTGGCCGCCGGGGTCTTCGCGCTGGCCGTCGAGAACGTCTGCTTCACCGCCGCCGACCTCCTCCCCCTCGCGGGGGCGGCGGCCGCGGCGGCGGGCCTGGCCTCGGCCTACGGCCTCGTGCAGGCGGCGGGGTGGGACTTCCCCTTCCCGTGGAGGGACGGCGGGCGGGCGCTCCCCGTGTCCACCCTCGGCAACCCCAACGTCGCCGCGGAGTTCGTGGCCGCCTCCCTCCCCCTCGCCCTGCTCCTGGCCCTCCGCGGTCGGCGCTCCGCGTGGCTCGCCCTCGCCCTCGGCGCCGCGTTCCTCCTCGCCGCCCGGGGCCGCGGCGCCCTCCTCGGGCTGGCCGTCGGAGGGGCGGCCGCGGGGGGCCTGGCGCTCTGGCAACGCCGACGGCCACTGGCGATCGCGGCCGCCGCCGTGCTCCTGGCGGGGATCGGGGCCGCGGGGGCGTGGACCCTCGCCCGGGACGGGGAGATCCCCGCCTGGCTCGGGCGCTCCGACACCGTGGTGGTGCGGGCCGACCTCGCCCGGGGCTCCGCCCGCATGCTCCTCGACCATCCCCTCGGCGTCGGCGCGGGCAACTGGGAGGCGGCCCACCCCCCCTACCGCACCGAGCGGGAGTACCGCGCCTCCCTCTTCCGCGATCCCGGCGAGGCCCTCGGCGACCCCCTCCAGTTCGCCGCCGAGGGGGGCTGGCCCATGGTGGCCGCCCTCCTCGTCCTGGCGGCCCTCCTCCTTCGCGCCGCGGTCCGTGCCGCCGCCGGGGAGGACCGGGGCCTGGCGCTGGCCCTCTTCGGCTCCCTCGCCGCGACCGCGGGCGCCTCCCTCGTCTCCGCTCCCTTCCACCGGCCCGCGTCCCTGCTCCTGGCCGCGTTCGCCGCCGGCGGGCTCGCCTTCCTCGGGGGCGGGCGGGTGACGACCCTCGGCGCCGTCGGATCCTCGCTCCACCGGGTCCTCGTCCTCGCCCTCGCCGGGGCGGCGCTCCTGCTCGGGGTGCACATGGCGGCCGAGGGGCCCCAGTCCGACGGGCGGCGCATCGAGCGGGAGGCCGACCCCCTCCCCTGGGAGCGGGCGGCGACGGCGCGGGACCTCTTCGCCCGGGCCGCGTCCCTCGACCCCGGGGCCGCCGACGCCCTCGCCCGGGCCGGGGAGGTGTCGCTCAAGCTGGGGGCCACGGCGGCGACGTCGGCCGGGGCGAAGGAGGAGTTCGCGCGGGCGCGGCGGTTCCTCGACGACCTCCTCCTCCTGCGGCCCGCGGATCCGATGGCCCACTCGAACCGGGCCGAGACCCTGGCCCGCCTCGGAGAGGACGCCGAGGCCGAGGCCGGCTGGCGCCGGGCCCTCCTCGCCGCGCCCTGGCACCGCAACGCGCTCCAGGCCTTCGCCTCCTTCCTCGCGGCGAAGGGCCGCGCGGCGGAGGCGCTCCCCCTCGCCCGGCGGGCCCTGGCCCCGGATCCCGCCTGGCCCCCGGCCGTCTGGACCCTGGTCGAGTCCCTGGCCGCCCTCGGGAGGGAGGAGGAGGCGCGGACCGCGGCCTCCGCCGGCCTCGACGGGATCCTCGCCGCCGGGGACCTCCCCGGCGCCCGCGCCGCGGCGCGCCGCTGCGCGGCGACCTCCCTGGTCACGGCGGCCGCGCTCTGCGGCAAGGGGGTCCGCCTCGTCGAGGAGAAGCGGGTCGAGGAGGGGCGCGCGGTCCTCCTCGGCGTCCTGGCCGCCCGGCCCGACGAGGACCTCCTCGACCGGGGGGCCCGGGCGCTGGCGGCGGCCGGCCTCGCGCCCGAGGCGGCGTCCCTGCGCGTGGAGGCGCGCTTCGCGGCGGCGGAGCGGTCCCTCCTCGCGGGGGACCGGGAGCAGGCGGCCGTGGACGTGCGCCTGGCCCTCGGGGTGCGCGTGTCCACGGCGGGGATGCGGGACAACCGCGTGCGGGCGGCCTCGCTCCTCGTCCGCGCCGGGAAGCGCGAGGAGGCCCTCGGCGCCCTCGGCGTGGCGGCGGACCGGGGGTTCGCGGACCCCTCCGCCGTCGAGGGGGACCCGGCCTTCGCCCCCCTCCGGGAGGACCCGACCTTCCGGAAGATCCTCGAGACCGTGCGCGCGAACGCGCAAAAGTAGCGCGCCCCCGCCCTCCCGGCGTCCAATCTCCCGTGGGCCGGGCGTCCCCCGGCCCGGAGGTGCCATGAGTTCCAGCAACCGCGCCGTCGTCGTGCTGTTCGCCCTGGCCGTCGTCGCGGCGCTCGCCGTCGTGGCGTGGCTCGTCCTCGGCTCCGCCCCCCCCGCCGAGACGCCGGTGTCCCCCGCGGCGCCCGTGCGCCCCGCGCCGGTCGGGAAGCCCCCCGCCCCCCGCAAGCCCCCCCGCCCGGACAACCCCGGCGGGCGACCCGCCGGCCGGCCCCCGGTGACCGCCTACGCCGTGGCCGGCCTCGTGAAGGGCCCCGACGGGAACCCCGTGCCCGACGCCGAGGTCGCCGTCTACACCGGCGGCGTCCGGGACCTCCCCCAGGCCCCCGCCCCCGCCTCGGCGGAATCGGTCGCCCCGGAGGCCCTCCGCGAGCTGTTCTCCCTCGACCCCGAGGACCTCGTCGCGACGAACCTCTACAGCGGCGTCCCCGCCCTGCCCGCGGCCCCCGTCCCCGAGAAGGAGGCGGGCCGCGGGAAGACCGGGGCCGACGGCCTCTTCCGCATCCCGGTGAAGTCCCGCGGCCCCTTCCGCGTCGAGGCCCGCAAGGAGGGTTCGGGCCACGCCGTGGCCACGGACGCCGTCGCCGGCGGCCCGGACCTCGTCCTCGTCCTCGGACCCTCGGCCGCCCTCGCGGGCCGGGTGGTCGGCTCCACGGGCGCCCCCGTCGAGGGGGCCGTCGTCGTCGTCCGCTCCGGCGGGACGGCCCGCGGCGCGGCGGCGGGGGCCGACGGCTCGTTCTCGGTCCCCGACCTCACCCCCGGCCGCTACGCCCTGGAGGCGGGGGCCCCGGGCTTCGCCCCGGTCTCGCTGCCCTCGGTCGAGGTCCCCTCCGCCGCCCCCGTCGAGGTGGTCCTCGGCACCGGCTACGCGGCCCGCATCACGGTCTCCAAGCGGGAGCTCCCCCCCGCCCCCGCGACGGGCCAGCCCATGCCCCGGGGGAGCTCGATCCTCCAGGGCACCCCGCTCGAGGGGGCGCTCGTGGTCCTCTACCACCGCCAGACCCGCACCTACCGCTCCGCGACGACCGGCCCCGACGGGACGGCCCGCATCGAGCGCCTGGGCTCCGGGCAGTGGCTGCTCTCCGCGCGCAAGGAGGGCTTCATGATCGGCCTCGGCAAGGCGATCCACTTCCGCACGGGCTCCCCCCCCGAGGAGAGCCGGGAGGTGAAGATGTACGTCTCGGTCCCCACGCCGGTGCGGGTCATGGACGAGGCGGGGGCGCCGGTGCGCCACGCGAAGGTCTACACCGGGGGCCTCGACATCGAGTTCGACGAGCGCCACAGCGTGCTGGTCGGCAAGACCGACGAGGACGGGAAGCTGCAGTTCGCCTTCGACGACGCCATCCCGTGGAAGGGGGTGCTCTGGGTCGTCCCCGAGGACGGGGGCGCGGTGGTGAAGGTGGAGCCCGACGACCCGACCTCCGGCGACGAGGTGAAGGCCGTGGTGCGCCCCGGGCGCGTCGTCTCCGGGACCGTGACCGACCAGAAGGGCCGCGGCATCAAGGGGGCCCAGGTCCTCGTCAACGTGACCAGCGACGAGCCCGAGGTGGACGTGGGGCTCTACGTCTACACCGACGAGAAGGGCGCCTACCGCTTCCCCTCCCTCCCCTTCGGCGAGACGACCCTCGAGGTGGACGCCGACGGGGAGTGGGACACGCAGGACGTGGACGGGGAGAACCGGGACAACCCCCTCGTGCGGGACTTCAAGATCGAGGTGGAGGAGAAGTAGAGGCCGTTGCGCCGGGATCGACGCGGCCGCAAAGGACCGGCCGCGTCGATCCCGGCGCGTGGAGAGTCAACGACGACGGCCACGAGGATCGTCCCTCCGCCCCCCGCATGGGAACAGCCTCATCGACGTGGCCGTGGCCTCTGGACGTTGACTCACCACCCGGGCGAGGCCGCTCGGCGGAGCGCGCAGAGACGTCGTCCCCCCCATCGGACGCGACGCGCTCCGCGGAGCGGAATCGCCCGGAAGCCTCTTCTCACTCCCGCCCGCAGACCCTCTTCAGGTAGGCCTCGGTGTCCTCGACGCAGCGCTCGATCGGGTACCGCTCCCGGATCCGCCTCCGGCCCGCCTCCCCCATCGCCCGGCGGCGGTCGTCGTCGCCGAGGAGGGAGGCCATCGCCGCGCCGAGGGCCCCGGGGTCGCGCCGGGGGACGACGATCCCGGTCTCCCCGTCGGCCACGAGGTCCCGGACGGAGCCGACGTCCGTCGCCGCGACCGCCCGCGCCGAGGCCATGGCCTCGATCACCACCATGGGCAGCCCCTCGTCGTCGCTCGAGAGCGCGAAGAGGTCGGC
>CAZWGT010000106.1:0-2540 GCA_964633345.1 uncultured Planctomycetota bacterium
CGGCAAGGCGGCCGGCGAGCCGGCCAAGGACGCGCCGAAGGACGCGCCGAAGGACGCGCCGAAGGACGCTCCGAAGGACGCTCCGAAGGACCCCCCCAAGGAGACCCCGGCTCCCACCGATCCCCCGAAGGACGGCGGCAAGTAGCCGCGGCCATGAGGAGCATGACGGGGTTCGGGACGGCGGACCGGGAGGGGCCCGGCGGGTCCGTCTCGTGCGAGCTGCGCTCCTTCAACCACCGCCAGCTCAAGATCTCCCTCCGCCTGCCCGGGGCGCTGGCGGGCTGCGAGTCCGACTTCGAGGACCGCATCCGCGGCGTCCTGTCCCGCGGCTCCGTCTTCGGGACCTTCCGGGCGGGGCGCCCGAAGGAGGAGACCACCCCCCTCGTGGACGAGGCCCTCGCCCGGCGCTACGCCGAGGCGCTGGCCGACCTCGGGGCCGAACTGGGCCTGCCGGGCCAGCCGGACCTGGCGATGATCGCCTCCCTGCCCGGCGTGGTCCTCTCCGCCCCCGCCGCCGGCGAGGTGTCGGAGGACCTCGCCGCCACGGCGCGCGAGGCCCTCGACGCCGCCCTGAAGGAGATGGAGGCCTCCCGCTCCCGCGAGGGGGAGGCCCTGCACCGGGACTTCCTCCTCCGGGTGAAGCGGATCGAGGCCGCCCTGAAGAAGGTCCGCGCCCGCGCCCCGAAGCAGGCGAAGGCGGCCCGGGAGCGCCTGTCGAAGCGCCTCCGGGAGGCCCTCGAGGGCCAGCCCGAGGGGGCCCTCCGCGACTCGGTGGCCCGCGAGATCGCCGTCATGGCCGAGCGCGCCGACGTCACCGAGGAGACCACCCGCCTCCAGCACCACGTGGACGCCTTCCGGGCCGCGGCGGCGGGCAGGGGCGAGTCCGGGCGCCGCCTCGACTTCCTCCTGCAGGAGATGCTGCGGGAGGTGAACACGATCGGTTCGAAGAGCCAGGACGCGGCCATCGCCGCGGCGGTCGTGGACATGAAGGTCGAGGTGGACCGCATGAAGGAGCAGGCGGCGAACATCGAATGACCGGCAGGGGAGCCCGGGGGATCGTCGCGGTCGTCTCCGGCCCCTCCGGGGTCGGCAAGACCACGGTGATCGACGGGCTCCTGCGGAGGCCCGGGTACGCGCGGTCCATCACCGCGACCACCCGGGCCGCCCGGCCCGGGGAGAGGGACGGGGTGGACTACCTCTTCCTGTCCCGGGCGCGGTTCGAGGAGGGGCTGGCGGCGGGGAGGTTCCTGGAGCACGCGACGGTCCACGGTCACCTGTACGGGACCCCGCGGGACGGCGTCGACGACGTGCTGGCCCGGGGGGACGTGTGCCTGCTGAACATCGACGTGCAGGGGGCGGAATCGCTGCGCCGCTCGGGCCTTCCGGTCGTGACGATCTTCCTCCTCCCGCCGTCTCCCGGGGACCTGCAGGCGCGGCTCGAGAAGCGGGGCACGGAGACGCCGGAGGAGAAGGCCCGCCGGATCGAGGTGGCGCGGAAGGAGATGGAGCAGGCGGACCGGTTCGACGCGCGGATCGTGAACCGGGTCGTGGAAGGGACGGTGGACGAGGTGGCCGCGTTCATCGAGGCGCGGCGGGGCGCGGCAGGGTAGACTGGCCGTTCTCACGACGGATTCCAGGGCGGTTCAAGGAGGTCGCGGCATGAGTCTCGAGAACGTTCGCAAGATCGAGGAGCTGGATCGCAAGGTGGGCGGCCGGTTCCGCCTGACCTCCCTCATCCAGAGGCGCCTGCAGGAGGTCGTCCGCGGCGGGGCCCGCCCCCTCGAGGGGAACCGGGAGCCCATCGCGCGGGTGATCGAGGAGATCGAGCGCGGCGAGGTCGAACTCGTCCCCGACGACTCCCCGGAGCTGCCGCCCCCGGCGTCGGAGACCCCGGAGCCGCCGCGCGGCCCCGCGGGCCCGCCGGCCACCTTCTAACCCAACCGATCCCGGGGGGCTCCCATGGCCCGCATCCTCCTCGGCGTCTCGGGCTCCATCGCGGCCTACAAGGCCGCCGACCTCTGCTCCCGCCTCGTCAAGGCGGAGCACGAGGTCACCGTCGTCATGACCCGGGGGGCGACGCAGCTCGTCGGCCCCCTCACGTTCGCCTCGCTCACCGGGCGCCCGGTCCTGACCAACCAGTGGGACCGGGAGGAGTGGGCGAAGGTCGAGCACATCGACGTGACGGACCGGGCCGACCTGATCGTCCTCGCCCCCGCCACGGCGAACCTCCTCGGGAAGGCCGCCCACGGCATCGCCGACGACCTCCTGACGACCGTGCTGCTGGCGGCGGACTCCCCCATCCTCGCCTGCCCCGCCATGAACCCCCGGATGTGGGCGAATCCCCTCGTGCGGGAGAACGTCGCGCGCCTCGGGAAGGCGGGCTGGCACGTCTACGAGCCCGGCGAGGGGACCGTGGCCTGCGGCCACACCGGCCAGGGCCGGATGCGGGAGCCCGCCGAGATCCACGCGGAAATCGATCGGTTGCTCCGTAGGGGCGACCCTCCGGGTCGCCCGGCCTCTGGTCGCCCGGCCTCTGGTCG
>CAZWGT010000106.1:2640-4598 GCA_964633345.1 uncultured Planctomycetota bacterium
GGTCGCCCGGCCTCTGGTCGCCCGGCCTCTGGTCGGAAGAAGGGGTCGTAGTTGCGTTTCGTCGTTTCCGCAGGCCCCACCCGGGAGCACCTCGACGACGTCCGGTTCCTCTCCTCCCCCTCCAGCGGCCGCATGGGCTTCGCCGTCGCCGCCGCCGCCCGCCGGGCCGGCCACGAGGTCGTCCTCGTCACCGGCCCCGTCGCCCTCCCCGACCCCCCCGGGGTCCGGACGGTCCGCGTGGTCTCCGCCCTCCAGATGCGCCGCGCCGTCCTCGCCGCCTTCCGCAGGTCCGACGCGCTGGTCATGACCGCCGCCGTCTCCGACTACCGCCCCGCCCGCCGGCGGGCCGGGAAGTGGAAGAAGGGGGCGGCCCGCCTCTCCCTCCCGCTGGTCCGGAATCCCGACATCCTGGCCGAGGCCGGCCGGCGCAAGGGGGGCCGCGTCTGCGTCGGATTCGCCGTCGAGGTGCAGGCCGCCCTCGAGGGGGCCCGGACCAAGATCCGGCGGAAGAACCTCGACGCCCTCTGCCTCTGCTCTCCGGCGGCCTTCGAGGCGGACATGGCGGACTATCGCATCCTCTTCCCCGACAGGGGGTTGGAGCGGCATCCCGGGGTTCGCAAGGGGGCGTTCGCCCGGCGGGTGGTGGGGCTGGTCGAGGAGCTGTCGAGCCCGCGCTGACCGGGCGGAACCGGGGACAGCCCCCAGGCAGGAAGAACCGGGGGCAGTCCCCGTCGATCTCCCCCAAGTCCTTGCCCCGCCGACCCGATAGAAGGGTGGAGCGAGGTCCTTTCACACGCGAAAAGGGGGCCCCCACCGCGGGGTCCGAATGCCCCGAACCACCACCCCGAAGAAGGATGAATCCGTGCCGAAGGCCCGCGATCCGCGGCGCGCGGAGATCCTCCGCGAGGTCCGGCTCCTCGGCGGCGCGGCGCTGCTCCTCCTCCTGCTCGTGTCCCTGTTCTCCTACGCCCCGCAGGAGCCGCCCGGGGGCCTCGTGGGCAAGTTCGGGCAGCTCATGGTCCGGGGGGTCTTCTGGTGCTTCGGGATGGCGGCCTTCCTGCTCATCCCCCTGTCGCTCTACTGGATGGGCCTGGCCTTCTTCCGCAAGGGCTCGGAGCGGGCCGGCGAGCGGGCCGCGGGCCTGACCCTCCTCGTCCTCGGCGTCTGCGCCGGCCTGGCCCTCACCGTGTCCACCAGCCGCTACGAGTTCCTCGGCGAGGGCGGGCCCGGGGGCATGCTCGGCGTCGGCGTGCGCGAGGCGCTCTGCTGGGCCCTCGGCAGCGTGGGCGCCTTCCTCGCGGTGGTGATCTTCTTCCTCGTGGGCCTGGCCCTCTTCACCGACTTCCTCGTGTTCGAGATCGCCGCCGAAGGGGCCTCGGCCCTCAAGCGCCTCGGGCCCTGGGCGCGCCGCTCCCTCTGGCCCGAGCCCGTCGCCCCGGCCCTGGCCTCCGCCCCGGCCCCCGCCCCCGCCCCCGCCCCCGCCCCGCTCGCGGACCTCTCCCCGGAGCCGGCCCCCGCGCCCAGGCCTCCGGTCGCCGAGGTGGAGCCGGAGGAGCCCGAGGAGCCGGAGGAGAAGAAGAAGCCCACGCTCAAGGAGCGGCTCTTCGGGGACGCCGCCCCCGCCAGGAAGTCCTGGGACGAGGAACCGAAGCCGCGCGCCCCGCGGAAGAAGGCGCCCAAGGCGGACGCCGGCGACTACGAGTTCCCCCCCATCGACCTCCTCGACAAGCCCCGCGCGCGGGAGATCCACGCCGAGGAGGAGACGATCCAGAAGAACGCCCGGGTGCTCGAGGAGACCCTCGGCCACTTCAAGATCGAGGCCCGGGTGGTCGGGTACACCCGCGGGCCCGTCGTCACCATGTACGAGCTGACGCTGGCCGCCGGGATCAAGGCGAGCAAGATCCACTCCCTCGCCGAGGACCTGGCCATCGCGATGAAGGCCCCGGTCCGCGTCGTCG
>CAZWGT010000106.1:4608-11289 GCA_964633345.1 uncultured Planctomycetota bacterium
GGGCAAGTCCACCGTGGGCGTCGAGGTCCCCAACGTGGACCGCGAGGACGTGCGCCTGCGCGGGCTGCTCGAGACGGAGACCTTCGCCCGCTCCAAGGCCGCCATCCCGATGCTGCTGGGCGTGGACGCCGCCGGCGCCTACCGCATCGAGGACCTCACCACGATGCCCCACCTCCTCATCGCCGGGGCCACGGGGAGCGGCAAGTCGGTCTGCATCAACGCGCTCATCATGTCGGTCCTCATGACCCGCACCCCCGGGGACGTGCGGTTCATCCTGGTGGACCCCAAGCAGGTCGAGCTGTCCTTCTTCTCCCGGATCCCCCACCTCCTCTCGCCCGTCGTCACGGACATGAAGCGCACGGCGAGCGTGCTCGAGTGGGCCGTGAACCAGATGGAGGAGCGCTACGACCTCCTGGCCATGATGCAGGTGCGCAACATCGCCGGCTACAACGAGCTCGGCCCCGCGAAGGTGAAGGCCCGCTGCGAGGAGCTCGGCGACGCCGACCGCGACGTGCCGACCCACCTGCCCTACGTGGTCATCGTCGTGGACGAGCTGGCCGACCTCATGATGACGGTGGGCAAGGACATCGAGGTCCTCATCACCCGCCTCGCCCAGAAGTCCCGCGCCGTGGGCATCCACGTCGTGCTCGCCACCCAGCGCCCGTCCACGGACGTCATCACCGGCCTCATCAAGGCCAACATGCCCACGCGCATGGCCTTCCAGGTCACGAGCAAGATCGACAGCCGCGTGGTGCTCGACGCCAACGGGGCCGAGAAGCTCCTCGGCAAGGGCGACATGCTCTACCTGCCGCCGCGCACCGCGAACCTCGTCCGCGCCCAGGCGGCCTTCGTCGCCGACGCCGAGGTGAAGCGCGTGTGCGACTTCCTCGCCGAGCGCCACGAGCCCCAGTTCAACCGCGAGCTCACCCAGGTCTGCAGCGGCACCTTCCTGACCGAGGAGGAGAAGGATCCCCTCTACGACCAGGCCGTGGCCATCGTGCTGGAGGAGCAGAGGGGCAGCGCCTCCCTCCTCCAGCGCGCGCTGGAGATCGGCTACACGCGGTCATCGCGCCTCCTCGACCGGATGCGCAAGGAGGGGATCGTCGGGGCCTACAAGGGCAGCAAGGCGAGCGAGGTGCTGGTCACTCTCGAGGAGTACGAGTCGCGCAAGATCGCCGCCGCGAAGGCCGCGGAGGCGAGGGCCGGGGAAGACGACGAGGACTGACGCCCGGCAGCCGCGAGGCCCGGGCGAAGGAGGAAGGAACCCATGAAGCTCCGCCTGGGGCGCGGCGCGGCGTTCGCCGCCGGCGCCGTGGCCGCTAGCCTGTTCGTCCTGCTCTGCATGCTGTTCTACGGCAAGCAGGACTACCTGTCGCCGGAGAGGATCCTCGCCCGGGGCGACGCCCTGCGCTTCCGCATCGCGTCGATGTTCGTCGAGCCCTTCGGAGCCGGGGCCTACCTGGCCTTCGGGATCGCCTTCGCGTGGAGCGTGGTGGCCTACTTCCGCGAGTCCGTGGGCGCCCTCCTCCCGCGGATCGTCGGGGTGGCGGCCTGCATCCCCTCCTTCTGCGCCCTGACCTCCCTCGTCTCGAGCCCCCACGAGTTCTGGGCCGGCTCCGTCGGCGTGTGGACCGGAGACATCGTGCACCGGGGCTTCGGCCCGGTGCTGGGCGTCGCGGTCCTCGGGACGCTGTTCCTCGTCTCCTTCGCCATGGCGACGCAGTTCGGCTTCTACGCCCAGTTCGCCTCCCTCCGGGGCTCCCTCTCCTTCCCCCTGCTCCCCCCCGAGGAGCCCGCGTACGCCGGGGCCACCGCCGTCCTGGAGCCGGGCCAGGCGGAGCCCGTCGAGTCCTGGAAGACCCCCGAGGCCTCCGTCGAGCCCGCCGAATCCCCCGCCGAGGAGCCCGAGGAGTTCTCCGACGCCCGGGTGCTGGACCGGGAGGAGCACGTCGCCGACGTCCACCGCCGCCTCGCGGCCGGCGAGCCGGTGACGGAGGCGGAACGGAAGCTGGTCGTGGACGCCGAGGACCAGGCCGCCGTGGCCGACGCGATCGACGACCTCTTCGCCCCCCCGGCCCCGGCCGCCGCCGAGCCCCCGGTCCTCCGGCTGCCCGAGGTCCCTCCCTTCCTCCTCGCCCCCTCGGCGCCGCCGCTCCTCTCCCAGGAGATCGCCGCCGACGCCCCCGCCCTGCCTCCGGCCGCGATCCTGCCCGCCGCGCCGGCCCCGGCCCCCGCGGCCGCCGCCCCGAAGCTCGAGACCGAGGAGTTCGAGCCCCCCGCCGGGCCCGTCCTCATCCCCGACCGCGCCCCGCACATCTTCTCCTCCGTGGAGTTCCTGCCTCCCAACGAGGAGCTCGCCGACCCCTACGCGCCGGCCCCGGCGGAGCCGCCCGCCGCCCCCGCCGCTCCGGAAGCCTCCGTCGAGGTCTCCGCCGAGCCCGCCGCCGCCCCCGCCCCCGAGACGGCACACGCCCCCTACGAGGACGAGTTCTTCGCCTTCGGCTTCGAGGACGAGGCCCCCGCCGCCGTGGTGGAGTAGCACGTCCCCGCCGTCGAGACCCCGGCGCCGGACGTGGTCGCCCCCGACGCCCCCGCCGAGGAGAACCACGGAGCCGCCTCCGCCCTGCTGATGACCTCTCCCGCGGAGGAGCCGGTCCCCGCCCAGGTCCCGGCCCCCCTGTTCTCCGCGGCCGCCCCGGCCCCTCCGGCGGAGATCGTCTCCCCCGCCCCCGAGTCGGCCGCCGACGCCCACGGGGCCGCCGTGGAGGCGGTCTTCCCCTCCCCCGCCGAGGACGCCTCCTGGCTGCTGGCCGCCGCGAAGGACCTCGGCCTCGAGCCCGTGGAGGAGGACGTCGTCCCCTACGCCTTCCCCGCCCTGGAGCCGACCCCGGACCGGGAGCCGCACACCGAGACGAACCCCTGCATCGAGGTGCACCCCTTCGAGACGCTGCCCCCCGCGGACGCCCACCCCGACGAGGTCCTCGCCCGGCTCTTCGGCGACCCCGTCGTCCGCCCGGACGCGGACACCGGCGCCCCCGGCCCCGCGCAGTCCGAGCCCCGGGAGCCGCCGGCCAACCTGATGCCCGTGATCGAGGAGCCCGTCGAGCGCGTCACCCTGCTCTCCGACCCCGTCGTGGACGGCTGCCTCGCGGACCACGGGATCGACCTCGCGAAGATCGAGGAGGTCGTCGTCGCCCCGAACGAGGTCGTCGTGGACGACGACGCGCCCGTGACGGAGGACCTCTCCGCCGAGGAGGCCGCGGAGGCCATCGTCGCCTCCTTCGGGAACCTGTTCGGCGAACCGGCCGCCGCGGAGCCGGTCTCCCTCGACGCCCTCGAGGCCCACGGCTGGGGGACCCTCTTCCCCTTCATGTTCCCCGAGGGGACCCGGGCCGCGGCGGAGGACCACCAGGCCCCCGACGACGGCTCCCGCGTCCCCGCCCACGCCCCGCCCCCGGTGATGGACGCGGTGGTGGCCCCGGTCGAGCCCGCCGTCGAGGCGCCGGTCGAGGCGCCCGTCGAGATGGTCGAGGTGCCCGCCGTCGAGGTCGTGGACTCGGTCCTCCCCGCCGAGGCGGAGGAGGAGGTCGAGGAGAAGGTGGACGAGGCCCTCGTCAGTCGCCTGGTCGAGGAGCTGAAGTCGGATTCCCCCGCCGCCCCGGCCGCGGAGCCGGAGGTCGAGGCGGTGCCGTCCGTCGTCCTGCCGGAGCCGGCCGCCGCCCCCGCGAAGCGCGAGGGGCGCGACGAGCTCTACGAACAGGCGGTCGCCGCGGTCCGCGAGCGCGGCCGCGGGTCGGTGGTCGTCCTGCAGAGGAAGCTCGGCATCGGCTTCACCCGCGCCACGCGCATCATCGAGGAGCTGGTCGGCGACGGCGTCCTCGGGCCGGAGAACGCCTCCGGGTCCCACCCCGTCCTGTAGGCGGGCACCGCGGCACCCCCCGGGGCCGGTCCGAAAGGGCCGGCCCCGTTCGATTCCGTCTCAGGACCAGAGGGCATGGACGGGGACCGCGAACATCCCCGGCCCGAAGGGCACGACCTCGCGCCCGCGGTGGAGGACGATTCCCCGGTGGAATCGCCCGCCCGCGTCCCCGGCCAACCCGCGGAGCCCCTCGAAGTCGGCGGGTCCCACCGTCGCCGCCGCCTTGATCTCGATTCCGACGATCCGGCCGCGCCGATCCTCCGCCACGAGGTCCACCTCGCGACCCGTGGAACTGCGGTAGTGGAGGAGGCCGGGAGGATCCGGCGAGGCGGCCGCCTCGCGGATCACCTCCAGGGTCGCGAAGACCTGGAGGATGTTCCCGAGAACGAGGGGGTCCCCGCGGATCCGCTCCTCGTCCGCCCCGAGCAGGTGGCAGGCCAGGCCCGCGTCGGCCAACAGGATCCGGGGCGCCTTCACGAGCCTCCGCCCCGGATCGCCGGCCCACGCCGGGAGGTAGCGGACGATCATCGCCGCCTCGAACAGCGCCATGTACCGCTTGAGGGTCGTCAGGGGCATGGCCAGGGCGCGGGAGATCTCGGCGAAGTTGACGAGCCCCGGGGATCGCGCCGCGATCATCCGGAGGAGGCGGGGCATCTCGGCGAGTCCGGCCACGTCCGCCATCTCCCGCACGTCCCTCTGGAGCATGAGGGAGACGTAGGAGTCGAACCACGCCCCCCGGCGGTCCGGGGCCGCGCGGCCCCGGGCTTCGGGGAAGCCCCCCCGCAGGATCCGGCCGAACAGGTCGGGACGCCCCCGCCGCTCCGCGCACCGGGGCGGCCCGGCGGAGAACGCCCCGGCGAGGAACCCCGGCGCCCGCCCCTCCACCTCGGCCTGGGAGAGGGGCCAGAGCGTGAGGACCTCCATCCGCCCGGCCAGGGCTTCGGCGATCCCGGGGACGAGGAGCGCGTCGGCGGACCCGGTCAGCAGGTAGCGGCCCGGGCGGCGATCCCGGTCCACGGAGGCCTTCAGCGCGCGGAACAGCCCGGGCGCGAACTGGACCTCGTCCAGGACCGCCGATTCCCCGAGCCCGGCGAGGAAACCCTCGGGATCCGACCGGGCCGCGGCCAGGTGGTTGGCATCGTCGAGGGTGACGTAGCGGGCCGGTCCCCGCCCGCCGACGAGGGCCCGGACCAGGGTGCTCTTGCCCGACTGCCGGGGCCCCTGGAGGAAGACCACGGGGGTGTCGGACAACGCCTCGCGGACCCTGCTTGCAAGAGCTCTTTCGAACATGTGTCAGATTCTAGCCTTGAAGTGGTTGAAATTCAACCACTTGGTGGATGATTTTCAACCACCGGCCCCCGGGCTCCCTCCAGAAACGGCGCCCCCCGCCCGCCGCCCCCGTATGATGGCCGGATCGCCATGAAGAAGACCGCCCGCCCCCGCCCGCTCCGCGTCTCGATGGTCTCCCTCGGCTGTCCCAAGAACCTCGTGGACAGCGAGAAGGCCCTCGGCACCCTCGCCACGGGGGGGCTCGTCATCGCCCCGGACCCGGAGGACAGCGACGTCGCGGTCGTGACGACCTGCGGCTTCATCGACCCCGCCAAGGAGGAGTCCATCGAGACGATCCTCCGGATGGTGAAGCTGAAGGAGGAGGGGACGATCCGGGGGGTGGTGGTGGCCGGCTGCCTCGTGGAGCGCTTCGCCGAGGAGCTGCGCAGGGAGCTCCCCGAGGTGGACGCCTTCGTCCCCTTCAAGGACTACCCGCGGCTGGCGACGCTGTGCCGGGAGATCCTGGGCGAGACGACCCCCGCGGGCGCCGACTACCGCGCCGACGTGGCGACGGTGGACCGCGTCCCCCTCTCCCCGCCCCACATGGCCTACGTGAAGGTGAGCGAGGGGTGCGACAACCCCTGCTCGTTCTGCACCATCCCGAAGATCCGCGGGCGGCACGTCTCGCGGCCCTTCGGGGAGATCGTGGCCGAGGTGGAGGCGCTCGCCCGGGACGGGGTCCGCGAGGTCGTCCTCATCGGGCAGGACACGACGTTCTACGGCTACGAGCGGGACAAGAGGTTCCGGCTGGCGGAGCTCCTCCGGGCGCTGAACGAGGTGGAGGGACTCCGCTGGATCCGGCTCATGTACGCCTACCCGGCCTACGTCCGGGACGAACTGCTGGAGGCCATCCGCGACTGCGCCCGGGTGGTCCCCTACATCGACATGCCGGTCCAGCACGTGGCCGACGGGGCGCTCAAGCGGATGATGCGCCCCCTCGGCGGGCCGAAGACGCGGGACCTCCTGCGCCACATGCGGGACTCGGTCCCCGGACTGGCTATGCGGACGACCTTCATCGTGGGCACCCCCGGGGAGACCGAGGCCGAGGTGCAGGAGATGGTCGCCTTCGTCCGCGACTTCCGCTTCCACCACCTCGGCGTCTTCACCTACTCCCGCGAGGAGGACACCCCCATGGGGCAGCGGTCCGACTTCGTGACGAAGAAGGAGCAGAACCGCCGCCGCCGCCTCGTCATGGAGGCCCAGCAGAAGGTCGCCTTCGAGCGGAACCAGGCGCTGGCGAAGGGCCGGGTCGAGGTCGAGGCCGTCGCCGAGTCCAAGGCCGCCGGGGGCCGCTGGCACGGCCGCACCGTCTGGGACGCCCCCTCCATCGACGGCACCGTGCGCCTCCCCGACCGCCCGGGCCTGAAGGCCGGCGCCATGGGCCTCGTCCGCATCGTCGCCGCCCGCGGCTACGACCTCGAGGCGGAGTGGGT
>CAZWGT010000107.1:0-11188 GCA_964633345.1 uncultured Planctomycetota bacterium
CCTGGCCACCGTCATCGCCGTGTCCATGATGCTCGACCACCTCGGCGAACACGAGGCGGCCCACGCCGTCGAGGAGGCGGTCCGCCGGCTCCTCACGTCGGGGAAGGTCAAGTCCCTCTCGGCGGGGCACATCCCGACGGACGCCCTCGGGGACATGGTCTGCGGGGAGCTCCGCGCCGGTGCGAAGTCGAAGCCGGCTTCGAAGCCCGCCGCGAAGGCCGCGAAGGCGGGGCGCCGGAAGGCCGCGGCCCGGTAGCCCCGGCGGCATGGAGGGGGGGACTTGATTCCCGTCGGCGACGAGAACCCGACCTCGCGCCGGCCCGTCGTCAACCTCTCCCTCATCGCCCTCAACGGTCTCGTCTTCCTCTGGCTGAACGTCGTCCGGGGGGAGGGCTTCTTCGACCCGACGCTCGAGGACAGCCGGCTCTGGGGCCTGCTCCCCGGGGACCCGTCCCCCTCCCGCTTCCTCACGTCCCTCTTCGTCCACGCGGGCCCCATGCACCTGATCGGGAACATGTGGTTCCTGCACATCTTCGGCGACAACGTCGAGGACAAGCTCGGCCGGGTGAAGTACGTCCTCCTCTACGTGGCGTGGGGGCTGGCGGCGAGCGCCGCGTTCCTCCTGTTCGCGAGGCCAGGATCGGGGGCCTCCCCGGAGGCGCTGCAGGCGTGGATGGAGCGGCCCCTCGTCGGCGCCTCCGGGAGCATCTCGGGGGTGATGGGGGCCTATCTCGTGCTCTTCCCCCGGGCCCGGATCCGGATGATCGTCTGGATCCTCTTCATCATCCCGTTCACCCTCCCGGCCGTCCTCGTCATCGGCCTGTACTTCCTGCAGGACCTCTTCCTCGGGGTCTACATGGGGACGCGCCCGGAGGGGGGCTCCATCGCCTACGCCGCCCACACGGGGGGCATGGTGGCGGGCGTCCTGGCGGGCCTCGTCCTCAAGCCCTGGCTCCGCGCGCCGGGGGCGCCCGATCCCTGGGACCGGGACACGGGGTTCGCCCCGGGCGCGGACGCCGGGGAGGCCGGGGACCGGGAGCCCTACGAGGTCCCGCGCACCATCCCCCTCCCCGACCTCCGCGACCAGCTCGTCGGGGCCGTCCTCGACGGGCGCATGGACCTCGCGCTGGAGCTCCACCGCCGGTGGATGGAGCGCCCGCGGGGGGAGGCCCTCCCGCCGGTCGTGGAGATGGAGCTCGCCCACGAGATCTTCCGCCGGGGCCGCGTCGAGGAGGCGGCGGACGCCTACCTCCGCTACCTCGCCGACCACCCCCGCGGGGACGACGCGGCGGAGGCGAAGTTCCGCCTGGGGCTCATCCACGTCCGGGCGCTGGGCGACCGCGCGAAGGCCCGGGAGTGGCTCCGCCAGGCCGCCGACGAGCACCCCGATCCAGAGACGGCGGCCTTCGCGCGGCGGGAACTGGCCAAACTGTAGGGGCGGGGCGGGGGACGGACGGCTCAATCGACCTCCAGGACGATCTCCCGCTGATCTCCTTCCCCCAGGTCGATGCGCCGCGCGTTCCCGTCCGAGGCGAAGGAGACCGCCGTCCCGGACGGGGCGGCGGAGACGACCCACCGTCCCGCGGCCAGGGCCCCGGCCTCGAATCGGCCGTCGGGGCCCGCCGCGATCCGGCGCTCGTCGGCGCCGCGCCCGAGGTCGCCCCAGGGGGCGATCCGGATGCCCGCGCCTCCGACGGGGCGGCCGGACCGCGACCGGACGGTGCCGCGGACGGCCCCGGTCGCCGCGCGGAGACGGAGGTCGCCGAGGTCCGCCGTCCCGCCGGGGCCGGCGGCCCAGTCGGCGGCCCGCACCTCGCAGCCGGCGAGGAGGATCCGGATCCGCCCCGCGCCCGCGGGGAGGCCCCGCAGTTCGAAGGTCCCGTCGGCGGCGACCGCGCCGGGCTCCGCCAGGGACCCGTCGTCGGCGACGACGCGGGCCCCCGGGGACGGCGTTCCCGAGGGATCGAGGATCCGCCCCCTCACCGAGGCGCCGGGGGAGAGCCGGATCGTCCCGAGGTCCGCGAACTCCCCCGGTTCCACGGCGAACGGACCGGTCGTCCCCGTCCCCCCGGCGCAGCGCAGGTCGATCCGCCAGTTCCCCCGGCGGAGCCTCCCGGTCCGGAACAGGCCGGAGGCGTCGGCGCGGAGGCTGCCCGACCCCGCGGGCACGGGATCCCCCTCGCGGAACGTGAGGGTCCGCACCGCCGTGACGGCCCCGCCCCCCGCGTCCACGACGCGGAAGGTCGCGCCGGCGGGAGGGGCGGGGTTCGGGGCCATCGCGATCTCGATCCCCCGCTCGGGGGGCGTGGCCGTCCGCGGCGCGGCCGGGAGCCGGAGGGCCCCCGGGTCGGCGGCATCCAGTTCGTGGGGGACGGGGTCGAGCCCGCGGAGGACGAAGCGCCCCTCCGCGTCGGTCGTCGCGGACGGGCCCCGGCCGGTCGCCAGGTTCCGGGCGCCGACGACGATCCCCTCGAGGGGAAGGCCCTCGGTCCCGCGGACGACCCCCTCGAGGGAGGGCCCCGCCTCCACGAGGAGGTCCCTCTCCACCTCCCCCGGACCCGGCGGGAGGGAGACGGCCGCCGGCTCCGAGGAGGATCCGTGGAAACGGGCCTGCACGGTGCCGTCCACCGCCGGCAGTCCCTCGAAGGAGTACGCCCCGAGCTCGTCCGTCCGCGTCTCGAACCCGCCGAGGTCCGCCGCCACCCCGGGGAACCGGAGGACGGCCCGCACCCGGGCCCCCGCGCAGGGCGCCCCGCTCCCGTCGCGCACCCTTCCCCGCAGCCGGGTCCCGGGGTGGAGGACGATCCGCAGGTCCCCGTCCCCGGGGCGGACGCCTCCCCGGAGGACGGGGGCCCTCCCCGGGGCGCGGACGCCGAGGAGGACCTCCTCCCCGCCCGAGGCCGCGGGGAGGAGGAACCTCCCGTCGGCCCCCGTGACGGCCCGCGCCGGGTTCCGGGCGCCCTCCCGGGCGGCGGCCACCTCGGCCCCCTCCACGGGGCTCCCGGCGCCGTCCACGACGATCCCGCGGAGGAAGGACGCCGGGTCCGCCGGGCGGGCCGGGGCTCGGAGGGGGGCCGGCGGGACCGCCGCCCCGCGGTCCCTCCCCCCCGGGGATCGCGCGGTCCCGGAGACCGCGAAGGCCAGCGCCGCGGCGAGGGCGGCCGCGGCGAGGAGTCCCCGTCGGGTTCGCATGTTCCACCTAGTCCCGCAGGTGGACCCGGTACTCGCCCCACTTCCCGCAGGCGGAGTCCCCCTGGATCAGGAGCGCGTACCCGGCCCGGGTCTTCGCCTGGACGTTGTCGTCCGTCCCCGCCGCGTACGTGGAGACGCCCCCGCGGTCCATGATCATGAGGGACGTCCGCGATTCGTTCAGCCGGACGCCGTCCCCCTTCCCCCCCGCGACGTCCACCAGGACGTAGGAGCTGGAGGTCCGCTTCGTGATCTTCAGCGGGTCGGCCCCGACGGAGATCTCGCCGGTCCCCAGGCCGCCGGCGATGGAGGCGGCGCACCGGTCCCCGCAGTCCACGTCCCCCGCCCACGTGGTGGAGGCGGACGCCGAGGCCGCCGAGGAGCCGTTCAGGCACCCCCAGGGCGTCTTCGCCTGGACCTTCGCCTGCAGCTGGGAGATCCCCTTCAGCTCGATCTTCGGCGCGCAGGAGGGGCAGGGGTTCTCGAGCCGGACCTCGACGAGGAACGTGGAAAGCCCGTCGTGGCCCGCCAGGGTCGTCGCGAAGCAGTCCGCGTACCAGGTGGACTCCGACCGGCAGAAGCCGTTGCTGACGAAGGCGAAGGCGTCGGTGCGGAAGAGCGTGAGGGTGAGGAGGGTCGCCTCCTCGAAGAGGACGGGGACCGGCTCCCTGGCCTGGACCACCCACCGGGCGTTGCAGGTGCTCGGGATCGTGGACAGCGGCGGCGTGGATCCCGTCGGGTCGGGCGTTCCGGGCGCGGACGGCCCCGTCGGCTCCGCGGGCTCCGAAGGCTCCGTCGGCTCCGTCGTGCCCGTCGGCTCCGTCGCCGTGCCCGGGGACGTGCCCGAGGGGGCCGGCGTGGCGGTCCCGCCCGCCGTCGGCGCCGGCGTCGTGGTCGAGGGGGCGGGGGTGGACGTCCCCGCGCCCCCGCTCTCGACGTGCTGCCACGACTTCTCGCCGGTCCAGTCCCCTTCGGCGAGATCGTCCTTGGTCGAGTCCGACAGGGCCACGGCGAACTCCCCCCGGAACCCGGCGATCGCGGCGGCGGCCGAAAGCGCGGCCAGGATTCTCCACGTGCGCGACGAAGGCATGATGCACCCCCTCCCGCCCCGGCGGCGCCGGGGCCATCCGGGCCGGCTCGCCGCAAGGGCACCGCGCCCCGCGGTTCCGGCCACTACGTAGGTGCCGGGGGGGGTCGCGTGGAGGGCGGAAACCGAGGCCGGGCGACCCGAAGGGTCGCCCCTACAGCGCCTTCTCGGCGGCGCGGAGGTCGATGGCCAGCTCCTCGGGGGTCTGGTAGCGGTCCTCGGGCTTCTTGGCGAGGCACTTCTGGAGGACGCGCGCCACGGACGGGGGGACCGAGGGCTCCACGGTCGTGATGTCCGGCGCCGGCTTGGTCCGGATGTCCATGAGGACCGTGATGGCCGACTTGCTGTCGAACACGGGCCGCCCCGAGAGAAGGTGGAAGAGGGTCGCGCCGAGGGAGTAGATGTCGGCCCGCTGGTCGCTCCCCTTGCTCGAGACGATCTGCTCCGGCGGCATGTAGAGCATCGTCCCCAGCACCTGCCCCGTGCGGGTCAGGCCGCCGAGCTCGCCGTCCTTGAGGTTCTTGGCCAGCCCGAAGTCGGTGACCTTCACGAAGTCCCCGCGCATCAGGAGGATGTTCTCCGGCTTGATGTCGCGGTGGATGTAGCCGAGCTTGAAGGCGGACGCCAGCGCGTCGGCGACCTGGGTCGCCATGCGGACCGCGCGCCTGACGGAGAACTTCTTCTCCCGGCGCAGGGCCTCCGAGAGGTTCTCGCCGCGGACGTACTCCATCACCACGTAGGCGATGCCGTCCTGCTCGCCGGTGTCGTGGACCGCGACGATGTTGGGGTGGTGGATGCGGCCCCCGGCGGTCGCCTCGCGGAGCAGGCGCTTGACCATGGTCGGGTCGGCGTCGTCGAGGATGCGCAGCGTCTTGAGGGCGGCCCGCCTCTGCATGACCACGTGGGTCCCGCGGTAGACGACGCCCATCCCCCCGGCGCCGAGGACCTTCTCGGCGAGGTGGTTGGCCACGACCCGCCCGAGGAGCGGGTACTGCGTGGAGCAGGAGGAGCAGTAGGAGCGGGGGGGGCGCCCGAGGGCGTCGGGGGGGGCGCCGGGGCCCGGGTCCGGGGCGGGCTTGCCGCAGTGGAAGCAGGTGCCGGGAACGGAGACCTCCTCGGGGTCCTCCTCCTGCGACGGGGAGGCCGTGGTCGGCTCGGGGGCGCGCTCCGGGGCCGCGGGGCGGGCGGCGGAGGGCCTGGGCGGGGCGGCGGGAGCCGAGGGGATCTCGTCGTCCTCCTCGACGACGAGGACCGGCTCCTCGGGCGCGGCGGGGGCCGAGGGGATCTCCTCCTCCTGCTCCATCGCGAACGCGAGGACGTGGCCGCCGATCTTCACCCGGTCCCCGGGGCGCAGCGCGTGGGCCTTGATGCGGATCCCGTTGACGAAGGTGCCCCACGTGGAGCCGGCGTCCTCGATCCGGTAGGCGGTGCCGTCCCAGGAGATCCGGGCGTGGTGGCGGGAGAGGGCCTTGTCCTCGAGCCGGAAGTTGCCTTCGCGGCCGATCTCGACGCTCTTGGAGGGGCGGAGGGTCAGGACGCGGCCCTTCTCGGCCCCCTCCTCGACCACCAGTTCCGCCTGCGGTCCGTCCAAGCTACCCCCCTGCGCGTTCGTCCGCGCCCGGAGAGTATGCGGCAGGCGGGCCCCGGGAGCAACTCGCCGGGGGACTGCCCCCGGTTCCCGGGACTGCCCCCGGTTCTTCCTGCCTGGGGGCTGTCCCCGGTTTCCCTACGGCTTGTACACGTCCACCGCCCACTCGCGCCACGCCGCGTCGAGGGCGGCCCAGTCCTCGTAGTCGGGGAAGAACTGCTTGAGGACCTTGTCGTCCCGGGACTTCTCCCCGTCCCCGCCCTGCCCCGAGGCCGCGAAGTACTCGCGGGCCTGGCCGCGATCCATCTCCATGAGGTACATGACGATGCTCCACGACTTGGCGATCATCTGGGCGGACATGGCGTCGGAGGGGAGCTTGACGAACTCCGCGATGGGGGTGTCCTTCTTCTCCCGGATCAGGTCGCGCAGCAGCGGCGGGGCCTGCTCGAGGCTGATGTTCTCGAGGTGGATGCCGCCCGTGGACCCCTCCCCGGCGAAGCAGACGTGCAGGTCGGCGCCCTTGATGGCGGCCGACACCGCGTTGGCCAGCGCCTCGAAGAGCCAGGGGGAGTGGCGGCCGAAGGTGTCGGTGGCGAAGGAGTGGGTCGCGGTGTGGATGCAGTTGCGCTGGGCGGCCTCCCCGTTGTCCGCGAGGGCCATGGTCAGCTTCATGCCCCCCGGCATGGAGGTGAACTTCTTCATGAACGACTTCCGAGCCGGCTCGATGCTCGGGCAGGCGTCCACGAGCTTGTCGAGCTGCTCCCTGGTGCGCACGAGGATGAAGACGTAGGGGCTGGCGGAGTAGTCCAGCATCCGCTCGGGGACGTCGAAGAGGTCGATGTAGAACTGGCGGGAGCGCTCCAGCCAGACGAGCGTGTCCTTGATCTCGCCGTCCGTGAGGTTCGATTCGATCCGGAAGTTCTTCGTCTTGTACTTCTTGATCTGGACCGCCGCGGCCTCGGCGATCCCCGAGGACTCGTCGCAGTTCACCGGGGCCACGGTCATCGCCTGGGCCTTGGCGAGGGAGGCCTTGTAGGCCTTGGCCCACTCCTTGTGGGCGAGGGCGCGGCCCGTGTACCACTTCCCGTCCAAGAGCTTGTTCCCCATCTTCTCGTTGGCGTAGGCGTTCTGGTCGTCGAACTCCAGGCACTCCTTGAAGTGGGTCCTCGCGGCGTCCTCGTCCCCGGCGGCCAGGGCGAGCTTGCCCAGCTCCGCGTAGAGCTTCGCCGACTCCTTCTGCGCGGCCAGGAGCTTCTTCTCGAACTCCCCCCGCTTCTTCTCGCCCTTGGAGCCGTCCTCGGCCTCCTCGAGCTTCTTCTGCTTCGATTCGTTGGCGACCCAGGAGCCGTCCTTCCTCTCCCAGCCGAGCTGGTCGCGGGCCTTCTTGTTGTCGGCGTCGATCTCGAGGATCTGCCGGTAGAGGTCCAGGGCGGTCTCCTTGAGGCCCTCCCCCCAGGCGAAGTTCGCGGGGCTCTCGAGCTTGCCGGCGATCAGGCGCAGGACGTCGGGCTTGCGCGCCGCGTACTGCTCCGCGGGGCTCAGTTCGACCTTGCCGGCCGGGGTGGCCTGCTGGGCCGCGGCGGGGCCGGCGAGGGCGGCGGCGAGGACCAGGGCGAGGGGGAAGCGCTTCATCGTGACCTCCATATGGGGGATTCTAACCCCTTCCCCCGGACGGCGTCAGCGGCCGAGGCCCTCCGCGAACTCCCGGATGCGGCCGCAGCCCTTCTCGATCTTCTCGAGGCTCGTGGCATAGGAGAGGCGGATGTAGCGGTCGTCCCCGAACGCGGAGCCCGGCACGCAGGCCACCTTGCGCTCCTCGAGGAGGGCCTCGCAGAAGGAGACCGAGCCGTCGATGCCCCGGCGCCTGCCGTAGAAGGCGTCCACGCGCACGAAGACGTAGAACGCGCCCTGGGGGGCGGCGAGCCGGACCCCGGGGATCGCGTCGAGGAGGCGGGTCACGAGGAGGCGACGCTCGTCGAAGGCCTTCACCATCCCCGCCACCGCGGACTGGTCCCCGGTGAGGGCCGCCGTGGCGGCGCGCTGGCAGATGCCGGCGGCGTTGCTCGAGAGGTGGGACTGGAGGTTGCCGAGGGCCTTCATGACCTCCTTCGGCCCCGCGGCCCAGCCGATGCGCCAGCCGGTCATGGCGTAGGTCTTGGAGACGCCGCCCACGGTCACGGTGCGCGCGAGGGTGTCGGGGGTCAGGGAGGCGAAGCAGGTGTTGGCCCGGCCGTCGTAGACCATGCGGTCGTAGATCTCGTCGGAGACGACCGCGATGTCCTTCGTCCGGCAGACCTCGGCCACGCCGAGCAGGTCCTCGCGGGAGAGGACGGCCCCCGTGGGGTTGTTGGGGCTGTTGAGGACGAGGACCCGGGCGCGGGGGCCGGCGGCCTTCTCCACGGCCTCGGGGCGCAGGCGCCAGCCGTCCTCCTCCAGCGTGGGCACGGGGACCGGCTTGGCGCCCACGGCCAGCGCCATCTCGGGGTAGGAGAGCCAGTAGGGGGTGGGGACGAGGACCTCGTCCCCCTCGTCGGTGAGCACCGCCAGCGCCTCGTACACCGCCTGCTTGGCGCCGCTGGTGACGACCACCTGGGAGGGGTCGTAGCGCGCGCCGGAGTCGCGGGCGAGGGTGTCGGCCACGGCCTTGCGGAGTTCCGGCGTCCCCGAGGAGGGGGTGTACTTGGTGAACCCGTCCCGGATGGCCTGCACGCCGGCCTCGCAGACCGGGGCGGGTGTGGGGAAGTCGGGCTCTCCCGTGCCGAAGGAGACCGCGTCCTCGCCGGCCTGGACCATGGCCTTGTAGCGGGCGTCGATGGCCAGGGTCAGGGAGTCCGAGAGCGCGGCGACCTTCTTCCCGATGCGCACGGCCATGCCTTCCCTCCGCGGACGGTTTTCCGGCCCCCCGGGGGGGGACCGTCCACCCTAGCATCCCCTTCCGGAGGGCGTCGTCTAAGATCCCGTGTTCCCCATGACAGCCGCCGCCCGGTCCCCGTCCGCCGCCGCGACCCCCGTCCGTCCGTCCCCCTGGCGGCGGCGGTCGGTCCGGATCCTGGCCTGGATCCTGCTCGCGGCGGTCCTCGCGTGGGGGGCGTTCACCTGGCTCTTCTTCAACCCCTTCGAAGGGAGGGTGGCGAGCCTCGACCGCGTCATCCCCTCCTCCGTCGCCTTCGCGGTGCGCGGGTCCCTGGAGGGGATCCTCGCCGCCCCCCTGGCGGCGCGGATCCGGGCCCGCCACGAGGTGCAGGACCTGCTCCGGGCGTGGCAGGTGGACGAGGCCCTGCAGGCCGTCGCCGCGGAGGAGGAGCGATTCAACGCCCGCCTCCCGGGCATCGTCGGCGGCGTCTCCCTGAAGGGGGATCTCTTTGGCTCGGAGACGGCGATCTTCGGCGGCGCGGACTCCCTCGCGGTCGCCACGCGCGTGGGCACGAAGGCGCGGGCGGGCCTCTCCCTCCTCAAGCACGAGTGGGCGCGGCGCCGGGCCGAGGCGGGGGGGGCCCCGAGGATCACCCGGTTCCCCCTCATCTACGAGGTGGACCTCTCGGGGCGCGTCGGCGACCCCCGGTACGCGACGGTCTGGGCGGCCCTCGTGCGGGACGTGCTGATCGCCGGGAACGACCAGAAGCTCGTGCAGGACGCGGCCCACCTCGCCGCGACGGGCGGCGGGGGATCCCTCCCCGACCTGGCCAACGCGAAGACCGCCTTCTCCGCCGATTCCCCGGCCCCGGTGCGCGCCTGGATCGACCTCGACGGCTGGTCCGGGGCGCGGTCCGCCGCCGCGGCCCTCGAGGGGCCCGCCGCCTTCGCGGCCATGCTCCTGGACCCCGACGCCCTCTCCTCCGCCCAGGCCGCCTTCCTGTTCCCCGCGGACCACGAGGCGATCCTGCGGGTCTCCGGCATCCGCTCCGAGGCCGCCGCGGGGGTCGCCGGGGCCCTGGCCGAGCGGGGCCCGCGGCCCGCCGCGGAGATGCTGAAGGAGGCGGCCCTCCTGTCCCCCGCGGGCTCCACCGTCGTCGCGGCCCGGGTCGAGATCGCGGCGGGGGCGCTTCTCAAGGCCGCCTACGGCCGCTTCGACGCCGCGATCCGCGCGGAGGTGGAGAAGGAGCTCGTGGCGCGGAAGACGAACTTCGACGACGTCTGCCGGGAGGTGGACGACTACCTCGAGGCCGGCGTCTCCGTCGTCGTGGAGCGGCTGCCGGAGTGCGACTCCCTGACCCTCGACGTGATGGGCGCCAACGACAAGGGCGAGTACGTCCTCCCGGTCCCCGGGGTCCTGCTCGTCCTGCGGCAGAAGGCCTCGGCGGGGGACGGCGCGGCGGAGGGGTTCTTCCGGCGCTGGATGACGGAGTGGAAGGAGCAGATGGAGTCCTTCGAGGACCTGCAGGGTCTCCCCGACGGGATGCGGGGCTTCCGCTTCCGCCCGAAGTTCCTGACGGCGGACAAGGCGCTCTGGCGGCCCGCCGCCGCCTTCGAGGGGGACCTCGTCCTGCTGTCCCTGAACGAGGGGACGCTCCGCCGCGCGCTCGAGGCGCGGGCGGGGAAGCGCCCGGCGATGGCCGACTTCGAGGGGTTCGCGGCGGCCATGGAACGCTGCGGCGAGGGGCAGGTTGCGGCCTTCGTCGAGATGGGCGCGGCCCTCAAGATGCGCCGCGACGAGCGGCGGGAGTGGGCCACGCGCCGGGTCGAGAAGGACTGGGTCGCGGTGCGCAGGCGCGTCACCGCGGAGGTCGCCATGGAGTTCGCCAACCAGCGCCAGCAGCTCAGCATGCGGGAGATGGAGGCGGAGGTGGACCGCCGGATGGAGAAGCTCGAGCACGATCAGAAGACCGTCGAATTCCCCCGCGAACTCGAGAAGTTCGCCCGCGGCGTGCAGGTCTTCGAGGAGCTGCGCTCCGTGGCGGCGGGGCTGGAGTGGGACACGGCGGGCTTCCGGCTGATCCTGTCCGTGGACGCGGGGCGCTGACCGTGGCCTCGGGGGACCGGGAGGTGCGCGTGCGGCCGGGGCTGGTGATCCCCGGCTCCGCCCTCGAGATCCGCTTCTCCCGCTCCGGCGGGCCCGGCGGCCAGAACGTGAACAAGGTGGAGACGAAGGCCGAGGTGCGCTTCGACCTCGCGGGGACGGCGCTGCTCTCCCCGGAGGAGAGGGCCCGCGCGATGGCGAAGCTCGCGACGCGCCTCACGAAGGAGGGGATCCTCGCGGTCTCCTGCGAGAGGACCCGCCACCGCGAGCGCAACCTGAACGACGCGCTCTTCCGGATGGGGGAGATCCTCCGCGAGGCCCTCCACCGCCCGAAGAAACGCCGCCCGACGCGCCCGACGAAGTCCTC
>CAZWGT010000108.1:0-11128 GCA_964633345.1 uncultured Planctomycetota bacterium
CGCCCCAGCCTCCACCCTCCTCGAGGAGGCCCGCGCCGACCGGCTGCTGGCGAAGGAGGCGGCCGACGCGGGGGACGGGACGACCGCGCAGCTGCGCCTGCTCGACGCGAAGGCCACCATCGGGAAGCGGCTGGCGGAGGAACCCGGCGACCCCGAGTCCCTCCGCGAGGCCGGCCGCATCGATCGGGACTCCTTCCGGTTCGCCGAGGCGGCGGCCCGCTTCCGCGCCGCCCTCGAGGCCTCCCCCGCCCGGGACGGGGAGACGGTGTACGACCTCGCCTACTGCCTCGCCTACGGCGGGGAGTTCGCCGCCGCCCTGCCGCTCTTCGAGGAGGCGGCCCGCCTCCTCGGCCCGCAGGCCCGGATCGAGATCAACGCCGCCATCTGCGAGGAGCGCACGGGGGCCCGGACGGCCGGCGTGGACCGCCTCGCCCGCCTCTACGCCGCCGAGCGCGCGGCGGGACGGGACGGCCGATCCGCGCTGGAGAAGACCTGGGACATCACCGTGCAGAAGAGGGACTACGAGGCGGGGATCGCGGCCTTCCGCGCCCTCGGGACGTCCCACCCCGACCGGCCCGAGCCCTTCTTCATGCTGGGCAACCTCCTCTCCTTCCTCGCCCGCCACTCCGACGCGGCCGACGCCTACGCGGCGTCCCTCGCCGCCTCGCCCACCCCCCCGGCCCTCGCGCGGAGGGCCCGCGCGATCGCCGCCCTCGGCGCCGGCATGCGCGTCCCCGCCGACACCGCCGTCCGCGCGGCCCTCGCCGGCGCCCCCGATCTCCCGGAGACCGCCGAGGCCGCCCTCCGCACGATCCGCGCCCACCTCGCCGCCGGGGAGTCGGGCACCGCGCGGGACCTCGCCATCGCCGCGGGCCGCGCCGTCGAGGGGAACCCCGCCCTCGCCATCGCCGAGGGGGACGCCCTCCTCGCCGAGGGGAGGGCCGACCTCGCGGACCGGGCCTTCGCGCGGGCGCGGGAGCTCGACCCCTTCTCCACCGAGGCCGAGGCCCGCGCGGCCCGGGCGTCCCTCGCCGCCGCCCGGGCGGGGCATCCGGCGCCGCTCGCCTTCCCCGACGCCTCCGGCGAGCCCCTCGAGCCCGTCCCCCCGAGGGAGATCCTGCTCGACTTCGAGGACGCGGCCGTCTTCGTCCGTCCCCTCGGCGGGGTGAGGTTCACCGACGGGGCCGCGCGCTTCCCCTCCCCCGCCGGCGGGAACCCGGCCCGCGTCTTCCTCCATTTCTTCCCCGACCTCGACGCCCGCCGCTGGACCCACCTCGACGTGCGGGTCCGCGCCGAGGGGGAGCCGGCGAGGATGGGCGTCGCCCTCTCCGACGGCTACGACCAGATGTCCGACGCGCCGGAGGGCGGACTGTCGTGGCCCGGGTCGCCCCCCGTCGGCACCGGGTGGTCCACGGTCGCCATCCCCCTCGGCGCCTTCGAACCGGACGTCCGGGTGCGCACCGCGGGGACCGACCTCGCCCGCGTGAAGTGCGTCGGCCTGGAGTTCGCCGGGGCCCCCTGGATCGACTCCGTCGCCCTCCGCGACGCGCGGACGGGGGAGGTCCGGATCCTGCAGTCCTTCGACGAGGCCCCCTCCGAGACCGGCGTCCTCTTCGAGGGGACGACGGCGCCGTTCACGCGGGTCATCCCCACCGCCGAGGCGGCGGCCGACCTCCTCCCGACGGGGACGGGCCCCGTCTCCCGGGCCATCGTCGAGGACCAGAACGGGACCTTCGATCCCTCCATGGCCGGGCGCGGCGGGGGCGCCCTCCGGGTGCGGCACGGGGAGACCGGGTTCTTCCCCTCCAGGAAGACGCTCGCGGAGAAGCCCGCCGTCCCCTTCGCCGACGGGCCGGGATGGGCGGTCGTCCGCCTGAACCCCGACCGGGATCTCCTGCGCTTCCGGTTCCTCACCTTCCTCGCCCGCGGCGGGAAGGGAGGGGAGAAGGTCCGGGTGCGGCTCCTCGACGCCCACGCCCTCGACCTCGAGACCATCCTGCCCGCCTCCCGCTGGCCGCGCTCCGTCTTCCCCCGCACGGCGAAGGCGGACGGGGCCGTCGTCCTCGGGACGGAGTGGCGGATGTACCGGGTGCCGTTCGACGCCTACCCCGAGGTGGACCGCGCGGCGATGGCCGAGATCCGCTTCGAGGTCGGCTCCGAGGCGGGGAACGCGCCGGGCGCGACGATTTATCTCGACGAGATCGGGCTGGAGTACTGACAACAGGGGGCTCCATGGCCCTCCCCGATCCCCTCCGCCTCCCGCCGCCCCGCCAGCCCACCCCCGAGGTGCGCGCCGGGCGGGCCTACCGCGACTTCTCGGGGCTCTTCATCGTGCTGCTGACGGTGGCCATCGTGCTGTTCGTGGCCCCCTTCCTCCTCCCCACCCGCTTCCACTGGCCGCTCTGGATCGCCGCCGGCGTCGTCATCCTGCTGACCGCCCCCCTCCGCGCGTGGGGCCTGCACCGCGGGCTGCTGTCGTACTTCGTCCACGGCACGGCGGTCGAGGGGACGGTGAAGGCCGTCGAGCCCGCGGGCGAGGGGATCTGGCGTCTCCGCGTCGCCTACGACGGCGGCGCCGCGGGCGCGATCGAGCGGGAGTTCCTCGTCTACGACGCCCCCGCCGCGCCGCTGGAGCCCGGGGACCCGGTCCCCGTCCTCCACCGGCCGGCGGACCCGCGGGACGCCGTGCTCCCGACGCTGGCGGGCCTCCTGCCCGGACCGGGGCCGCGGCCTTGACGGCAGGACGGCTTGTGGTCATAATGACCACAAGGAGGTCGCCATGGCCCGCACCGTCGGAACCCGGGAGCTGAAGACCCGGCTGGGGACCTACCTCCGCCTCGTGAAGTCCGGCCGGACCCTCATCGTCACGGACAGGGGGCGCCCGGTGGCGCAGCTGGGCCCCGTCACGAAGCCGGAGGACCGTCTCCAGGCCATCCTCGAGCAGATGGAGGCCGAGGGGAAGGTCACCCTCCCGAAGGGGAAGGGGAAGCCGGGGCGCTTCCGGCCGATCCGCCCGAAGAAGGGCGCCCCCTCCGTGGCCGAGCTCATCTCCGAGGACCGGGAGGACCGCCTTTGATCCGGTATCTCGACGCCAGCGCCCACGCCAAGGCCTACGTCGAGGAGGAGGGCAGCGACCGGGTCCGGCGATGGGTGCGGTCCGGCAGCGCGTGGGTCTCGCGTCTCGGGCTCGTGGAGGTCCACTCGGCCCTCGTCCGCCTGTCGCGGTCGGGGCACATCACCCGTTCCCAGTTCCGGGACGCCCTCGCCGCGATGGAGGCGGACTCCCGGAGGATCCCGATCGCGGAACTGGACCAGGCGGTCGGCGACACGGCCTTCCGCCTTCTCCGGGACCACGCGCTCCGGGGCGCGGACGCCGTCCACCTCGCCTCCGCCCTGGGCCTGAAGGAGCGGATGGGGACCGTCACCTTCGGCACCTGGGACTCCCGCCTGCACCGCGCCGCATCGGCCGAAGGGCTCCCCGTCGAGGGCGGATAGCGAAGCGCCCCGGGGACCTGCTCCCCGGGGCGCGGTGCGCCGTCGCCGTCGTTCGGGCGGCTACGGGAAGATCCCGTGCTCCTCGTAGACCTTGGCCAGGGCCTCGATGGCCACGATGTAGGCCGCGGGCCGCATCGGCACGCCGTGCTTCTTCCCGGCGTCCCGGACCCGGGCGTAGGCGCGCAGCATCTTCTTGTGGAGCTTCGCATCCACCTCCTCGAGGTCCCACGCCTCCGAGCGCTTGTTCTGCAGCCACTCGAAGTAGGACACGCACACGCCGCCGGAGTTGCAGAGGATGTCGGGGATGACGTCGATGCCGCGCTCGCGGAGGATCCGGTCGGCCTCCGGGGTCGTCGGGCCGTTGGCGCCCTCGGCGACCATCCTCACGTTCAGCATCGGGGCGGTGCGATCGGTGATCTGCCGCTCGAGGGCCGCGGGGACGAAGACGTCGGCCTTCGTGGCGAGGAACGCGTCGAGTTCCACGGGCTTGAGGCCGGGGAAGCCGGCCACGACGCCCTTCTGCCTGCAGTGCTCGTGGAGCGCCACCGGGTCCACGCCCTGCGGGCAGGTGAAGTTCCCCGAGACGTCGGAGACCGCCACCATCTTCGCGCCGAAGGGCCTGAGGAGCCGGGCCGTCCACGCGCCGACGTTGCCGAATCCCTGCACGAAGTAGGTCGCCTTCGAGAGGTCGAGCTTGTGGTCCCGGCTCCACTCCTCGATGGTGTGGACGACGCCCTGCCCGGTGGCCTTGTCGCGGCCGAGGCTCCCGCCGGATTCGATGGGCTTGCCCGTCACGACGCCCGTCACCCGGGACCGCTCGTTCGGGGGCATGGTCTGCTGGTAGGTGTCGAGGATCCAGGCCATGATCTGCGGGGTCGTGTTGACGTCGGGGGCGGGGATGTCGTACTCGGGGCCGATCATGGTCCCGAGGGAGAACGTGAAGCGGCGGGTGATGCGCTCCAGCTCCTTGATCGAGTACTTCGCCGGGTCCATGTGGATGCCGCCCTTGGCGCCGCCGAAGGGGATGTCGATGACCGCGGTCTTCCAGGTCATCCACGCCGCCAGCGCGCGGACCTCGTCGAGGTCCACCTGCGGGTGGAAGCGGAGGCCGCCCTTGAACGGCCCGCGGGCGTTGTTGTGCTGGACGCGGTAGCCCGTGAACATCTCGATGCGCCCGTTGTCGAGGCGGACGGGGAAGTGGACGGTGATCTCGTTCTCCGTCGCGGCCAGGATCTTGCGGAGGTCGGGGTCGAGCCTGATGGCCTCGGCCGCCTCGTCGAACTGCCGGAGCATGGCGTCGTAGTTCCCCTGCTCCTTCGGCGCCGCGGGCTCCGCCTCGCGGCCCTTCTTCGTCGTCATGGATCGATCTCCTCGTGGAACTCGTGCCGGAACGGGGATTCTCCCATCCGCCGCGGGCCCCCCGCCGTGCGCCGGTCATGCCGGTGTGACGAGGTTCCCCGCGGGAACCGGGAACTCCTGTGGTACGTCACAGGGGCATGAACCGGGCCCTGGCCGCCTCCGCCCTCCTCCTCGGCGCCTGCGCGGCGCCGCCGGAACCCCCGGAGCCGCTCCCCCGCCCGGCGGCCCCCCTCTCCGCGGAGCGGGTCGGGACCCTCGCCGGGACCGCCGCCGCCCGCGCCGGGGCGGTGCTCTACGACGGGGGCGCGGCGGTCGAGCTGCCCGACGGTCGGACGCTGTGGAGCTTCGGGGACACCTTCTTCGGCGAGCGGGGGGAGCCCGGGAACCCCGATCTCGCGCGCTTCTTCGGCCCCGCGGGGCCCGGGGACCGCCTGCGGTCGATCCGGGGCGCGATCACGCAGTCGTTCCTCGTCTCGGCCCGGGCCGACTTCGCGGGCGCGGAGCCGGGGGCCCTGTGGCTCGGCGCGCCGGGCGCCGCACTCGAGCGCGGGGCCCTCGTCTCACCGCCGGCGGACCTGCCGGACCAGGGGTCGCTCCGCGTCTGGCCGATGCACGGGATCCACGCGGGGCGCGTGCTGCTGTTCTACGGAGTCGTGCGCGTCCTCCCCTCGGCCCCCCCGCCCTTCAACTTCGAGGTCCTCGGGATCGGGCTGGCGGAGGGGGACCCGGAGAAGGGGCCCCTCGTCCCGTGGGCGGGCCCCGGGGGCTGGCGGGTGTTCCCCGCGGACGGACCGGCCTACGGGGCGGCGGTGCTGCAGGCGGACATGGGGATCACGCCCGGGTTCGACTACGTCTTCGGGACGAAGCCGGGCGGCTTCACCAACAGCGTCTACGTGGCGCGGGTGCCCCACGGGGAGGAGGCGGACCCGAAGGCGTGGCGGTTCGGGCCCTCGTGGACGGAATCCCCCGCCGGCGCCGAGCCGATCTTCGACGACGCGCCGGGGGACCTCAGCGTGTCGTGGAACCCGCACCTCCGCCGCTTCGTGGCGATCCACTCCCGCTGCTTCTCGCGGGAGGTCGTGATGCGCGTCTCCCATCGTCCCGAGGGCCCGTGGAGCGCGCCGACGGTCCTCTTCGCCGTCCCCCCTCCGTCCTCCGGCGACGCCGGCTTCGTGTACGGAGGGAAGGAGCAGATCGGCCTTGCCGGGGAGGGCGGCCGCGTCCTCTTCGTCAGCGCGGTGGATTCCCGCGAGGGGGTGCCGGCACTGTGGAGGATCGAACTGCCGACTCAGGAAAGCCGGTAGATCCTGCCGTCGTGGAGCAGTTCCACCGGGTCCATGAGGCCAGAACCTCCGAGCGTGCCGTCGGGGTTGACGAATCGATGGACGCGCACCACGACGCGGCCGTCCCCGTCGAGGTAATCCACCACCTCGCTGCGCGTGCCCTCGGGCTGATTCGATGTCGAGGCCGGCGGCCTGTCGTAGATCACGCTCTCGCGCAGGAGGCCCGATTCGATTCGCCCTTCGTACAGTTCGGCGAACATCCGGCGGAGGCGCTCCCTGGAAACCCGCGTGGTAGGGTATAGGGTCATGGTCGCCTACCAGGACATCCGGCGGAAGTTGGCGGCGTTCGCCGCCGGCCGGCTCCCCCTGCAGGAGTTCAAGGACTGGGTGATTCCCCTCTCATGGGACATCGAGTCCCGGGGCATCCCCGAAGCCGTCGCGCCCATCCACCTGGTGGTCGGGATGATGGCCGAGCACGCCCTCCGCCACCGGACCCTCCGCTCCCTGAGGGCGGAGACCGGCAAGGTCGTCAAGAGCTGGCGGACGCCGGAGAAGGCACCGTTGATGGTCCGCGAAGGGACCGCCGACATCCACCCGAAACGCGGGGCGAGACCCGCGGGTCGCGCTCGGTCCGGCCGTCGATAGCCCAGGTCCACCTTCCCCATCCGTGGATGGTATCCCGCGAAGCCACCCACCTTCCCGCCGGACCGCCCGGTAGGATTCCCGGACCGGCGCGGACGGGGACCACGGAGATCGGACCATGGCGGCGAAGTCGGCGGTGAAGTGCGGCATGGGCGGCTCGCCGGCGCTGGGGCGGCTGGCGCAGGACGTCTGGGACTTCTCGATGCGCGAGGCGCCCTCGTGGGCGACGTTCATCGGGGACCGGCGGTTCGAGGACCGGCTCGAGGAGCGGGGCCCCGGCGCCCGCGACCGGCGGAAGTCGGCCGCGAAGGAGATGCTCGCGCGCCTCAGGAAGATCCCCGCCCGCGGCCTCGGCGAGGAGAACGCCATCACCCGCGCGGTCCTCGATCGCGTGCTCTCCGAGATGATCGAGTCCTACGACCACCACGCGTGGGAGTGGGAGTTCAACCAGCTGAGCGGCCTCCACGTCGAACTCCAGGACCTGCTCGCCTTCCACCCGAAGACGGACGTGAAGGGCGTCGAGCACCTGCTGGCCCGCTACGAGGCGATCCCGACCGCGTTCCTCCACCTCAAGGGAGACCTCCGCGACGGCCTGCGATCCGGCCGGGTGATCCCCCGCGTCGCGTACGACCGGTGCGTCGCGCAGTTCCAGGCCTTCGCCTCGACCCCCGCGGAGAAGTCCACGTTCGCCGCGGCCGCCGGCTCCCTCCCGAAGACCCTTCCCGCGTCGGCCCGGGCCCGGCTCTCCGCCGCCCTCCTCGCCGCGACCGACCGCGTCGTCCTCCCCGCCTACCGCGACTTCGGCGCCTTCCTCGAGACCGAGTACGCAGGGAAGGCCCGCGAGGCGGTCGGCATCCACGCCACCCCCGGCGGGCGCGAGGCCTACGCCTTCCTCGTCCGGTCCCACACCACCACCGACCTCTCGCCCGAGAAGATCCACCTCGTCGGGATCGAGGAGCTCGAGAGGAACAAGGCCGAGATGCTGGCCATCGGACGCCGCCACGGGCACCAGGGCGACCTCCGCTCCTACCTCGACGGGCTCATGAAGGAGCCGCGGTTCCGCCTGCAGACGCGCGCCCAGCTCCTGACCCGATACCGCTCGATCCTCAAGCGGATGGACGCGGCGCTGCCGAAGTGGTTCGGCCTCCTCCCGAAGACCCGCTACGAGGTCCAGGCGATGCCGGCCTACAAGGAGAAGGACGCGCCGGCCGCGTACTACTACCCGCCCTCGGAGACCGCGAAGCGGCCCGGCATCTTCTTCGCCAACCTCCACGACCCGCCGTCCTGGCCGACCTACGAGATGGAGACGCTCTCCTACCACGAGGCCGTGCCGGGCCACCACCTGCAGATCGCCGTCGCGCTCGAGCGGAAGAGCCTCCCCGCCATCCGCCGCCACTCCCTCTACACCGCCTACGTCGAGGGGTGGGCCCACTACACCGAGCGGCTGGCGGATGAGATGGGGATGTTCTCCTCCGACGAGGACCGCGTCGGCATGCTCGCCGGTCAGGCGTGGCGCGCGGCGCGGCTCGTCGTCGACACGGGCATGCACTTCCACGGCTGGACGCGGGACCGGGCGGTCGCGCTCCTGCGGGAGATCAAGACGGGGCCGGAGGCGGAGACCCAGAACGAGATCGACCGCTACATCGTCTGGCCGGGACAGGCCCTGGCCTACAAGGTGGGCCACCGCAAGATCGCCGAACTGCGCGCCGGGGCCGAGGCGGCGATGGGCCCCGCCTTCGACGTCCGCGCTTTCCACGACGAGGTGCTCCGCCACGGGGCGCTCCCCCTCTCGGTGCTCGAGGAGGTGGTCGCCCGGTGGGTGAAGGGCGGGTAGACGCGGCATGCCCGCGGCCCTCCCGACGGGCTCCCTCGCCGGACTCGGGACGGGAGGGGTCGAGGAGATCGTGGACGGGGCCTTCGTCCTCTACCGGCGGAGGTTCTTCGCCTGCTTCACGGCCATGGCGGTGGTCCAGGTGCCCGTCACCGCGGGCCTCACGGTGGTCCTCAACGCCGCGCTGCGGCGGGTGCTCGAGGCGAAGGGGGACTTCGACCTCCTCTCCCAGGGCATCGCCTACCTTCTCGTGGTGGTCCTCCCCTCGGCGCTCCTCTCCCTCGTCGCCACCCAGATCGGCACCGGGGCCATCACCTACCTCGTCGGCAAGGCCTGCGTCGGCGAGACCGTCGGCGTCGTGGAGGCCTACCGCTGGGCGTTCCGCAAGGCCTGGCCCCTCGTCGGGACCGCTGCCGTCGTGGGCGTGGCCTGCGTCTTCGGGTTCTTCCTCTTCGTGGTGCCGGCCGTCATCGCCTTCCTCGTCTCCTTCGCCGCGGTGCCCGTGGTGATGCTGGAGGACCGCGGCGTCCTCGACGGGATCCGGCGGTCCTACGAGCTGGCCACGGGGAACCTCGGGCGCGTGGCCGCGGTGCGCCTCGTCATGGCGCTCTTCCTCGGCGCGTGCCTGGCCCTGGGGTACGGCGCGGCGGGCACCTTCACCGACAGGGTCGAACTGCGATCCCTGCTGGCCCAGGTCCCCACGCTGATCGCCGGGCCCGTGGACGCGATCTCCGTGGTTCTCCTCTACTTCGATCTCCGCGTGCGCCGCGAGGGCCTGGACATCGAGCGGATGGCGGCGGCGCTGCGATGAGGCGGCTCCCCGCCCTCCCGCTCCTGCTGCTCCTCCCCGCCGTCCTCCTCCTCCTCGCCGCGCCGGCGTCGGCGGCCGGCGACCGGAGGGACCGCGGGGCCGGCGCCCCGGCGCCGCGCGAGACCGTCGAGAAGGTCCTCGAGGTCGTCGGCCGACCGGAGTTCCGGGGGAGCGACGAGGAGGACGAGGGGCTCCTGCTCCTGCTCTCCAACCTCCTCTCCGACCTCGTGGACGCCCTCAAGCGCCTGCGCGAGGCGCGCAAGGCCCTCTACTGGACCATCGTGGGGTGGCTCGGGGCGACGCTGCTGGCCGTCGTCGGGCACGTGGCCTGGACCGTGTGGAAGGGGGCCGGCTCGCGCGGCTCGTCGGCGGCGGCGCGCGCCGGCCTCCTCGATCCCGCCCTCGCCACGCGGGCCGGGCGGGACCCGGCCCGGATGCTCGCCCGCGCCGACGAGGCGGCCGCCCTGCGCCCCGCCGACGGGATCCCGTGGCTCTACCTCCTGCTCCTCTTCCGCCTCGAGCGGGCGGGACGGCTGGAGTTCGACGCGGCGCGCACGGGCCTCGAGTACGCCGACGCGCTGGCCCGCCGACCCGGGGACCGGGCGATGTGGCGCGCGTTCCTCGACGCCCACGATCCCGTGGTCTTCGGCGGGCGGGACTGCCCGCGGGAGGCCTACGAGGACCTGAGGCGCCGCGCCCTCTCCCCCCTCCCGGAGGTGCCCCCTGCGGGCTAGGTCCGGAAGGGACGGGATCCTCGCGATGGCGGTCCTGGCGGCGCTCGCCGCCGGGGTCGTCGTCCTCGGAGCCGCGGGGACCCGCGGCACCGATCCCTACGAGGTGCGGCGCTCGACCCACCTCACGACGCCCCACGGGACGAAGGCCCTCTTCGACGTGATGCGGGAGCTGGACTACAACGTCCGCCGCCACCACGGGAGCCTCCGCGTCGTGCCCGCGGAGGCGGGGACCCTCTGCGTCCTCTCGGCCCCCGTCCCCTTCGGCCAGGACGAGATCCGCGGCGTCGTGTCGTGGGTGGAGGGGGGCGGGACCCTCGTCCTCTCCCTCGGCGGGGGCACCCTCGCCCCCGTCGCCGCGCTCGCCAACCGGGGCGCCCCCGTCGCCGCCCTCGCCGAGGCCTTCGACGTCCGCGCCCAGCGCCAGCCGGTGTCGGAGCGCGGCCTGCAGGTCATGGGATTCGGCGAGTCCGCGGGGGTGGAGCGCGTCCGCTTCTCCGGCGGCCGCACCCTGGACGGTCCCTTCCTCGACCTGCCCTCCTACCGCACCCTCGTCCGGGGCCCCTACGGCGACCTCGCCGGCACGGCGTCCCGCGGGAAGGGACGGGTGATCGCCTTCGCCGACGACACCGCCCTGACGAACCGCCTGCTGCGGGCCCCCGACAACGCGCAGATGCTCCTCCACCTGCTCGCCCACGCCGGGAGGCCGGGGCCGATCCTCTTCGACGAACGCCACCAGGGCTACGGCTCCGACCGCGAGGCCGTCGCGAGGCTCGCCGGGGCCCTGTCGGACACCGGGCTCGGGCTCGTGGTCCTCCAGTTCGGGCTGGCCGCCGCGGCGCTGCTGCTCTTCGCGGGCCGGCGGTTCGGCGCCCCGCTCCCGCCGCCGCGGGCGCGGCGGCGCTCCTCGACGGAGGCGGCGGCGGCCCTCGGCCGGGCGTACCATGCCGCGGGGGCGGCGGCGCTGGCGGCGGAG
>CAZWGT010000109.1:0-11092 GCA_964633345.1 uncultured Planctomycetota bacterium
GCGACGGTCCCCTTCCCCGGCGGGCGGCCGCTCCCGCTGGAGTTCATCCGCGCGCCGGCCAGCGTGCGCACCGGGCAGGGGGTCGACACGCTGCTCTCCCACGGCGGCCTCCCCGTCCTCGTCCGGGAGGGGCGGGTGCTGGCGGCGACGTTCCACCCGGAGATGACCCCCGACCCGCGCGTGCACCGGCTGTTCACGGAGGGGCTCGAACGATGAGGATCCTGCTCGTCATCCTGGCCGTGGAGGACCTGCCTCGGGCGGCGGCGTTCTACGACGCGGCCTTCGGCTGGGAGGTCGGCGTGGATGTTTCCGTCTACCGCGAGTACCGCGTGCCGGGGGGAACCGGGGTCGGGCTGTACGTGCGGGGCGGGTTCGCCCGCAACATCGGGGTCGTCCCCGCCTCCGTCCCCGCCGGCGCCGTCACTTCGACGGAGCTCTACGCCTGGGTGGACGATCTCCCCGCGGCCGTCGCGCGGTTGGAGAGGGCCGGGGCCCGCCTGCTCTCCCCCGCCGCGCCGCGGGACTGGGGGGACGACGCGGCCTACTTCGCCGATCCCGACGGAAACGTGATCGCCGTCGCCGTCCCCCGGTCCTGACCTACCGCTTCTGGAGGTCCTGGAACAACATCATCTTGTTCCCGTCGGGATCGAAGAAGGTGGCGAGCTTCACCATCCCCTCGATGGTCATCGTCTCCCCGTCGAAGCGGACCTTCGCCCCCTCGAGGGCCTTGCGGGCGGACTGGATGTCCTTCACGCCCCAGGTCAGGGTCGCCCCGCCCTCGGGCGCGACCTTCTCGACCTGGGAGAGGCCGACGTTGACGCGATCGACCCCCGTGGACAGTTCGCACCACGCCATCTCGTCGATCTTGTAGAGGAGCGTGAACCCGAGCACGTCGCGGTACCACGCGATCGAGCGGTCGAGATCCGTGACGCCCATCGACGCCGTGAGGCCGCCGTCCCATCCGAGCTTCGAGGCCATGAGTCCTCCTTTCACCGGGGGCCCCGCGGGTCCCCCTTCCTTGGACCGGGAAAGATACTAGGTATACTTTCCGTATCGATGAAAAACCGTCCGCCCCCCGACGGCGTCCGCCTCGCCGACCTCTGCCACCACCGCTGGGCCATCCCGGTGATGGCGGAGCTCCACCTGCGGAAGGGGGCCAAGTTCGTCACCCTCCGCAACGCGCTGAAGGTCAGCCCCGATTCGCTGCGCCGCACCCTGGAGTCCCTCGCGGACCGGGGCCTCGTCGAGAGGAACCCCGGCTACGGCCACCCCATGCGGCCGGAGTGGATCCTCACCATGGCGGGGAAGCGGCTCGGTCCCCCGTGCGTGGCGGTCCACCGGGGGGTCCGCCGCCTCGGCCTGGCCGGGGCGGCGGCCCGGAAGTGGACCCTCCCGGTCCTGCTGACCCTGCGGCCCGGGGTCGCGCGCTTCTCGGAGATCGAGAGGGCGCTGCCGGCGGTGACGGCCCGGGCCCTGACGCGGACGCTCCGCGACATGGAGGCGGCGGGCATGGTCCGCCGCGAGGTCCTCCCCTCCCACCCGCCGTCGGTGACCTACCACGTCGAGCCGAGGGCGCGCGGCATCCTCCCCGATCTCGCCGATCTCGCCCTGGGGTAGGATGGGCGCCGGAGGTGGAGGATGGTGCCGGAGATGGTGCCCGTGGCCTTCGGGACGGCGCTGATCGGACTCGGCTCCGTGTCCTCGACCGCCGCCGACCGGCTCCCCCGCCTGCGGCGCTTCTTCGCCACAGGGACCGGGGTCCTCCTCGCCGCCGCCGGCGTGGTCTTCGCGGTCCTTCTCGCGAAACGCTGGGCGTTCCAGGGGTGGCTTCCCCTTCACTCCCATTTCGAGGCATGGATCCAGGCGCTCGCCGGGCTCGCGCTCGGCGCGGCGATCCTGGCCGGGAGCGGTCCCGTCGCCCCCCGCGCCGCGGCCGGCGCCTGCGTCGTCGGGGTCGGCATGGGACTCCTCGCCCTGCGGGACGATCCGGACCCCCTCTACTCGACTCCCGCCGTCATGGCCTTCCCGGCGTTGGCCCACTACACGCTCAAGTGGCTCTCCTTCGGGGTCCTGCTCGCTACGGCGGGCGGGGCGTGCGCCCGCGTCCTTGACCGTCGCACGGAGGACGGGATCCCCGAAGCGTGGGACGGGGCGCTCCACCGCCTGGTCAAGGTGGGTCTACCTCCTCTCATGGTCTCCTTCCTCGTCGGCGCCTTCTGGCACGGGGGCGCGTGGGCATCCCCCATCACCTGGGACCTCGTGGAGATCTGGCACTTCGCCATCCTGGTGGTGTTCGTCGGATGGCTCCACCTGCGGCAGGTCGTCCCGGCGACCTCCCGGGTGCCGTCCCTCGCGCTTGTCCTCGGGGGGATTCTGATCGTGGGCTGGTGGACCTTCCTGCGCTTCGCACCGGAGACGGTGAACTCGCTGGAGATCTGGAACTAGCCCCCCAGCGCCGCCTCGATGTCCCGCACGAGATCCCCCGCGTCCTCGATCCCCACGGACAGCCGCAGCAACCCGTCCGCGATCCCCCCCGCCCGGCGCACGTCGGGCTCGACCGAGGCGTGGGTCATGGTCGGCGGGTGGCAGACGAGGGAGCGGACGCCTCCCAGGCTCTCGGCCAGGGCGAAGAGGCGGAGGCCCCCGAGGAGGGCGCGCGCCGCCTCCTCGCCGCCGCGGAGTTCGAAGGAGACCATGGCGCCGAAGCCCCTCATCTGGCGCCGCGCGATCTCGTGGCCGGGGTGCGAGGCCAGGCCCGGGTAGTGGACGCGGGCGACCTCGGGCCGCGCCGCGAGGAACTTCGCCACCTGGCCGGCGTTGGCGACGTGCCGCTCCATCCGCAGCGGCAGGGTCCGGAGTCCGCGCAGCACGAGGAAGCAGTCCTGGGGCCCGGGCACCGCGCCCGCGGCGTTCTGGAGGAACTTCAATTCGTCGTGGATCCCGGCGTCGTTCGTCAGCAGCGCCCCGCCCAGCACGTCGCTGTGCCCGTTCAGGTACTTCGTCGTCGAGTGCAGCACGACGTCGGCCCCGAGTTCCAGCGGCCGCTGCAGCACCGGCGAGGCGAAGGTGTTGTCCACCAGCGACCGCGCCCCGCGCCGCTTCGCGAGCGCGCAGGCCGACTGCAGATCCGTCACCCGCAGCAGCGGGTTCGACGGCGACTCCAGCCACACCAGCGCCGCCGGCCGCTCCAGCGCCCGCTCGAGCGCCGCGAGGTCGGTGGTGTCGACGAACTCCACCTCCACCCCGAACCGCGGGAGCACCTTCGTGAACAGGCGGTAGGCGCCGCCGTAGAGATCCCGGCAGGCGACGACCCGCTGCCCCGTCCTCAGCGTGAGCAGCACCGTGGTCGCCGCGGCCAGGCCGCTCGCGAAGGCCAGCCCGTGCCTCGCCCCCTCCAGCTGCGCCAGCGCCGTCTCCAGCGCCGATCGCGTCGGGTTCCCGGTGCGCGCGTAGCACCAGGCCGGGTTCCCGCCCGGCTCGTCCTGCTCGAAGGTGGCGGTCTGGAAGACGGGGAACGACAGGGCCCCGGTGCGCGGCTCGGGGCCGGGTCCGGCGTGGACGGCCAGCGTGTCGACGTGGTCCATGGGAGTCTCCTTTACCGGGCGGCGAGGGAGAGGCAGTCGTTCAGGACGGCGGAGGCGGTGGCGGGGCCGCCCGCGCCGGGGCCGCGGAGCGACACGGTCCCGGCGAGCGCGGTGCGGATCGAGACGGCGGATTCCCCCTCGGCGGCGCAGAGCGGGTGATCCTCGGGGAGCGTCTCCGGGGCGACCCGCGCCCCGGCGGCGGTGACGCGGGCGACGAGGCGGGTGCGGCGGCCGCGGCGGCCCGCCGCGCGCAGGACCTCCGGGTCGAGGTGCCCGACCCCGATCCGGGGGATCGCCTCGAAGTCGATCGGCGTGCCGAAGGCCGCGGCGGCCACGATGGCCGCCTTGGCGGCGGCGTCGCTCCCGTCGAGGTCGGCGGTCGGGTCGGCCTCCGCGTAGCCGAGGCGCCGCGCCTCGGCGAGCGCCTCCTCGAAGGACGCCCCCTCCTCCACGGCGGCGAGGACGAAGGAGGAGGTCGCGTTCCACGTCCCGGCCACCTCGATCACCCCGCTCCCCCGGAGGGCGGAGGCGAGGAGTTCCAGCACCGGCACCCCCCCCGCCACGGTCGCCGAGGCCAGGAGGCGCGCCCCGGTCCGGCGGCGGAGGTCCCCGATCCGCCCCGGGAACAGGGCGAGCGGCGCCTTGTTCGCGGTGACCACGTCCGTCCCCGCCGCGAGGGCGGCGATCGACTCGTGGGCGGCGGGGTCCTTCTCCTCCCACCGGCCGGGACCGAGGTCCACGAGGACGTCGGCCGCGGCGGGGAGCCCGGGCCCGAATCGACCGGCCTCCTTGGCGGCGAGGACCGCGAGGGGGTCGAGCCCCCCGGGGTCGCGGAGGGAACCGGACCGGTCGGAGACCGAGACGATCCGGAGAAGACCCGACCGCACCGCGGGGACCGCGGCCCGGAGGAAGGCGCGGCCGACGACGCCGCAGCCGAGGACGGCGAGGTCGAGGGGGCGCTCGACGGGAAGCACGGCGCGCGACGGAACGGCGGCGACGACGGCGGAGAGCGGGGCCACGGGGCTCCTTTCCGACCCCCGAAACGCGCGCGCCCCGCTCGCTGAGAAGCGAGCGGGGCGCACAGCGCGTCTCCCCGCCGGCCTCATCTTCCGAAGGAACCGTCTTCCTTCGCGGGAATTGGCACCTGCGAGGCGGAATCGCCTCCGGTTGCCGTGGGGTCACAGGGCCCGTCCCTCGCCCACTCTTGATAAAGTCGGGGTGCGTCGTTCGGTTGTCTGTTGCCAGACGACCCGGATATGTGGCGCCCTTCTTACGGCCCGCGTTCGGGTGCGCCAAGGAGTTTCCGGTAGCATCCCGTCATGAAGGCCATCGCCCTCCTCCTCCTGCTGCTCGCGGTCCCCCCCGACCCCCTCCACTACCTCGGCCTCAACCGGCAGGGGGCGGAGGAGTGGTTCCGCGCGAAGGACGGGGCGGTCGTCATCCGCGTCCCCGGCGGGGAGTACCTCCGCCGCACCTACGAGGGCGGCGTCGAGGTCGAGGAGCCGAAGCCGGTCGCCGTGAAGTCCTTCCTCATCGACAAGCACGAGGTCACCAACGTGCAGTTCGCGCAGTTCCTCTGGGCAACCGGCGCGACGGAGGACACCCCCCTCGTTCGGGCCAAGGTTCCCGGCCTCGTCTGGAAAACTGCAAACTCCTTCGGATTCGGAGGCGGGGCGTCCGGAGGCGGGCGGCAGATCGTCGGTGCGTGGTCCGTCTCTCCAGGACTCGAACGCCACCCCGTCACCGCCTGCACCGGCGTCGGCGCCGCGGAGTACGCGAAGTGGGCCGGCGCCCGCCTCCCCACCCCCGACGAGTGGATGAAGGCGGCCGGCGGGGCCGAGGGGCGGCTTTACCCGTGGGGGGACGCCGAGCCGGATGCGACCCGCGCCAACTTCGGCGCGCCCGAGCGCCGCGGGCTCGAGCCCGTCGGCTCCCACCCCCTCGGCGCCTCGCCCTACGGCTGCCTCGACATGGCGGGGAACGCCTACGACCGGGTCGAGACCGGGCGGGGGCCGGTGATGCTGAAGGGCGGCTCCTGGGTCTCCTCCCACCCGCTCAACCTCCGGGTCCTCGACCTCTGCATGCAGCCCGCGCAGGTGGCCGAGGCCTCCGTCGGCTTCCGCTGCGCCATGGACGACCCGGAGCCGGACCGCAAGCCCCGGACCGCCGAGGTGCGCCCTGTCCTCCGCCTCGCGCGGGACTTCGACGCCGCCGTCGCCGAGGCCCGCTCCCGGAAGGTCCCGATCTTCCTCTCCCTCCTCCACGACACCTGCGGCCAGTGCGACCGGACCATCGCCCAGTGCTACCGGGACCCGGAGTTCGTGCGCTACTGCAACGAGAACCTGGTCGTCGTCTTCGGCCACCAGCCCTGGGACGCCGACGACCGCCCCCACGCCGCCCGCCCCGACGGCACCTGCACCGTCCACCCCGGGTTGACCTGCCGGGAGCACGAGGAGCTCTACCGCCGCGGTCTCGCGGTGGTCGGGGGGTTCCAGACCTCCCCCGGGAACTTCGTCCTCGACCCCTTCCGGACCGAGAAGGGGGCGGGGGCCAAGGCCATCCTCGGACCCGAGGGGACCCTCCCCAAGTGGGGGGACGACGTGGAGGCCTACCTGGCGGCGTTCCGCAGAGCCGCAACAAGCCTTAAATAAAAGGGTTATGACGAAAGCCCGATTCCCCTGCCCCCCACCCCCTCCGCTCCGTAGGATCTAGGCCCCGCTGGGGAGGCGGGCCCCCTCTCATGCTGAACGTGATCCTGGCAGGCTCGGCCGTGGTCCTCCTGTCGGCCCTCTTCTCCACGATCGAGGCCGCCTTCCTGAGCCTCCCCCTCGTCCGGGCCCAGGCCCTGGCCAAGATCGGCGGCCGGACCGCCCGGACCGTCCTCAGGATCCGCCAGAAGGTCCACAACGCCCTGTCCGTGCTGGTGATCCTCGACACCGTCGTGGACATCACCGGGTCGGCCCTGGTCACCACGCTGGCCGTCCGCGCCGCGGAGGAGGCGGCCGCCCGGGGGGACCTGGTGACCATCTCCGTGGCCATGGTCACCACGGTCCTGACCGTGGCGATCATCCTCTTCGGCGAGATCCTCCCCAAGACCTTCGGCGAGCGGTACCACGTCGGCGTCACCCTGTCCGCCGCCTACCCCGTCCTCGTCATGATCACCCTCCTCCACCCCCTCGTGTGGCTCTCGGACCGGATCGTCGGGCGGATGTTCCCCGGCCGCCGCCGCAACGTCACCTCGGCGGAGGAGATCACCGCCATGGCCGAGGAGGCGAGCCGGGAGGGGACCATCGGCCACTCCGAGGCCGAGGTCATCCAGCGGGTCTTCCGCCTGAGCGACATCACCGCCGAGGACGTGATGACCCCCCGCATCCGGGCCCGCATGCTGCCCGCCGACGCCACCCTGGAGGAGTCCCGGGGGGACCTCTTCGCCATCGCGTTCTCCCGCATCCCCCTCTACTCCGGGACCCGGGACAACGTGGCCGGCATCCTGCGGCGGGCCGACGCCCTGCGCGCCCTGGCCGAGGGGAAGGGGGAGACCCGGCTCTCGGCGCTGGCCACCAAGGCCAAGTTCGTCCCCGCGACCATGGTCGTGGACCAGCTCCTCCGCGAGTTCCAGCGGGAGCGCGTCCAGCTCGGCGTCGTCGTCGGGGAGTACGGCGAGACCGTGGGCCTCGTCTCCCTCGAGGACATCCTCGAGGAGCTGGTGGGCGAGATCCTCGACGAGAAGGACGTCTCCGAGCGCAGCATCAAGCGCATCTCCCGGGACGAGATCCTCGTCCACGGCCAGACGGAGATCGGCCACATCAACCACTTCTTCAACACCGAGATCCCCGAGGACCGCCCCACCATCGCGGGCTTCATCCTCGAGCGCATCGGCCGCCTCCCCCGGCCCGGGGAGCACCTCGTGGCCGAGGGGATCGACCTCGTCGTGGACGAGGTGAACGACCGGGCCATCGTCCGGGTGCGGATCCTCAAGCCGGCCACCGGGCGGGGGGCGGCGGCGCCGGGGGAACGGGGGGGCGAGGCGTAGGGATTCGGCGAACGGCTGCCGCGACGCCTTCGGCGTCGCGGAGCTCCCGGATCGCGATCGTCCGGAACGGATCGGACGATCGCGATCCGGGAGCGATGAAAGGCAGGGAGAGAGAGCCAACCCTCCATAAACGGGGTGAGGCGATCAGGCTGCCTGAACGGTGTACCCCGTGTACGGAAACCGATCTCCCGCCCCTTGCCTCTCATCGCGCCCGGAGGGACATCGTCCGGTCCGTTACGGACGATGTCCCCCCGGGCGCCACCGCGCCGCCGAAGGCGGCGCGGAACGCCTTCCCCGGGGGCCGGCCGTTCAAATTTGCCCCCCCCTCCGGGGCCTCCTATCATCCCCCCTTCCCCGTCACCTCCGCGATGCGGGAGGCCCTCGACCGGACCCGGAGCGAACCCCATGGCCTCGGCGCCCTTCACCATCCTCGACGCCGCCCCGGCCCCGAAGAAGGGCGGCCGGAAGGGCTCCCCCTCCGCGGCCGGGGACCTGGGCCTGAAGGACGAGGACCTCCGCCGGATGTTCACGGCCATGATCCGGGTCCGGGCCCTCGACGAGCGCGGGCTCATGTCCCAGCGCCAGGGGCGGATCGGGTTCTACGTCCCCTCCTCCGGCGAGGAGGGCCACCAGATCGGCGCGGCCTACGCCCTGGCCCCCGGGGACTGGTGCTTCCCCTCCTACCGCGTGCCGGGGGTCGCGCTCCACCGCGGCGCGTCGGTGAAGGACATGGTCGCCAACCTCTTCGGGAACGGCGACGACCTCTGCCTCGGCCGCCAGATGCCCAACCACTACTCGTTCCGGGAGCAGAACTTCGTCTCCATCTCCTCCCCCCTCGGCACCCAGATCCCCCAGGCCGTCGGCGCCGCGAGGGCCATGCAGATCCGGGGCGAGAAGCACGTCGCCGCGGTCTGGTTCGGCGACGGGACCACGAGCGAGGGGGACTTCCACGTCGGCATGAACTTCGCCGGCGTCTGGAAGGCCCCCTGCATCTTCCTCTGCAACAACAACCACTGGGCCATCTCGGTCCCCCTCCACCAGCAGACCGCCTCCGAGACCATCGCCGTCAAGGCCGAGGCGTACGGCTTCGAGGGGGTCCGCGTGGACGGGAACGACGTGCTGGCGGTCTACAAGGTCGTGCGCGACGCGGTGGCCAAGGCCCGCGCCGGCGGCGGCCCGACCCTGATCGAGGCCGTCACCTACCGCATGGGCCCCCACTCCTCCTCCGACGACCCCACGCGCTACCGGCCGAACGCCGAGGTCGAGGAGTGGCGCCGTCGCGACCCCGTCGAGCGGTTCCGCCGCCACCTCCTCGACGCCGGCGTGGCCGACGCCGCGTGGATGAAGGGGACCGAGGAGGCCGCGAAGGAGGAGGTGGCCGAGGCCTTCAAGGTCGAGGAGCGGCGCGATCCGCCGCCCCTCTCCTCGCTCTTCGAGGACGTGTTCGCGGAGATGACCCCCGCCATGCGCCGCCAGCGCGACTACCTGGTGGCGATGGAGGGCGGGAAGTTCCGCAAGGACGACTCCGGCGCGGCGTTCCCCCTCTAGTCCAGGCACCGGGCAGGAGACTCCCATGGCGGTCATGACGGTCCTTCAGGCGGTGAACGACGCGCTCCACCACGCGATGGCGGAGGACGAATCCGTGGTCGTTCTCGGCGAGGACATCGCCGAGCTCGGCGGGGTCTTCCGCGCGACGGAGGGGCTGCTGGGGAAGTTCGGGCCCGCCCGGGTGATGAACACCCCGCTCGCCGAGTCCGGCATCATCGGGGCGGCCATCGGGATGGCGCTCTACGGGATGAAGGCGGTCCCGGAGATCCAGTTCCTCGACTTCATCTACCCCGGCTTCGACCAGATCGTCTCCGAGGCGGCGAAGTTCCGCTACCGCTCGGGGGGGAGGTTCACCTGCCCCATGGTCATCCGCACCCCCTACGGCGGGGGCATCCGCGGCGGCCACTACCACTCCCAGTCGAGCGAGTCCTACTTCATCCACACGCCGGGCCTGAAGGTCGTCGTGCCCTCGAACCCCGCCGACACCAAGGGGCTCCTCCTCACCTCGATCCACGACCCCGACCCGGTCATCTTCCTCGAGCCCAAGGCCATCTACCGCACCGTCAAGGGCGAGGTCCCCGCGGGCGACCACCGCGTCCCCCTCGGCGTCGCCGCCGTGCCGCGGGACGGCACCGACTGCGTCGTGGTCTGCTGGGGCGCCATGGTGCACGTGGCCATGAAGGCCGCCGCGATGGCCGAGGAGCAGGGCTGGTCCGTGAAGGTCCTCGACCTCCGCTCCCTCGTCCCCCTCGACGAGGAGGCCGTCGTCGAGGCGGCGAAGGCCACGGGGCGGGTGGTGATCCTCCACGAGGCCCCGCGCACCAACGGCTTCGGAGGGGAGATCGCCGCCCTCGTCGCCGAGCGGGCCATCGAGCACCTGCGCGCCCCGGTGCTCCGCGTGACCGGCTTCGACACCCCCTTCCCCTACACCCTCGAGCACATCTACATGCCGGACGCGAAGCGCACGTTCGCCGCCGTCGAAAAGGTGATGACCTTCTAGGACTCGACAGGAGAACGACATGGCCCTCGAATTCCGTCTGCCCGACATCGGCGAAGGCGTGGCCGAGGGCGAGATCGTGAAGTGGCTCGTGGCCGAGGGGGAGGCGGTCCGCGAGGACCAGCCCATGGTCGAGGTCATGACCGACAAGGCCACCGTCGAGATCCCCGCCCCCGCCTCGGGGAAGGTGAAGAAGATCCACGCCGCCGCGGGGCAGGTCGTCCCCGTGGGCGCGGTGCTGGTGGAGCTGGAACTGGCCGCCGGCGCGACGGCCCCGAAGATCGCCTCCCACGGCGCCGGGCACCCGGAGCCGAAGAAGGCCGAGGCCCCGGCGCCCGCGGCCGCGGCCGCTCCCGCCTTCGTCCGCCCGAAGGGCCAGCGGGCCATCGCCACCCCCTCCACCCGCCGGCTCGCCCGGGAGAAGGGCATCGACATCGAGACGATCCAGGGGACCGGGCCCGGCGGACGCGTGACCGTCCTTCGACACAAGGGCAGCCGCGGCGAGAGAGACGTGTTGCGAGAGCTGCCGGTGCGCAAGCTCTTCGGCAACCTCTACAGCGGCATGTTCGTGCTCGACGAGAAGCGCGGGCCAGGCGGCGCGCTCGACGCCCTCACCTTCACCGGCGGGGGGTGGGGTCATGGGGTCGGGATGTGCCAGATGGGCGCCATCGGCCGCGCGGAGCACAACCAGACCTTCGAGCAGATCCTGGCGCATTACTACAACGGCGCCGTCGTCGAACGTATCTACTGAGAAGCCCTGAGGTCTTTCGCCCCCCAAATACGGTGGCGAGCCGGGGATTCGGGTGCTAGTTCCAGCGCGATGGCCAAGATCCACAACACCATTCTCGACGCGATCGGCAACACCCCCATGGTTCGACTCCAGCGCGTGGGGCGCGAGACCGGTTGCGAGCTCCTCGCGAAGTGCGAGTT
>CAZWGT010000110.1:0-5713 GCA_964633345.1 uncultured Planctomycetota bacterium
GTCCGCCACAGGGCCGCCTCCTGCACCGCCACGAGGTGGGGGTTCTTCGCGAGGATCTCGTCGGCCAGGCCCTCGGCCCGGGCGTGGAAGTCGGTGGCCTGCACGGCGGCGAACGTCTGCCCCACGATCACGGGGACCGTCTCCGGCGCCGCAACGAACGCCTCGATGACCGGGTAGAGGTCGGCCCCGAGGTAGATGTTGCGGGACATCACGCGGAGATCGACGGGTCCCTCGTCCACCTGCGCCACGGCGGAGGGGGAGCCTGTGTTCCTTGACCGACGAGCAAGTTCACAATTTGTATAGTCTGTGTACATGAAATGTACTTACAGACTGGTGGTGCACCAGCGCGCCTGGCCCGGTAGGATGGGTGCTCCATGGCCACTCCTTCCACGGATCGCGGGTCCCTGTTCGTCCTCTCCGCCTTCGGATGCGGGTTCGGCCCCCTCGTGCCGGGCACCTATGGCTCCCTGGCGGGGCTGGCCATCGCCCTCCTCGTGCCGGCCGGGTCCTGGACCCTCGGCATCGCCATCGGGGTCGTCGTCGCCTCCGCCCTGACGGTGCTCCTCGGGCCCGGGGCCATCCGCGCCGCGGGCCGGAAGGACCCCCAGCAGGTCGTGATGGACGAGGTCGCCGGGATGATGCTCGCCCTGCTCCTCGTCCCCGGCCCCTCCCCGATGGAGGCGGGCTGCGGGTTCCTCTTCTTCCGCGCCTTCGACATCCTGAAGCCCCCGCCCGCCCGGCAGCTCGAGCGGCTGCCCGCGGGCTGGGGCATCCTCCTCGACGACCTGGTCGCGGGGCTCTTCGCGATGGGCGCCCTGTGGGCCCTCGGGCAGGTCGTTCCCCTGCGCTGACCCGTCTTTCCCGTAGGATGGGCGGCCCGGTCCCGGCGGCGAGCGGAGACGACCCATGGCCGAAGACGAGACGAAGGGCGACCCGAAGCCCCCGGTCCTCAAGCCCATGGCGCCGCCCGTCGTCCAGCCGATCTCCCCGCCGGTCGTGCGGCCCGTCTCACCCCCGGTCATGAAGCCCGTCTCCCCGCCGGTCGTGAAGCCGATCGCCGTTCCCGCTCCCGCACCCCCTCCCGCTCCCGCACCCGTCGAGCCGGCCCACCCCCGCTCCGCCGAGCGCGTCGCCGACCGCGTCGTGGGCTACTCCGGCATGCCGACGGGGATGGTCTCGGGAGGACTGCTCGTCCTCCTCGCCCTCCTCGCGGGGACCGCCGCGTGGCGCCTCTCCTCCTCCACCGTCGACGACGTCCTGCAGTCCGTGGACGACGCCGGCCGCGCGGCCGCCCGGACCCTGGCGGTCATGGAGTTCGACTGGTGGCACCCCGACCACGGCACCGCCAAGGAGATGCGCGCCCGCGCGCTGGAGACCCTCCCGAAGGACGACGCGACCCTGCGGGCCTCCGTCTTCGCCGCCCTGGCCGACCGCCGGGGGACCGACGACCTCCTCGAGACCCGCAACCGGGAGCGCTTCGCGAAGCTCTCCATGCAGGGGGCCCTCGTCGGCGTGGACCTCTACGACCTGAACCGCCGCCCCCTCGGGCGCGGCACCCCCATGCCCACCGCCTCCCTCGACCAGGACGGCGAGGGGTACAAGGGGGTCTTCCACTGGCAGCCCGCCCCCGGGGGGCCCTCCGTGCGCGGCCGCCTCTTCCTCCAGCCGGTCCGCGGGCGGCGCGTGGTGGACGGGGAGTTCGCCGTCGAGGGGTTCGCCGGGGTCGCCCTCTCCTCGGAGCCGGGCCTGGCCATGATCGAGGAGGCCGACCGCAAGGCCCTGCTGGCCGGGATCGTCGTCTTCGGCATCGGCCTGTTCGGCGCGGGCGTCTCCTGGGTCCTCGTCTCCCGCCTGCGCCCGGTGCTCCGCGACGCCGAGGAGTACTCCCGCGGCAACTTCGAGCACCGCCCGTCCGCCGCCGGCGGAGGCGAGGTCGGCGCCCTCGGCCGCGCGGTGGCCCGCATCGCCCTCACCGCCCGGGACCGGGAGGTGGCGGCGCTGGCGAAGGCGGCCGCCGCGGCCTCCGCCTCCCCGCCCGCCGACCACCGGCCCGTCGTCGCCCAGGCCCTGGCCCCGGCCGCGCCTCTGCGCCTGCCGACCTGGGAGATCGAGGGGACCTCGCGGGCCTGCGTGGAGATCGCCGGGGACTCCTTCGAGTACGCCCCCGCCGCGAAGGGGCGGATCTCCTGCATCCTCGTGGAGACCTCCCTCCGCGGCCTGCCGGCGGCCTTCCTCTCGGCGCAGATCCAGGGGCTCTACCGGGCGCTGGCCCCGTCCCACGACTCCGCCTCCGTCCTCCTCGACGCCATCGGCGCCGCCATCGGGCCGCGCCTTCCGGAGGACGCCGAGATCCACGCCACGGTCTGCGTCGCCGACCCGGAGTCCGGGGCGACGGAGATCGCCCGCGCCGGCAAGGCGAACCCGCCGGTCCTCTGGCGGGCGGACACGAAGGCGCTGGAGAAGATCGAGGTGGACGGGCCGCCGATCCGGCGCAGGCCCGGCTCCGCGGGCCGCGTCGAGGTGGAACTGCGGCCGCGGGACCGGCTGACGCTCGTCAGCGACGGGCTCTTCCGGGTCCGGAACAGCAGGAAGGAGAAGTTCGGCGAGCAGCGGCTCGACGGGCTGATCCTCAAGTTCGGGCCCATGAACTCGACGGCCTTCGTGAACATGGTGGTGAACGAGGTGGATCTCTTCCACGAGGGCGCGTCCCAGCGGGACGACCTCACGGTGCTCACGGTGCGGCGGATCCGCTAGTGGAGATCGGCGAGTACCAGCGGCGGCTGCGGGCGACCTACGAGGCCCGGGACCGGGCCCGCGGCCGGGACGCGACCTTCCTCTGGCTCGTGGAGGAGGTGGGCGAACTCAGCCGCGCGGTGCGCCGCGGGGAGCGGAAGAACCTGGAGCACGAGTTCTCCGACGCGCTCGCGTGGCTGGTCTCGCTGGCCACGCTGGAGGGGGTGGACATGGAGGAGGCGGCGGCCCGCTACGCGAAGGGGTGCCCGCGCTGCCGGAAGTCCCCCTGCCGGTGTTCCATGAGGCGAAGGAGGAAGGCGAAGTGAGGACCCTGCTCCTCGTCCTGGCGCTGATCGCGCAGGAGGCGAAGCCGGCCGCGGACCTCGCCGCGGCGAAGGCCCAGGCGAAGGAGCGGAAGGTCCGGATCCTCGCGGTGGTGACGGAGGACTTCTACCCCTCGGAGCCCTGCAAGCGGATGGAGGCGGCGCTCGACGCGAAGGAGGCGGTCGCCCCGTTCGTCCCGCTGAAGGTCGTGGAGAAGGAGGACGTGGCGTTCTCGAAGGGGCTCGCCCTCGAGGATCTCGGGCACCCGTACACGGCGCTCCTCGACGCGGACGGGAAGGTGCTGGCGACGCTGCGCGGCGCCTTCGAGCCGGCCGCGTGGGCGAAGGAGGTGGCGCGCCTCTCCGCCGCCGCCGACGCGGTGGAGGCGAAGCGGCCCGCCGCCGAGGCCTCCCCCGCCGACGCGAAGGGGATCTGGGAGTTCTCGGAGGCGCTGCGCGCGGCGGGCCGGGTGCGGGACGCCGACGAGGCGCTGGCCCGGGCCGAGAACGCCGACCCGGAGGGGAAGGCGGGGCTCGCGGCCCTCTTCCGCTTCCGGCGCGTGGAGGCCCGCGTCGAGGACCGGATGTCGGTGCAGGACTTCGAGGGGTCGAAGGCCCTGCTCGACGCCTACGACAGGGAGCACCCGAACTCCCCGCGCAAGGCCTGGGTCGCGTTCTACCGCGCCCTCTGCCGGGGGCTCCTCGGCGAGGTAGACGGGGCGATCGAGGATCTCAAGGAGATCGCCGCGGCGGCGAAGACCGGGGAGAAGGGGGCGGACGCGGACCTGCTGGCGCTCGCGGAGTCCCGGGCGGCGGCGTTCGAGAAGGTGGCGGAGAGGAGGAAGTGAACGGAGCGCGTCCGGTCCGCCCGGCGCCCCACCGGACTCTCCTGCGCCCCCGCCTCCCCCCCGACCTCCTCTTCCACGGGGCCCTGATCCTCGCCCTCGCGTTGCTCGAGGCGTTCGCCCGCACGACCGCCGGCGACCCCGAGGACGCCCTCGGCGTGGCCGTCCTCCTCCTCCTCGGATCCCTCGTGCGGCGGCGGCACGCCCGCCGCCCCCTCCCCTGGGTGAAGGCCCTCGCGGGGCTGGCCGACCGGTTCGGCTCGGCCCTCAAGCGGGAATCCACCACCCTCGGCATCGATCTGCAGCGCACGCCCCCCGTCCCCCCCGGATTCCCGCCGCTGCTCGAACGGGGCCTCGCCGCCCTCGTGCTGGCCGCCGTCGGGATGGCCGCCCTCCCCGCCCTCGACGCCGTCGCCGTGCGGGACGCCGTCCGCGCCGTCAGCGGGCTGGCGTGGCTCCTCCTCCTCGGCGGGTCCTGGATCCTGTTCGCCGTCGGCGCCTTCTACCTCCTCTTCGTCACCTTCGCCCTCACCCACGACGAGATGGTCCGCGCCCACGAGGCGCCCGGCCCCCGTCCCCGGGGCCGCGAGCGCCTGGCCCTCTGCGGGTGGGTCGCCGTCCTCGTCGGGGGCGGGATGCTCCTCCCCGCGTGGACCCCGCTGGCCGTCCACGGCGCCTGCCTCCTCGCCTCGTTCCTGGTGCTGGGCCTGCCCGGCGGCCCCGACGTCCCCCTCCTCTGGAAGGACCGCCGCGCCGACTCCGTCTGCTCCGCCACCACGTGGCGCACCCACGCCCTGGCCGGCACCGGCCTCCTCGCCCTGCTGCTGGCCGACGCCACCCTCCTTCTCCACGCCCGCGGCGGCGCGGCCTCCGTCCTCCCCCTGACCGCCGCCGCCTCCTCCCTGTTCGCGTGGTCCGGCGCCGCCGCCCTCCTCTGCTGGTGCCAGGTCGCCCTGCCCATCGCGATCCGCGCCCGCCGCTCCGCCGCCGTCCCGCCGCCCGCCGACCGGACCGGGGAGATCCGCGCCCGCCGGGATCTCGTCCGGGGCCTCGAGTTCCTCTTCAAGAGGGCCGCGGGAAGGACCTTCCGCCGCGGTTCGGGATTCTGGGTCGCCCCGTGGCACTGGTTCTGCCTCGGCCTCTCCCGGGACGAGGACGAGCGGGCCGCGGGCGGCGAGGGGACCTTCTTCCTCGAGACCATCGGCCCCGCCTACCACCGCGTGTTCGCTCCGTCCACCCTCGCCCACGCCCGCGAGGTCATGGGGGGCCTCGGCGTGGACCTCGTCTTCGTCGAGGACGGCGTCGGCTTCCGCCGGTTCCGCCGCGTCCTCCGCATGGCCTTCGAGGTCCGCGACATGCTGGGCCCCCGGGGGCGGGCCGAGGAGCGCCACTTCACGGGCCTGCCCGGGGTGCGCGTCGTCCTCCACGACTTCACCATGGAGGAGCCGTTCCGCCGGACCCGCGGCGGCTACCCCGAGCCCGACTACGACACCGTGGGGCGCGCGCGGATCCTCCACGTCTTCCGCGACCGGGGCGAGGAGGACGTGACCGCCGACGCGCCGCGGGACCGCCGCGGGGCGCCCGTCCACTCCTAGGGCGGACGGTCGGTTCACGGCCACGACGATCAGGCGGATCGTCTACCGGGGGGGGGGAATGGATGCCCCTCGGTACCCGCGAACCGCATGTACTCGCCGTGGACTCCCTACGGTCGGGGGGCGCGATGGGCGGCCGGTCGGGCAACGAGCCGCCCGCCCCCCGCCGCGGAGCGGCGGGGGGGCGCCCCGAGCGCGCGCTGGGGGGGGCGGGGGCGAC
>CAZWGT010000110.1:5723-11085 GCA_964633345.1 uncultured Planctomycetota bacterium
CACCGGCGGTGGACCCCCCCGGGGGGGTCTCCCCGTGGGCCGGCGGTGGGCCACTGCCGACCCCCGACCCCCGCCGCGAAGCGGCGGAAGGACGCCCCTAGCGCGCGATGGTGCGGACGGCGGCGACGCTCCCGTAGTCCTGCCCCCCGAGGCGCGCCACGGGGTCGAGGGCCTCGAGGCGGACGAACCCGTCGGGCCCGAGGACGCCGTCGGCGGCGTACAGGCGCAGGACCCGCGCGAGGAGGAGGCTCGTCCCCCCCTCGATCTCGACGATCCGGTGGATCCGGCACTCCAGGCGCACGCGCGCGGCCGCCAGCCCGGGGACCCGGACCGCCTCCGAGGGGACCGTCGCCAGCCCGTTGCGCGCGACCTCCGAGACGGCCGACGAGGCGACCATGATCTCCGCGGCCGGGCCGGAGACGAGGTTGACGACGAGCTCCCCCTCGCGCTCGGCGTTGACGGCGGTGTCCTTCCGCGGGCCCACGCCCTCGGGGACCTTCCCCCGCGGGCCAACGGCCACCGACACGATGGGCGGCGTGGAGGAGACCCCGTTGAAGTAGGAGAAGGGGGCCGCGTTGACCGAGCCGTCGGGGAAGAGCGTCGTCACCCACGCGACGGGCCGCGGCACGATGGCCGAGATCATCAGGCGGTAGCGCTCGGCGTGGGAGAGGGCGTCGGGGTCGATGGTCGGAATGGACGCCCCTAGTTCCCGTCGGGGGGCGGGGGCGGCGGGTCGCCGACGCCGGCCTCGGCGAGGGCCTCCTCGATGAGGGCCCAGTCGTCCACGACGTCGGGATCGATGTCCTGGGCGAGGCCGTAGAGCCGCGCCGCCTCGTCCTTGGACGCCTTGTCCTCGCCCCCCTCGCCCGTGCGGGACTTCGTCCGGTAGGCGCGGGCGAGGGCGACGTAGAGGCCGGAGTTCAGGGGGTCGTAGCCGACGGCCTTCTTGAGGAGCACGATCGCCTCGTCCACCCCCTCCGGCTTGCGCATCAGGTGCTCGGCGTAGTTCTCGTGGACGTTCGGGCTCTTCGAGCCGGCGTCGAGGGCCTGCTTGTAGAACCGGGCCGCCTTCAGGCGCTGCCCGTTCCTCCACGCGGCGTCCCCGGCCTCCTCGAACCCCCGTTCGGAGGTGAGCTTCAGCGTGGACTGGATGTAGTCGTACCACTCCTTCTCGAGGGCGGCGAGGTCGGTGATGCCCATCTGGCGGCGGAAGGTGGCCAGGATCTCCGTGCCCTCCACGGTGCGCATGTCCGAGAAGTACGGGTGGGGGGAGCGCTTGACGTCCCCCTTGGCGAGGGAGAGGAAGAACTTGCGGAACCTCGGCGCGTACTTCGGCGTGCTCATCATGTAGTGGACGAAGGTCCAGCCCCAGGTGTAGTCCTCGTAGCCGAGCTTGTTCTGGAGGTAGTCCTCGAGCTTCTTGAACTCCCCCTTCTTGATGTCCTCGAGGACCTCCGTCAGGCGCCCCTCCTGCACGAGGCCGATGGTGAGCTTCTTGGTGACGGGGTCGTAGGAGCTCGCGCCGTAGTACTCCGCCAGCGCCTCGCCGAAGCAGTGCGGGTAGGCGAAGTCGAGATCGATGAGGTGCTGGAGGTGGTGGTTCGCCTCGTGGAACATGATGTGCTTGGTCGTCTCGGGCGCGTAGCGGTCGTAGTAGAAGTCCAGCTCCAGGGGCTTCCGGAACCGGTAGTAGGCGAGCACCCCGTTCGGAGCGCCCGAGGTCCGCAGGAACTCCGTGTAGTTGGGGTAGAAGCACACGGGGACCTTCCCGAGCTTCGGCGGCTTCTGGATCCCCCAGTCCTTCTGGAAGGACTTGAAGTAGGCCTCCATCAGGTCCATGTAGCCCTGCGCGACGTCGGGGTACATCGTGTACTCGAAGGAGAAGTTCGCGGTCGAGCTCTTGTACCGGTCCCGCCAGTTCGAGTGGGCCTTCAGCTCGGCGATCTGCTTCTTCTTCGCCTCCTGCTCCTTCTTCACCGCCGCGTCCCGCTGGTCCTTGCGCACCCACTTGCCCTTGTGCGGGACGAGGCCCTGGGCGACCTTCTCCTTCTCCTCGTCGGTGCGGGGCTCGAAGGCCCCGTTCACCTCGATGTAGGCGTCCTTCACGTCGGACGCGGGGATGCGGACGTCCCCGTGGACGTACTGCAGGACGTAGAACTCCCCGTCCTTGCGCACCTTGATGTCCTCGATCGAGCGGCCGTCCTTCAGGACGACGATGTCGGCGAGCGCGGCCGGCGCCAGGGCCAGGGCGGCGAGGACGGCTGCGATGTGCATGCTCGGGCTCCTACTGGTACTGCGCCGCCCAGGACCGCCACGTGCGGTCGATGGCGGCCCAGTCGGCGTCGGTCAGGTCCTTGAAGGCACGCTTCGACACCTCCGCGAGGAACTCCTTCTCCTCGGTCTTCCACCGCTCCTGGCGCTTCTTGGCCTGCTCCTCCTCCTCCTCCTCGGTCTCCGGCTCCTTGTACTCCTCGCCCGGGGAGCCGTCCGTCGCCTTCGCCTTGCGGGCCTCGTCCTTCTCCCGGCGGATGTCGCCGCAGACCTTCAGCACCTCGAAGATCTTCCCCTTCAGCCTCTTGTCCTGGGAACCGGGGCCCTCGACGAGGAAGCGGACGAACGCCTGGCACTGGTTCCAGGCCCCCTCGACGTTGGAGAACACCTGCCAGTCGGCCGCGAAGATGTCCTTCGTGGACATGATCTTCCCTTCCTTGGCCGCCTTGCGCATCGTCACGAGCTCGCTCTGGTCGGGGCGGAAGTCGAACCTCCCCTTCGAGAGGATTCCGGTGGACACGTAGCCGTTGAGCCCCATCTGGAGCCAGTTGGGGACGGAGTTGAAGGCCTCGGGGTCGCGATCCTCCACCCAGTTCTGCAGGACCCAGGAGTTCATCCAGCCCATCCCGAAGAAGCTGCCGCCCATGTCCTCCTGGTTGGTCGTGTAGGTGTTGCCGCCTCCCCACCCGCTGCCCCGGGAGCCGGAGTGGTAGGCCCGCTCCTCCTCGGAGTTCTCGCAGATCCGGATGATGAGGGGGGAGGCGTCCCCCGAGCCGAGGGTGGAGAAGGTCTTCTCGACCCAGGCCCGCATCCCCTCCGCCTGGTCGAGGGCGCGCTTGGTGTACTTCTCGTCGGCGTGGGTGAAGCAGAAGAAGTTCTTCGACTTGACCTCGCGCCAGCCCTTGGGGAGGTTGCTCCGCGCGTGGTCGAGCTCCTTCTTGAGCGCCGCGTCCCGCCGCTTCTTCCTCTCCTCGGGGGAGTTGCGATCGATGACGAGGGGCTTGCCGTCCGGACCCACCTTCACCTCGGGGGGGACCGCCCCGCCGGGCAGGGTCTCCTCCCCGCCGGAGGTCGCGCCGCCGCTGATGTCCCCCTTGGCCTCGGTGAACTTGAAGGTCCGCACGCAGTTCGTGAGCTCGCGGCCGACCTTGTCCCACTGCTCCTCGAGGACCTCGAAGATCACGGCGTACTCGGCCCCCGTCTCCCTGTGGAACACCACGGCGAGCCCGTGGCGCGGGGTCGTGAGCTTCTCCCACTTGATCTCCAGCCACGTCGCCTTGATCCCGTTGACGGTCGTCTCCTCCTCCTTGGAGATGTACCAGCCGCCGTCGGAGGCGTTGTCCTGGAGGTAGGACTTGAAGTCCCGGTAGCTCTTCTTCGCCCCGGTGATGGTCACCGTGGTGCCGTCGGGCCCCTTCTTCACGTCGGCCTTCGGCTTGTCCTTCCTCGTGGGGGGCAGGTAGACGACCCGGATGTCGGGCGTGTGGGTCCAGCCGTCCTTGGTCGGGAAGGCGCGCTCCGAGAGGTACTTGGCGATGATCCACTCCTCGTCGGAGGGCATCGGGATCCGCTTCCACTTCGGCGGGATCTGCATCGTGTAGCCGTACTTCTCGTCGCGGATGGTGTCCGCGGCGGCGGCGACGGAGAGGACCGCGGCCGCGGCGGCCGCGACGGCGAAGGCGCGAAGACCCCTCATGAAGACCCCCTGTGCGGGACGGCGCCCGGGGCCCGTCCCCGCGAACCCTTTCGGACGCTCCACTGTAGGGTCCGGTTCCAGCCTGTCAATGGAGAGCCTCAGGATCCGCCCAGGAACCCCGCGAGGAAGGCGGCGCCCACGCCGGCGAGGAGCACCCCCCCGATCCCCAGGGCGAGGGGGAACGCCCTGCTCCCCCGGGCCGCGGCGGGGGGACGGACGAGGAAGAGTCCCGCCAGGAGGAGGTCCAGGATCCCGCAGCCCACGAGGAGCCAGCCGACGAGCGGGTTCACCGCCCGCCCCCGAGCACCGCCGCCAGCGCGGCGACGGCCTCGCCCTCCTCGCCGGGCTGGAGGGTGCGCGGGTCGAGCAGCAGCGCCCCCTCCCGCACGCGGAGGAAGAGCGGGAGCGGGAGGAGGCGGAGGCGCCGCCTCCCCCGCCACGCCCCGCGCGGGGCGCACGACCACCACCCGCGTCGGCAGGGTGTGCACCGGGGCGGCGCCGCTGCCGACGGTCGAGCCGTCCGCCTCCGTCGTGACCGCCGCCGCGGCGCCGAGGGCGGCGCGCGCCTCCCCCGCCAGGGCCTCGGCCCGCCGGCCGAGGGACTCCGCGGACTCCGAGAGCATGCGCATCGTCGGGTGCTCCCGCAGCAGGCGCTCCCGGTCCCGGAACAGGCGCAGCGTCGCCTCGAGCGCGATGAGGTCCAGCTTCCCCACGCGGAGGCTCCGCATGAGGGGGTTGGCCTCGCACCGGTCCACCCACTCCCGCGAGCCGAGGATGAGCCCGCCCTGGGGCCCGCCGATGAGCTTGTCGGCGGAGCAGGTGACGAGGGCGGTCCCCGCGGCCAGGGAGTCGCGGACCCGCGGCTCGTCCTCGGGGAGGCCGATGTCGCGCACGTCCAGCAGCGCCCCGGCGCCGAGGTCGTCGAAGACCGGGATCCCGAGCTCCCTCCCCAGCGCGCAGAGCTCCTCGATGCCCGGCACGCCGGCGAAGCCCTGGATGCGGTAGTTCGAGGGGTGCACGCGCACGAGGAGCGCGGTCTGCGGCGTGGCCGCCGCGCGGTAGTCCCCGATCCACGTCCGGTTGGTGCAGCCGACCTCGACGAGGCGCACGCCGGCCTTGCGCATCACGTCGGGGATCCGGAAGGAGCCGCCGATCTCCACGAGCTGGCCGCGGGAGAGGATCGCCTCGCGCCCCTCGGCCATGGTGTTGAGAACGAGCATCGTTGCGGCGGCGTTGTTGTTGACGACCGTGGCGGCCTCGCAGCCGGTCAGCCCGCGCAGGATCTCCTCGGCGAACCGCTCCCGGCGCCCGCGCCCGGCGCTCTCCCGCTCCATGGCCAGCAGGCAGTAGCCCCGCGCCTCCTCGGCCAGCGCGGCCATGGCGGCCTCCGGCAGC
>CAZWGT010000111.1:0-10936 GCA_964633345.1 uncultured Planctomycetota bacterium
CGGTAGGACTGCTCCTTCGCGGGGGGCTTGGCCTTCCTCACGGCGCCACCCCCAGCAGCAGCGCCAGCAGCGCCTTGCGCACCGTCACCCCGTTGTGGGCCTGGCGGAAGTAGAGGGCGCCGTCCATCGAGTCCACCTCGGTCGCGATCTCCCGCACGCGCGGGAGGGGGTGGAGCACCGAGAGCCCCTTCTTCCCCTTCTCCACCGTCGCGCGGTCGATGCGGTAGGCGTTGCGCACCCGTTCGTACTCCAGCGGGTCGGGGAAGCGCTCCTGCTGGATGCGGGTCACGTAGAGGACGTCGAGGTCGCCGAGGACCGCGTCGAGGTCGGCCGTCTGGGTGGACTTCGCGCCGGCCTCCTTGATCTCGTCGAGGATCGTGGGCGGGAGGCGCAGTTCCACGGGGGAGACGAGCGTGAGCCGGTTCCCGAGCGCCGCCGCCGCCGTGATGAGGGCGTGGGCGGCGCGGCCGTACTTGAGGTCGCCGAGGAAGCCGATGTTGAGCCCCTCCACCTTCCCCTGGGCCTCGCGGATCGTGTAGAGGTCGATGCAGGTCTGGGTGGGGTGCTGGTTGGAGCCGTCCCCCCCGTTGATGACGGGGATGCGCGTCGCCTCCGCGGCCACGCGGGCGGCCCCCTCGCGGGGGTGGCGGAGGACGATGACGTCGCAGTACCCCTCGACGACGCGCACCGTGTCGTGGAGGGTCTCCCCCTTGGCCGCCGAGGAGACGCCGGGGTCGGCGAAGCCGATGGTGGCGCCGCCGAGGCGCTTCATGGCGCTCTCGAAGGAGAGGCGGGTCCGGGTGGAGGGCTCGAAGAAGAGGGTGGCGAGCACCTTGCCCGCCAGGAGAGGCCGATCCACCCCCTCGAAGCGGCGCGCGGCGTCGAGGACGAAGAGCAGCTCCTCCCGGGTGAAGTCCCGCGTGGAAAGGATGTCGCGCCCGCGGAAGCGGTCCACGAGGTCGGGGTCGAGCGCCGGCTTCTTCAATTCGGGATCCCCCGGGGCGGAGGGAGTCTAGCCCGGTGGGACGGGCTTGCGAAGGGCATACGGGCTGCGGGTCACGACGGTGCCGCCGCCTACCGCTGCCCGGCCGGGGGGCGCGTCTTCCGCTTCGGCAGCCGCATGTAGAAGGTCGTGCCGACGCCCATCTCCGTATCGAAGGTGACGGTGCCGCCGTGCTCCTCGACGATCTTCCGCGTGAGGGCCAGGCCGAGGCCGGTGCCCTTGGAGCCCTTCGTGGAGAACATGAGGTCGAAGATCTTCTCCCGCGCCTCGACGGGGATCCCGGTGCCCTGGTCGGCGATCTCGACGACGACCCAGTCGAGGCCGTTGGGGCCCCCGGGTTCGCTCCGGGTCCGGATGGAGATCTTCTTCCCGCCGCCCTCGGGCATCGCGTCGATGGCGTTGCCGATGATGTTCATGATGCAGCGGGAGATGTTCTTCGGGTCGAAGTAGAAGGGGCCGATGGTGTAGTCCGCCGCGGACGTGTCGATCTCGATGCCCTTCTGCTGCGCCCGCTCCTTGCAGACCTGGGCCGCCTCCGCCGTGGACTGGTTGATGTCGATGTTGGCCCACTCCGGATCGCGCGCCTTGGAGTAGGACAGCATGTCCATGACTAGGTCGGTGATCTGCCCGTGGGTCTTGCGGAGCGTCGCCCACGCCTGCTGGGCCTCGGGGGAGGGGATGCCCTTGACGATGGCGTCGAGGATGAAGTCCCCCCCCTTGATCGCCATCATGTAGTTCTTGATGTCGTGGGCGAGGCCGGAGACCACCAGGCCGATGGCGGCCATGCGCTCGGCGCGGGCCGCGTCCTGGGAGAGCATCGAGTTCTCCAGCGCGATGCCGGCCTGCACCGCGATGGTCGTCAGCAGCTCGAGGTCGTCGTTGGTGAAGGCCCCGCGGGCGATCTTGCTGTCCACGTAGATCGCCCCGAACACCTCCTTGCGGCCGCGGATGGGGACGCACATCGCGGATCGGATCTGCTGCATGATGATCGACGCCCCCGCCTTGAACCGCTCGTCCGCCGCGGCGTCGCTGGTCAGGAGAGCCACCCCGTCGTGGACCGCCCTGCGGAGGATCGTCTGGGAGACCGTGATGTCCGCCCCCGCGGCGTCGGCGTTGCGCGTCACCTGGGGGACGAAGTCCTCCTTCACCTTGAGGAAGATCGCCCCGCGGTCGGCGGTGACGACGTCGAAGATGTGGTCCATGAGGCGCGAGAAGAACACCGGCGGGTCGTTGACCGTCGCGAGGACGGCGCCGACGGCGTGGAGCGTCGCGAGGTTCTTCTCCGCCTTGCTGAACTTGGCCAGGGCCGACTTCAGCATCTTCGGGTCGATGGCCATCGACTTGTTCGTGTCGATGGAGGCGAAGACGGGGCTCGGGGCGGACTCGGCGAAGCGGACGCCCCCCGAGGGGGTGTCGATCCGCCCCGAGATGGTCACCCGCGGGGGGACGGGGGGGCCGACCTTGGCCGCCACCATCGTCTCGGCGAGCACCCGGACCGTCCACGTCGTGGAGCCCATCTCCACGCTGTCCCCGGGCTTCAGCGGCGTCGAGCCCTGCAGCTGCGACCCGTTCACGAAGGTCCCGTTCTTCGACTTCAGGTCCGTCAGCACAACCTGTCCCGCCCTCAGTTCCAGGCGCGCGTGGTAGGAGGAGATGGCGGGGTCGGCGAGGCAGAGATCGTTCGCCGGGGCGCGCCCGATGGTGATGGGCTTGTCCGGGACCAGGGGCAGGGCGGTCCCCTGCTTCGGTCCCTTGCTGAGGAAGATCTCGTGTAGGGGCATCTCTTCTCCTGGGGCGCTCCCCGGACCGGGCCTACACGGCCCCGCGCGGCGGCCGCTCCTCGCGACGCGGAATCCGGATGATGAAGGCGGTGCCCTCGTTCACCTCGGTCGTGAAGGTGATGGTCCCGCCGTGCTCCTCGACGATCTTCTTGGTGACGGCCAGCCCGAGGCCCGTCCCCTTCGAGCCCTTGGTGGAGAACATCAGGTCGAACACCTTGTCGCGCGCCTCCGGGGGGATCCCGGCGCCCGTGTCCGTCACGGTCATCTCGAGGGACGCGCCGTCCTCGGAGGGGGCGACCTTGAGGGTCACCGTGCCTCCGCCGGGGGTCGCGTCCACGCCGTTGCCCGCGAGGTTGACGAGGCAGCGCTCCATGCCGCGCAGGTCCATCCACCACAGGCCCGCCTTCGGGTGGCGCTTGACGTCGAGGAGGACGCCGCGCTCCGCGGCCCTCCGCTCCACGGCCCTCCCCGCCGCCACGAGGACCTGGTTGGGGTCCCCGAGGCTCCAGTCGGGCTCCCGGGGCTTGCTGTAGGCGAGCATGTCCTGGACGAGGTCGGTGATCCGGCGCTGGGAGGCCTTCATCGTCTCCCACGCCTCGACGCCGGAGGGGGCGAACTTCTCCCTCACCTCGGGCTCGATGAGCTCCTCGGCCAGGGAGAGGCCCGCCATGTAGTTCTTGATGTCGTGGGCGAGGCCGGCGACGACGAGGCCGATGGCGGCCATGCGCTCGGCGCGGGCGGATTCCCGGGCGAAGCGGCTGTTCTCGTGGGCCATCCCCGCCTGGGCGGCGACCGTGGTGAGGAGCTCGAGGTCCTCCTGTTCGAAGGCCTTGCCGGTGATCTTCGAATCGAGGTAGATGGCGCCGAGGATCTCGTTGCGGCCGCGGATGGGGGCGCACATCGCCGAGGCGATCTGGTGCATCACGATGGACTCGCGGGCGTCCGCGTCGTCGCCGGCGAGGCCGGCCCCGGTGAGGACGCTGGTCCCCTCCTCCACGGCGCGCCGGAGCACGGTCCGGCTGATGGAGAGGTTCTGGAGGGGGTTGCCCTGCCCGTCCCTGGCGTGGAGGGGGCGCATCTCCCCCTTGTCGAGGATGAACACGGCGCCCCGGTCCGCGGGGACGACGTCGAACATGAGGTCGAGGAGGGGGGGGAGGAACTCCGCCGGCTCGCGGGCCTCGGCGAGGAGCTTGCCCGTGGCGTGGAGGACGGCGAGGTTCTTCTCCGCCCGGCCGAAGTTGGTGATCGCGGTGCGGATGGAGCCGGCGTCGATGGCGGCGGTGCGGCCGGTCTCGATGCTCGCCTTGATGGGGCGGTTGTCGGGGCGGTCGGTCAGCTCGACGGCCGCCTCCGCCGACTCGCGGCAGAGGAGCAGGCAGTTGCCGATGGAGACCTGGTCCTGGTCCCGGAGGATGACGGCCCCGGAGATGGCGGTCCCGTTCACGTAGGTGTGGTTCTTGGAGTTGAGGTCGGTCAGGACGAAGTAGCCGCCCTCGACCTGGATGCGGGCGTGGTGGGAGGAGACGAGGCGGTCGGGGAGGGTCAGGTCGTTCGAGTGGCCCCGGCCGATGGAGAAGGCCCGGTCCGTGGGGATCCGGATGACGTCCCCCTTGCCCGTCCCGCGCGCAATGGTCAAGTCGAGGCTCTGCAAGGTGAGGACCCCCCGTGGGGAAGTGCGGACCTGCCTGCCCCGGCGAATCTACCACCGGGCCGGGAGGTCCCCTAGGGAGGCAGGGAGGCAGGGAGGCAGGGAGGCAGGGAGGCAGGGAGGCGCGGGGGGGGCTTGTAGGGGCGACCCTCCGGGTCGCCCGGCCGTTCGACCCTACGAGGCCCGCGCCACGGCGCCGCGACGGAGGACTTCCTCGGCGAGGGCGGCGTAGTCGGCCGCCCCGTTGGAGTCCGGGGCGTACTCGAAGACGGTCCTGCCGTGGGAGGAGGCCTCGGCCAGCTTGACGTTGCGGCGGATGGCGGTGCCGAAGACGGCGGCCCCGAAGAATCCGCGGATCTCGGCCAGGACCTCGCGGGAGAGGGTGGTGCGGGAATCGACCATGGACGGGAGGATCCCGACGATGGCCAGGCCGGGGTTGAGGCGCTTCTCGACGAGGCCCACGACCTCGCGCAGGCGCGCCATGCCCTGGAGGGCGAAGAACTCCGCCTGGAGGGGGACGATGATCTCCCGCACCGAGGTGAGGGCGTTGACGGACAGCAGGCCGAGGGAGGGGGGGCAGTCCACGAGGAGGACGTCGCAGGGCTCGACCCCGTCGGCGGGGGCGAGCCAGCGGTCGAGGGCCTCCTTCAGGATCTGCTCGCGCCCGACGGCGGAGACGAGCTCCATCTCCGCCCCGGCGAGGTCGAGGGAGGCGGGGACGATGTCCATGCCGAGGGTCGAGGTGGGGCGCACGACGTCGGCGATGGTGGCGCGGCCGGTGAGGACGTCGTAGACCGAGTTCTCCAGCGCGTCGGGCCGGATGTCCATGTGGACCGTGAGGTTCGCCTGGGGGTCCATGTCCACCAGCAGCACCTTGAGCCCTCGGCGCGCCAGGGCGGCGCCGAGGTTGACGCAGGTGGTGGTCTTGCCGACCCCACCCTTCTGGTTCATGAGGGCGATGCGGCGCGCGGGCATGGCGGGGAGTGTACGGAGAGCGCCGGGTACCGCCCCCGATTCCCCTACTCCACGACCGCGCTGTCCACCGGCGCCTTCATGACCTCGGCGAGCAGGTTCGTGGCGTAGGAGCCGCGCGGCAGGGAGAACGCCAGGAGGAGGTCGCCCCCCTCGACGCGGTACACGGGCTCGCCGACGGGGACCCGCAGCGGGCGGCGCTCCCCCTCGAAGCGGTCCACGCCCTTGACGTCGAAGACCGGGGGGGCGAGGCCCTCGGATCCCAGGATCCGCGCCTCGCGCTCGCCGGGGGCGCCGGCGGGGAAGACCATCTTCGTGCCGAAGATGGGGCCGCTCGGGGAGATCTCGAAGGCGTCGCAGCGCGGCTGCTCCCGGGCCGCGTCCTCGACGAGGAACACCGCCCCCTTGCCGTGGATCCACGCGAGGTCCCCCGGCTCCAGCCGGTCGAGGGAGGCGATCCGCTCCGCGACCGCCCGGTTGAAGAGGGCCGACTGGTAGGCGCTCACGTAGAAGCGGCGCATCGGCTTCTGGATCACCTTCACCGACTCCGCGGGGCTCCCGCCCTGGAGGATCCGGTCCAGCACTCGCCGCTCCTGCGAGTAGGAGGTGGGGAACGCGGCCCGCGCCCCCTCGTAGTCGAGCGCGTCGAAGCGCGTGCGGGCCTCCAGCACCCGCGGGTCCTTCTCCAGCGGGCTCGGCCGGCCGCAGAGGATGGCGAGCGCCTCGTCGAACTCCCGCCGCACGATCGCGCGGCCGAGGAGGTGGGTGTCCCCCCGGGTCCCGAAGCGCTGGGGCCCGAAGGAGTTCGGCAGCCCCCGCGCGAGGATGACCCGCAGCACCGCGGCGGTGCGCGCCGCGGCGTCCGCGTGGACCCCCCGCACCCGGATCTCGAAACGGTTCCCCGCGAGGTGGCCGGGCTTCAGCTTGTTCCGGTGGCGCTTCACGGAGAGCACCTTCAACCCGGGAAGGACGAGGTTCTCCAGCTTCGCGGGGGGCACGTGCTCGAGGCTCAGCGTCTGGCGGGTCACCGCCCGCGCGTCCTTCAGGCCCGCGCAGCCCACCGCGGCCTCGGGGATCTGCAGGTGGTTCGCCAGCCGCCGGATCGCCTCCCGCGTCGAGATCCCCGTCTTCTCGATGCGCGCGTAGGAGTGGTCCCCGACCCCGAGGGCGGGGTAGAGCGGGATCTCGTCCACGACGAAGTCCTCGGGCCGGTCCTTCAGCGCGCCGCCGGTGCCGGGGAGATCCGCGGTGAGGAGGGGGAGGTCCATCGCGGCATGTTCCCCGGGATGGAGCGGCAGGGGGTTAGAATCACCGCGGGAACCCCGGGGCCGGCAGCCCCGTCTCAATCCCCGAACCGACGCGGTTCCCCCGCGTTTCCGCATCGACGAGACCGATCCACCCGGAGGTCGCCATGCGCCGATTCCCCCTCTTCTCCGCCGCCCTCGCCCTCCTCCTCGCCGGCGGCGTCCTCGCCGCCCGGGCCGAGGAGGCCGCCGACCGCGAGAAGGAGATGGCCGCCTGCCGGTCCCTCGTCGCCGACCGGGACTTCGGCGCGGCGGAGAAGGCCCTGGAGGCGTTCGCGGCGAAGTGGCGCAAGGGCGAGGCGGTCGAGGAGGCGGCGCTGCTCCTCGGGCGGACGCGTCTGCTCGCCGGACGCCCGGACGAGGCGCTGGCGACGCTGCGCGCCCTCGTGGCCGCGGCACCGGAGGGGGCGTGGACCGAGAAGGCCCGCTGGGTCATGGCCGACGCCTTCGCCGCGAAGCGGGACTGGAAGGGCGCGGCCGACGTCCTCCAGGCGAGGACCGGGTACCTCGCCTCCCCGGAGCACCGCCGCGCCGTGGCGGGGTACTACCTCGAGGTCGCCGACGAGGCCTGGACGGGGAAGGAGGCGATCGACGATCTCGGGCGGAAGTCCGTCGTGCGCGACTTCCCCCGGGCCCTCGACTTCTACCGCCGCGCGCGGGCCGTGGAGCTCGCCCCCGCCGACCTGGCGCGTGTGAATCACCGCATCGCGAAGTCCGCCCTGGAATCCGGCGACCCCGCCGCGGCCGCCGCCGAGTGGACGGCCCTCCTCGAGCGCGGGACCCCGGGGGACCTCGCCGCCGAGGCGACCTTCGGGCTGGGACAGGCCCTCTCCCGCACGGGCGATCTCCCCGGCGCCCGCAAGAGGTTCCGCGAGGTCGCCGCCCGGTGGGCGGATTCGGAGTTCGCGCCGCAGGCCCTCGTCGCCCTCGGCGACACGTATTCCCCGATGACCACGAAGGACCGCCCCGACCTCGAGCGCGGCCTCGATGCGTGGCGGGAGTTCCGCCGCCTCTATTCCGGCCACGCCGACGGCCCCTCCGTCGCGTACCGCATCGGCCTGGCGCTGGCGAACTTCGGGGACCGCGCGCAGGCGGTGAAGGAGTGGGCGGAGCTCCTGGCGAAGTGGCCCGACCACGAGGTCTCCCCCCAGGCGGTCCACGGGACGGCGCTGGCGAAGCTCGGCCTCGAGGACTTCGACGGGGCCGTGGCGTCGTGGAAGGACCTGCTCGCCCGGTGGCCGAACCACCCGCTCTGGAGCGAGGCGCGGAGGATGCTCCCGAAGGTCGCCTTCGCCCGGGCCGAGGCCGAGATGCGGGAGAAGCGCTGGGACGGCGCCGTCGCCGCCTTCCGCAGGTTCCTCGACGAGTTCCCCGGCGAGGGGGAGGACGCCGCCGCGGCCCAGACGCGGATCGGCGACGCCCTGAGGGAGAAGGGGGACCGCGACGGCGCCCTGGAGGCGTGGCGCCTGGTCTTCAAGAAGTGGCCCGACGGTCCCGACGCCCCCGCCGCGTGGGCGAAGGCGGCCGACTTCCTCGCCGACCGGGTCGGGGACCTCCCGGCCGCCATCCGGGAGTACGAGGGCCTCGCGGCCCGCTACCCCGGCTCCCCCCAGGGCCAGGAGGCGCGCCGCGTCCTCGGCGAGATGAAGGGGAAGTTCCTCGAGGCCTCCCTCGACCGCCCGATCACCACCGACCGGAAGCCCCGCATCGCGCTGCGCCTGCGCAACGTGGACCGCCTGCGGATGAAGGCCTACCGCGTGGACCTCGAGGAGTTCGTCAGGGCCAAGAACTCCCTCGCGGGGGCGGACCAGGTCGTGACCGACGTCGTCAAGCCCGACGCCGAGTGGGTCTGGCAGCCGGAGAACTTCGAGAGGTTCCGGATGCTGGAGCGCACCTGCGAGGTCCCGGTCCAGGGGCCGGGGGCGTGGATCGTCCGTGCCCAGGACGAGGAGCTGTCGGCGACGATCCTCGTCGTCTCCTCCGACCTCGCCGCCGTCGTCAAGCGGAGCCGCACCCAGACCCTGGTGTTCGTCCAGCACGGGCGCACCGGGGAGCCCGTGGCCGGGGCGCGCGTGATCCTCCCCGGGGGCCCCGACGCGGTCACCGGCGCCGACGGCGTCTGGATCGGCGGGGAGAGCGACGGCCGGGTGCTCGTGTCGAAGGAGGGCTCCCACGCCTTCGCCCTCGGGAACGCGGGCCAGGGCGCGGCCTTCGGGTACTCGCCGAAGGTCTACCTCTTCACCGACCGGCCGCTCTACCGGCCGGGGCAGGACGCCGCGGTGAAGGGCTTCGCCCGACGGGTCGAGGACGGGGCCTACGCCTGCCGCGAGGGGGACCGGGTCCAGATCCTCGTCGAGGATCCCCGCGGCACGACCATCCTCCGCGCGGAGCCCCTGACCGACCGGTTCGGGGGGTTCGAGGCGAAGGTCCCCGTGACGGAGGGCGCGGCCCTCGGGACCTGGCGCGTCACCGCGCGGTACCTGGACCGCACCTTCACCGCCACCTTCGAGGTGCGGGAGTTCCGGCGCCCGGAGCTGGAGATCTCCATCGCCGGCGAGAGGCCCTGCTGGCTCGCCGGCGAGGAGGTGAAGGCGACGGTGTCCGTGCGCTACGGGGCCGGCGGCGTCGTCCGCGGGGCGCCGGTTCGTTGGCGGGTGGGGCGCCTGGGGTTCGAGTTCGACGGGTCGGACCTGGCCTCCTACGCGTCGTGGTTCCGCGATCCCGCCCGCGAGGCGGAGCGGGCGAAGCGCACCGCCGCCGAGGGGGACCTCGTCGAGGTCGCCTCCGGCGCAGGGAACGCCGACGAGAAGGGGATCCTCGCGGTCTCCTTCCCGACGGAGGCCGGGGACCGGGACCACCGCTACGTCGTGGAGGTCATGGTCCGCGACGGCGGGGGCCAGTGGGTGCGCGACGCGGCGACCTTCCCGGTGACGCGCCAGGGCTTCTACGCCGTGGCCCGCTCCGAGCGCAAGGTCTGGAAGCCGAGGGAGGAGATGACGCTCGAGGTCTTCACCGTGGACGCCAACCAGTCCCCCGTCAAGGCCGCGGGCCGGGCGGTCCTCGCGCGGCGCCGCACCATGCCCGGGGGGCGCGTCGCCGAGGAGGAGGTCTCCTCCGTGGCCGCCGCGACCGGGGAGGACGGCCGCGCCGTGGTGAGGATCCGCGCCGAGCAGCCGGGGGAGTACGCCCTCGTCTTCGCGGCCAGGGACGCCCGCGGGAACCCCGTCGAGGGGCGCGCCCTCGTCACCGTGGCGGGGGACGCGGAGGACCTCTCCAAGGACCTCCGCCTCGTCTGCGACCGCGAGACCTACCGCGAGGGGGACGAGGCGGCCGTGCTCCTCAACGTGCCGGCGGCCCCGTGCACCGTGCTGCTGACGTTCGAGGGGGAGAAGGTCCTCGATCACCGGGTCGTGCGCGCGACGGAGCGCTCGACGACGGTGGCCGCGGCCATGCGCCCCCTCTTCGCCCCCAACGTCTTCGTGCGGGCCGCGCTGCTGAAGGACGGGAAGCTCCTCGAGGCCGGGGACGAGGTCCTCGTCTTCCGCTACCTCAACGTGGAGGTCTCCCCGGAGCGGGCCGAGGCGAGGCCCGGCGAAAAGGTCGGCGTCGTGATCCGCACCACCGACCAGCGCGGCAACCCGGTGTCCGCGGGCGTGGCCGTCTCGGCCGTGGACCGGGCCATCCTCCAGCTCCAGCCCGACCGCACCCCCGATCCGCGCCCGTTCTTCTACGACCAGCGCCGCGCCCTCGGCGTCGGGACCTCGAGCTCCCTCGCCTTCCTCCCGGGCGGCGTCACCCGGCCGACGAACAAGGACCTGCTCTTCGAGGAGGCGCGGCGCCTGGGCCGCGCCGGGTACGAGCGCCTGCAGAAGCACCTGCGCGAGGGGAAGTCCGCCCTGGACCAGGGGAACCTCGACGCCGCGAAGGCGGAGCTGGAGAAGGCCCTCGATCTCTCCCCCGGGAACTACGAGGCGCGGGTCCTCCTCGCGCAGACCGTGGCCAACGAGCGGGCCCTCGAGGAGAAGGCGAAGTACGCCGACGAGCCGGCCCTCGGGGACGTCCTCTCCCGGGAGGAGCTCCGCAAGTCCGCGGAGAAGATGGACCGCGACGCCGGACGGCCGGAGGACAAGAAGGCCGGCGGTCCGCCGGCGGGGAGGCCGCGGAGGGCCCCCGGCTCGCCGGCCCCGTCGAAGGCCCTCAAGGACGCGCGCGACGAGTCGGGCGGCGA
>CAZWGT010000112.1:0-10872 GCA_964633345.1 uncultured Planctomycetota bacterium
GCGCCGCGCCGCCGAGGAGATCCTCGAGGTCGGCGCAGGGGACGCGCTCCGCGCGGACGGAGCGCGCGCCGAGATCCACGTGGAACCGGCGGACCTCGAACTCCCCGATCCCGCGCCCGGCCGCTCCGTCGTCCGCCATGGTCGCCCCTCCGGCGGACATCGTAGGGACCCGCGGCCCGGGGTGCTGGACGAAAAACCCGGCATGAGACCGGGTCTCGAACGGTAGGGTCAACGCCTTCGGGCGGGCTCGCAGGGGGGAACGACGATGAAGGCTTCGGATCTGTTCGTGCGCTGCCTCGAGAACGAGGGCCTGGAGTACATCTTCGGCGTCCCCGGCGAGGAGAACGCCGACTTCATGATCTCCCTCATCGGGAGCAAGGTGCGCTTCGTCGTCTGCCGCCACGAGCAGGCCGCGGCCTTCATGGCCGACGCCTACGGGCGCCTGACGGGGAAGCCCGCCGCCTGCCTCGGCACCCTCGGGCCCGGCGCCACGAACCTCATCACCGGCGTGGCCGACGCCAACATGGACCGCGCCCCCCTCATCGTCCTCACGGGGCAGGCCGCCACGACCCGCATCCACAAGGAGAGCCACCAGGCCATGGACCTGGTCGCCCTCTTCGCCCCCGTCGTGAAGTGGGGCATCTCCGTCGCCCACCCCGACGCCATCCCCGAGATCGTGCGCAAGGCGTTCCGCCTCGCGACGACGGACAAGTTCGGGGCCTGCCACATCGACCTCCCCGAGAACATCGCCAAGATGCAGACCCTGGCGGAGCCCATCGCGGTGGTCCCGACGACCCGCAGCGCCCCCAACGCCGAGTCGGTCCGGCAGGCGGCGGCCGCGATCCGGGCCGCGAAGTTCCCCGTCATCCTCTCGGGCAACGGCGTCTTCCGCAACGGCGCCACGGAACAGCTCCGCGCCTTCGCCCGCGCCACCGGCATCCCCGCCGCCAACACCTTCATGGGCAAGGGGGGCGTGCCCCCCTCCGATCCGCTCTGCCTGTTCACCGTCGGCCTCGGCACCCGGGACTACCCGGCGGTGGCCATCGAGAAGGCGGACCTCGTGATCGCGGTCGGCTTCGACATGGTCGAGTACCACCCGAAGGCATGGAACCGCGGGAACGCCAAGTCCATCGTCCACGTGGACATGTCCCCCGCCGAGATCGACGAGAACTACCGCACCGTGGCCGAGGTGGTCGGCGACATCGGCCAGGGGCTCGACGCGCTGCGCGCCGCCGTCGGGACGATGAAGGCGCCCGATCCCCTCCTCTACGCCGGGGAGCGGGAGTCGATGCTGCGGGACTTCGCCGAGCACGAGCGGGACCAGGGGTTCCCCGTGAAGCCGCAGCGGATCCTCAACGACGTGCGCAAGGCGATGGCGGACCGCGACATCGTGCTGAGCGACGTGGGCGCCCACAAGATGTGGATCGCCCGCTACCTCCAGACGGAGGAGCCGAACACGATCCTCATCTCGAACGGCTTCTGCACGATGGGCTTCGCGCTCCCCGGCGCCATCGGCGCCAAGCTCGCCCACCCCGACCGCAAGGTGCTGGCCATCTGCGGCGACGGCGGCGTGATGATGAACATCCAGGACCTCGAGACGGCGGTGCGCGAGAAGCTGAACATCGTGGTGATGGTCTGGACCGACTCCGCCTACGGCCTCATCCGCTGGAAGCAGCAGGCCTCCTTCGGCAAGCACACGAGCACCGCCTTCACGAACCCCGACTGGATGAAGCTGGCCGACGCGTTCCACATGGCGGGCTTCCGCGTGACGAAGGCCGACGACCTGCCCGGCGCGCTGGAGGCCGCCTTCGCGGCGGGCCGGCCCGCCCTCATCGAGGTCCCCGTGGACTACGCGGAGAACATGAAGCTCACCGGGCGCCTGAAGGGCATCCCCTTCGAAAACCTCTGCGACCGCCTCGGCAAGTCCCCCTTCTTCAAGGGGATCCCCGAGCACTACCGCCGCCGCATCGCCGAGTCCATGGAGGAGGTCCGCTTCGCCAAGGGCGCGGTCGTCTTCAAGGAGGGGGACGCCGGGGACGCGGTCTACGTCGTCAACGAGGGCTCGGCCTCGATCCTGCGAGACGGGAAGGAGGTCGCGCGGGTGCAGGAGGGCGGGGAGTTCGGCGAGATGGCGGCGCTGTCGAGCGCGCCCCGCTCGGCGACCGTCGTCGCCGCCGAGGACATGGTCTGCACGTCCCTGTCGGGGAACGAGTTCCGCAACATGCTCCGCGCGGAGCCGGAGATGGCCCTCGAGCTGGCGCGCGTCTTCGCGAGGCGGGTGGCGGCGAAGTAGCGGCGTCGTACGGAACCCGAACCGCGCTCCGAACGGCTTCCGCCCGGGAGGAGAGTCGTCCGCTGCGCGGACGCTCTCCTCCCGGGCGGGTTCGAACGTCGACGGAAGGGTGCCGGGACGGCGCCCGAGGCGGAGAACCGATCGGGCGGATTGCCCACCGAGGGGTGGCGCCACCGCGAGGGCCCCCGCCGACCGTATGGACTCGTCGTGGCCCGCCTTGGACGTCCCTCCGGTCGGGGAACGCGACGCCCGCGGTCCGCTCCGCGGGGGTCGCGTTCCCCGACCCGCCCCCGGCAGGGGACTCTGCCTCCGTTCGCGGCGGAAGCGGGTCGGGTACCGTACCTCCGGTACCTCCGCTACTTCCGCATCGGCGGGACGTACGCGTCGGCGCCGATGCCCTTCAGGCGCGGGTCCTTCGAGGTGACGCGCATCGCGGGGCCGCCCGGGTCCTCGAGCTTCGGGTCCACCCCGACGACCCCGTCCTCCTCGCGCACGGGGAGGTCCGGACGGCGGCTCCCCCCGATCTCGAACCAGGCGTTGCGCCGGAACCGGAAGGTCTCCGGCGCCGTGCGCGGGCCGACGTTGACGAAGGTCGAGACCGCGCCGTCGAAGACGACGAGGTTCTCCTCGAACACTCCCTCGCGGGACGGGCGGAACCGTTCGTCGGCGCTCTCCTGCAGGATGCGCAGCACCCACTTCCCCGGGAGGTGGATGGTGTTGTGGTGGACGCGCCCGCCGGCGGCCGTCACGAAGGCCACCGCCGACAGGGAGCCGTGGAAGCGGTTCCCCGCGACCTCGATCCCCTTCGCCTCGAAGTCGCCGACGGAGGGCCGGAAGAACCCCAGGCCCGTCGAGCCGCCGAGGTTGATCGCCCGGTCCCCGCAGTCCCGGAACCACGACAGGTGGACGAGGACGTCCCGCGTCCCCCCCTTCATCTGCACCCCGTTGGAGCCGGAGAACCCCTCCTTCCCGAGGAAGCGGCAGGACTCCACCACGCCGTCGCGGCAGCCGACCATGTCGATGGCCGACCCGCCCCACCCCTCGAACCGGCAGTCCTTCACGAGGAAGCCGGCGACGCCGATCATCTTGAGCGCGTCATGGTTCCCACGCGGGCCGGTGTCCTCGACGACGACGGACTCCACGGTGACGTCCCGCGCCGGCGCGTCGAGCCTCCCCCCGTCGTCGATGTTGATCCCGTTGGCGGGGTACCCCCGGACCCTGAGGTGGGCCAGCCGGATCCCCGAGCAGCCGGAGAGGTGGAACGCCGTGGACCCCCCGCCCGCGACGAGCGGGGGGTTCTTCGGATCGGCGCCGCGGATCACCACGGGGGCCTCCTTCGTCCCCGCGACGCCGGAGAGGAAGTGCCCCCCCTCGTAGGTCCCCGGGGCCAGCAGCACCGTCGTGCCGGGCCGCAGATCGCGCAGCGCGCGGCGGAGCTCCTCCGAGGTCGACACCCGGACCTCGGACCCCGGGAGCGCGGCGAGCAGGAGCACCGCGGCGGCCGGGATCCCCACGCCGCTACCGGGGGAGGGGCACGTCGGCGAACCGGAAGGGGATTTCGCGCTTCTCCGCCTTCGTGCAGGCCCGGAGGGTGATCTTCGCCGGCCGCCCGGAGAGCTGGACCTCGTAGGTCATGGAATCGTCCATCCCGCTCCCGCTGCTCCCGGAGGACCCGAGGACCCTGCCCGCCGCGTCGCGGACCGTGAACCGCAGTTCCCCGATCCTCGGCCCGAACATCCCCTCCTTCTCCCCCTCCTCCCCGACGACCTGGAGCCCGAACGGGCGATCGCGGGACTCCCCGCGCGCGGGGAGGACCTCGCCCTTCAGCGCGACCGTCATCCCGTCGTCGGAGATCCCCTCCACGCGGATCGTGCAGCCGCCGATCGTCGCCGTCGCGGGGAGCGCCCCGAGGTCGAGGTCGGCCGCCTCCTCCCCCCGGGGGACGAGGACCTCCACGGCCCCCGCCAGCTCGGCGAGGCGCTCGCCGTACCCGCCCGCGGGGTCGAGCTCGATCCAGCGGTCGCCGCCCCTGGCGAACATCGAGGAGCCGCCCCGGTCCTCGACGACCTTCAGCTTCCTCCCCTTCTCGTCCACGGAGGCCTCCACCCGCACGCGCACGATCTCGACCCGCTCGAGCCCGTCGAGGAGGGCCGCCTTCAGCCGCAGGCGCAGGGTCGTCCTCGCCGCCTCCCCCTCCTCGGCCTCGGGGGAGAATCGAATCGTCCCCTTCCCCGTCCGCTCGGCGACGGCGGCCACGAGGGCGATCCGGGCCGGGCCCGCGACGCAGGGGGCCGCGGGGGCGAGGTCCTTCCCGGCCTTCATGAACCGGAGGGGGTCGGGGTTGCCGAACATGTGCATCTCCTCCTCGGGCGCCCCGAAATCCGTGCCGACGAGGACGCAGCCCGCCTGCTTCGCGAGCAGGTCCACCGCGGTCCAGTACGGCGCGTCCTTCACCTCGAGGGTGACCTTCGTGCCGGAGTTCACGACGGCGATCGTCCCGCACCCCGCCTGCCGGCCGAGGTCCGCGAGGACGTCGCCGAGGCGGGCGTCCTTGAACGAGGCGGTGACCGTCGGGGGCCTGTCCCAGCGGTCGAGGACGTCCCAGGGATCCGGGGTCGGGGCGGAGGCGAAGGCGGCGGCGGATCCGAGGATTGCGAGGGCGGTGCGCATGGACGTCACCTCCTGCAGGGACGGCGCGGATGCCGGCGGTCGCGGACCAGTCTAGCCACGCCCCCCGCGCCGCGGATCCCCCATCCCCGGCGCCCCCCGCCGGCCGGTCCCCGGCGCGCGCGGTGGCGGACCCGGGCGAGTGGGGAGTCCACCCCATGGACGGTCCGCGTCCGGCCGTGGTTCCATGGCCCCGACCGGGGACTCTCCCGGCGGACGCCGCACCGGAGGGATCGAACATGAGGCGCGCGACGAGGAAGCAGTGGGGGGTTCTCCTGACGGCGGCGATGGCCGTGCAGATCAGCGGCTGCGGGACGATCTTCTACCCCGAGCGCAAGGGGCAGTCGAAGGGGAGGATCGACCCGACCGTGGCGATCCTCGACGGCATCGGCCTGCTGTTCTTCATCATCCCCGGGGTGATCGCCTTCATCATCGACTTCGACAACGGGACCATCTACCTGCCGGGCACCGCCGGCGAGGACCTCGTGTCCTCGCGGGGCGGGGACGCGCTCCCCGCGTGCCCGGAGGCGCCGGGCTGGACGGAGGTCCGCGTCGGCTCGGGGCGCCTCGACCCGGCGGCCGTCCGCGCCGTCGTCGGCCGCCACACGGGCCGGTGGCTCGATCTCGACGACGCGCGCCTCGTGGTCTCCACGGTCCCGTCCTCCTCCGGCCCGGCGGGCGGGTCCGCGGAAGGCACCCGGTAGCCCCAGGGCGCACCGGGCCGCGATCCCCCGACGGCGGGGGGCCGCGTCGGGCGCGGGGCGCGCCGGCGGCCACGGGCACCGATTCCCCCCGCCACGGGGCCCCACGGCCCCGCGGCCCGCCTTGACGCCCGTCAATCCCGCCGGGAGATGGGGACGCCGCGGAGGCGAGGGACGCCCTATCGTCGGGGAGGGGAGGCGTGGAGGCCGGACCGCGATGCCCGAAGTTCCGACGACCGGGGGGCCGGAGGCGGATCCCGCGGCCCGCTCCCTCGGCCCGCCGGGCCCGACCGGGGCGTTCCTCGCCGTGGAGGGGCCGCCGCCCACCGCCGCGGAGATCCGGTCCTTCCCCCTCCTCCAGCCGCTGTCCCCGGAGGTCCTGCAGCGGCTGGCCGCATCGCTTCGGCCGCAGCGGTTCCCGGCCGGGGAGCGGGTCCTCCGACAGGGGGAGAGGGCCGACCGCATGCACTTCCTCCGCTCGGGGCGCGTCCTCGTGGAGATGCGCACCTCCGCCGACGTCCGGTTCTCCGTGGCCGGCCTCGGCCCGGGGGACTGCTTCGGCGAGATGTCCCTCCTGACCGGGGAGCCGGCCTCGGCGGACGTGACGGCCGAGGAGGACGCGGAGACCCTGGCCCTCGATCGAACCTCCTTCAACGCCCTGGCCGCGGAATGCCCGGGGCTCCTGCGCGAATTCACCCTCCTCATCTCCCGGCGCCTGCGGACGACCGGGGAGGCCTTCGTCTCCTCCCGCCAGATGGAGCGCGAGGTCACGCGGTTCCTGGGGGAGGACACCTCGGGAGGGTCCCCCGTCTTCGTGGGGCGGGTCCGATCCTCCCTGGACCTGGAGAAGCGCGTCGGGGAGTGGGCCCGCTCGGAGGCCCCCCTCCTTCTCCTCGGCGAGCGGGGCACCGGCAAGGAGCTGCTGGCGCGGAGGATCCACTACGAAGGTCCGAGGCGCGAGGCTCCGCTCCTCGCCGTGGACGGGGACCGCATCACGGAGACGCCGTGGGGGGATTCCCTCTTCGGCGACTACCACCGCAGGGACGCCCGCCCCCACCCCCGGGCGGTCTGCTACATGGACCTGGCCGAGGGGGGTACGCTGCTGCTGAAGAACGTCGAGACCCTCCCCCCCGCGGTCATGGAGCGCCTGGGACGCTACTTCTCGAACGAGGGGGAGGGTCCCCGGCGGCGCCGCCACGTGCGGATCCTCGCGACGCTGCGCGGAAACCCGGCCGGCGGGGGGAAGAGCGGGGGGCTCGCCCGCGTCCTGCCGCCGGAACTGGCCGCGAACGCGCTGACGATCCCCCCGCTGCGGGAGCGAAAGAAGGACATCCCCCGACTGGCGGAGCACTTCCTCGGCAAGCACGCCCGGCGCCGGGGCGCCGGGCCGCGGCGCCTCGACGACCAGGCGCTGCGGAAGCTGGTGACCCACGACTACGAGCACTCCAACGTCCGGGAACTGGAAGAGGCGATCCGCCGGGCCGTGATCCTCTCCGAGGGGGAGGTGATCAGCGCCGAGGAGATCTTCCTCCACCGCCCCGGGGTGGCGGCCGGCGCGCAGGGGGTCCTCCTCGAGATCCCCCGCCCCCTGCTCCGGCTGGCTCTCCGGGCCTGGCCCGGGGCGCTGCGCGGCGCGGTGGCCGTGTTCTTCGCCGCCGTCTTCCTCGCCTGCTTCCTCGCCCCGCGCACGGCGGCGGGGGAAGCGGCGCTGGTGCTGGTGTGGGGGGCATGGTGGCCCGCGCTCGCCCTCTCCTTCCTCCTCCTCGGCCGGGCCTGGTGCAGCCTCTGCCCCATGGCGTACTCTGGGGCCTCGGCCCAGAGGCTGGCGACCATCCGCCGCCAGGTCCCGGCCTTCCTGAAGGACCGCGGGCCGCAGCTGGCCGCCGCGGGCTTCCTCCTCGTCTTCTGGATCGAGGAGGCCACCGCCATGCGCCACTCCCCCGTGGCGACGGGGTTCCTGCTCCTCGGCATCCTCGCCGGCGCCGTGGCGACCTCGCTCCTCTACCCGCGGCGGACCTGGTGCCGTCACCTCTGCCCGCTGGGGGGGCTGGCGGGGGCCTGCTCGACCGCCTCGATCCTGGAGATCCGCCCGACCCCGGACGTCTGCGAGGCCAAGTGCACGGGCCACGTCTGCTACAAGGGGGACGATTCGACGGCGGGCTGCCCGATGTTCCACCACGTGATGTTCCTCGACTCCAGCCGCGACTGCATCCTCTGCCTGAACTGCGTGAAGGCCTGCCCCAACAGCTCCCCCCGCGTCGTGGTGCGGCTGCCCGCGCAGGAGCTGTGGAGGGATCTGCGGGCCCGTCCCGAGTCGGGCTGGCTGGCGGCGGTGCTGGCGGGGCTGCTGCCGGCCGCGGTCCTCGTGCAGTTCTTCGAGCGGGTCCCGACGGAGCCATTCTCGTCGTGGCTCCACGACCACCGCGTCCCCGTGGTGACGGCGCTGTTCGCACTCCTTCCCGCGATCCCGCTGCTGCTGCTGGGCGCCCGGCTCCGCCGCTCGCCCGGGCCGGAGCGGACCTTCGCGCGGCTGACGCCCTGGCTGCCGCTGGTGGCGGGCGGATTCGCCGCCTACGAGGTGGGCTTCCTCGCCGGCCTCGGGAGCATCGAGACCCGCCTCGGCTACGCCCCCCTCGGCGGGGAGGCGGAGCGCTGGCTCGCGACGCCCCTCCTTCCTCTCCTCCAGCTCGGGCTGATGGCGGTGGGGTTCGCGCTGGCCCTGGTGATCCTGGCCCGCCGGCACCCCGCGGGGGACGAGGGGCGGGGGCTCGGCGCCCTTGCCGACACGGCGGCGGCCGCGGTCGGGGTGGCGCTCTGGTTCGTGCTGGTCGCCGGGCTCCTGGTGGGCGCCTCGAACTCGGCGGCGGTGGGCCCGTGGACGGCGGCGGCGATCGTCGCCGGGGTCGGGATCTCGTTCCGGCTCGTGCTGGGGTTCCGGGACCGGTGACCCCGCCCGTCCCCCTCGGCCCCCGGACGCGGCTCCTCGTGCTGCTGGTGGGCCTGCACTCCTGCGCGCTGGGGCTGCTGATGCTCCTCGCGCCGTTGCGGACGCTCGGGCTCATGGGGTTCGCGGAGACCGGGCCCCCCTTCTTCCCCTCGCAGAGCGGGATCTTCCTGCTGATCCTCGGCATCTGCTACCTCGGGGCCCTGGTGCGGCGGGACCTCGTCTGGGTGATCGTGATCTCGAAGGCGCTGGCGGTCGCCTTCCTCCTGGTGCACGCGTCGTTCCTGGGCGCGCCGCCGGTCATCTTCGCCGCGGCGGCGGGGGACGGGGCGATGCTGGCGCTGGTGCTTTGGGGGCTGGGGCGGGATCGTCGGACGGGGGGTGGGGAGCGGTCTCCCCCTTGAACCGCGGGACGAGGAGGTTCACGGAATCCCCCGATCGGCCGGTCGCGCCCGTACACCTCGGCTCCAGCCCCGGGGGAAGCCAACGGTCCCGGGCGGTCAGGGGGGGCTCCCTCTCACCTCGACCGGGGTGTCCCCTGGTCCAACCTGCCCCGCCGGAGGACGCCGATGTCAAGGTGCGGACACCAGACCACCGCGCAGTTCACCGGGAGGGACTCGGACGCGAAGGCAGGGGAGGTCGCAGGGGCGTCCATCATCGGCATCCTTCACCGGCATCCTTCACCGGCATCCTTCACCGGGGCCTTCTCTCCGCCGGGCATGAAACAACCGAGCCGTCCGGCCCGACTCGCTGCAGGTCCGTTGTCGTCCGGGAGGAGGGCATCGAGTTCGCGGTGAATCTCCTCCCGACGAATGGGGGCACTGTCCGCGCCGTGAATGGCCTCCAACCCCGCATGGACACTGGGGGTTTGAGTGGAGGCGGCGCCCGGATTTGAACCGGGGGATAACGGATTTGCAATCCGACACCAGCGGCGAAGCGGTTCCGGCCAACTCATCCAGCGGCATTGACTTACGACGGCGACCCACACGACGCTCCCGCCGCGGCTACACCCGCGGCTACACAAAGGGTCAGGGGAGCAAGGGGTGCCGGGGGAGGAACTCAGGCCGGGAATGCGGTTCGACTCTTCCGCTCCGGTCGACGAGTGGCTCGCCGAGGTCAAGGGCCAATACGTGGTTCAGGTTCTCCCCCCCTGCGACGGCATCCCGCGCTACTCGGGCGGCGGCATGGGCTACACCGGGCATGAGTCGTTCCGAGCGGAGTTCCTCAAGGACTGCATCAACATCATCGGGGAGGACCTCCTCGACGAGGCCTTCCTCCACAAGCTGCCCCCCGACCTGGTCGACTACGGGAAGAGACTCGGGAGGGCGGCCGTAGCGTTTGCCAAGACACACGGTCTTGACCCGAAGACCGCCGACAGCGAGGAGCCCAACTCCGACGAATTCAGGCTCAACGTCGTCGTTGCCGCGGCCAAGTGGTGCGTGTTCTGGGGGTCGCGCGGACACTACTTGGAACCCGACTACTAGTCGCGCCGCGACTCTTGCTCCGCGCCGCGTCCTTGTTCTCTCTCAGCCTCTTGAACTCGCCGCCTAATCCGGCGGACCTCAACCCAGCCGCTCACAACCGCGTAGACCGCAAACCAACTGAACAGGCACGACAGGAGCACCTTCGAGAAACATCCCTGTCCGGACTCCTGTCCCTCTGGTTCCTTCTTCTTCTCCAGCACGACCCTGCCAGACCACAGCGCCTCTCCGGAGAAAAGCAGGAGCGAGACCAAGACACCCGATCCCCAGATTGGGATGAAGTAGTCAGGAATCAACCACGTCAAGACGGGCGGGACCACGAGCGCCGCATAGATGATGACGGTGAAGGACCAATTCGGGAGCTTCATGGCTCCTTGCTTCGCTCTGAGCGAGCTGCCATCACGTCGCGAACTACCGATACCACCAGGGCCACCGGCACCAGGACAAGCACGATGGCCGCCCATGTTGCGCGGGTTCGGGACCACCAACCGAAGAGGACGATATAGGCCCCGAGTCCTATGATGCAGCCCATGATGCTCACGAAGGCCTGCCCATAGGACATGAAGGCCAGGACTGCCATCGGGCTCATCGTCCACTCCGGAGACCAAATCCACGTGGCCGCCATCCTCGTCGAAAGGTAGCGCCCGAGGATACCCAATCAGTGGGTTCGAGAGGATCGCGATCCGCACCGCGAATGGGCCCCCACCGTCGGGACGTATACGAACGATTGAGGGTCCGGGCCGATCGCCTACCTGGCTCGAACGAGGATGGCGCATCGGGGAGGCC
>CAZWGT010000113.1:0-6821 GCA_964633345.1 uncultured Planctomycetota bacterium
GACGACGGAATAGCGGGGGCCGGGGGGGGGCACCGGGGGATTCTACAGGGTGGACCCGGACGGTCCGGCTCCCGCGGCGAACCCGTGACGACCGGGGGTTGCGAATTCGAAACGACGGCCCCGGTCGGGACACAATGTCCCGGCACCCGGAGGAAGACCCCATGCGATTCGCCGCCGCCGCGGCCGCCGTCCTGCTGTCCGCGTCCGCCGCCCTCGCCGCCGACGAGGTCGTCCTCCAGAGCGGGGACACCATCAAGGGGAAGGTCGTCGAGAGGAACGACATGCACGTCGTCCTCGATCACCCCAACCTCGGCCGGCTCGACATCGCCATGGGCCGGGTGAAGTCGGTCGTCATCGAGGGGGAGAAGCCTCCGGAGCCGCCGAAGGAGGAGCCGCGCTGGGTCTCGAAACTCGAGGCGGGCCTCAACGGCTCCCTCGGGAACACGCGGTCCCAGGGGTTCATCGGCGGCCTCGTGTCGGACTACAAGCTCCCGCGGCACCTCTGGCACTTCGAGTCGCGCTACTTCCGCAAGGAGGAGGTCGGCGAGACGACCCAGAGCCGCTTCTACGCCGTGCTCCGCAAGGACTGGCTCTTCGAGGAGGGCTCGCGCTACTCCTTCTTCGCCGAGGGGCGCTACGACCGCGACCAGTTCCAGCAGTGGGAGCAGCGCGGGACGGCCGCCGCGGGCGTGGCCTACAAGTTCATCCAGGAGGAGACGCTCAAGGTCGGGTTCAAGGTCGGCGGCACCGCCACGAAGGAGTGGGGGCTCGAGGGGCCGGACGCGGACGACGACGTCCGCCCGGAGGCGCTGCTCGGCGTGGAGATGAACTGGAAGCTCGACGACTCCAAGGAGTTCAGCGCGCAGGCGACCTACTTCCCCGACCTGTCGGACACCCCCGAGTACCGCATCCTCGCCTCGGCGGGGATCTCCTTCCGCCTGAACGAGAAGGGGACCCTCACCCTGCGCGGCGGCGTCGAGTACGAGTACGACACCCACCGCACCGACCCCTTCAAGCGCGCGGACGTCCGGTACTTCCTGCTGCTGGTCATGGATTTCTAGAGGCCGGGCGACCCGGAGGGTCGCCCCTACGGCGGGTCCACCGACAGCGCGACGAGATCGGCGGTGACCGTCCGCCCGCGGCGGCGGACGAGGACGGTGAGGGCCACGGTGCCCTTCCCCCGCTGGAACTTCGCGTCGAAGGCGTAGCCGAGGCGGAGGTCCGCCGATTCCCCCTCGAGGAAGGTGCGGGAGCGCTCCCAGTCGCCCCCCGCCTCGCGCGGAAGGCCGAGGGATTCGAGCGCCCCGAGTCGGGCCATCGCGGTCCGCATCGAGTCGACGAAGGCGGCGCGGTCGGCCGCGGCCCGGGCCTCCGGGGCGAGGAGGTCCCACGCGCCTTCCGGCGTCCCGGCGCGGAGGACCGATTCGACGCGGGCCGTCTGGGCCTGCACCCGGACCTCGGCCGCGGCGGCCGGGGCGTTGCGGATCAGGAACCACCCCTGGGCCGCGAGGAGGAGGAGGGCGGCGGTCATCGCCACCTTCGCGAGCACCGGTCCCCGCAGGGTCCCCCCGGAGGCCCGGACCCTCCGGTGGCCGAGGAAGGCGAGGACCCCGGCCGCGAACGGGCCGACGGGGCCGAACGCGGTGGGGAGGGCGACGGAGACGCCGGTGAGCGCGAGGCTGACGACCAGGAGGCTGCAGGGCCGGGGCGGCTCCGCCGCGGGCTCCGTCACTTCCCGCCCGGCACGCCGCGGTCGGCGACGTAGATCTTCCCGTCCTTCCGCACGCGGGCCGGCCGGGGGTCGTGGTCGTGGTAGAAGTGGATCCACCAGCCCTCGGCCGACGCCTCCTCGAGAAGCTCCCGCTTGCGCTCGATCACGTCCATCGGCGAGAGGTCGTAGGCCATCGTCCACAGAGGGGGGAGGTGGTGGACCGTCGGCATCAGGTCCCCGAAGAAGAGCACCGTCTCCCCCCTGGAGCGCACGAAGACGACCTGGTGCCCCTCGGAGTGGCCGCCCGTGCGGCGCACGGAGATCCCCGGCAGGGGCTCCGCGTCCCCGTCGAGGAGGATCGCGCCGTCGAGGTTCGCGGCGCGCTTCGAGGCGTAGGACGCCTTGTGGTAGGACGGGGGGGACCTCCACGCGTCGAGCTCCCGCCTCTGCACGACGAGCCGCGCCTTCGGCAGGTGGGCGAGGCCGCCGGCGTGGTCGAAGTGCATGTGGGAGAGGACCGCGTGGGTGATCTCCGAGGGCGCCGCGCCCGCGGCGGCCAGCGATTCCTCGACCGTCGGCGGGTGGAGGATCCCGTAGCGCCCGTCCCACTCCGCGCCCCAGTCCCGGCCGATGCCGGTCTCGAGGAGCGCCGTGAACGACGGCCCGCGCACCAGCAGGCAGTGCATCCCCAGGCGCACGCGGTTGTCCGCGTCGGCGGGGTCGTCCTTCCCCCAGCGCGTCTTCGGGACCATCCCGTACATGGCGCCGCCGTCGAGGCGGAACTCCCCGTCGGAGATCACCGAGACCTCCAGATCCCCGACCCGGTAGGAGAGGGGCTTCAAGGGGCGGGGGGCGCCGCCGGCGGGGGGAAGAGGGCGTCGAGGCGGGCGGCGAGGTCGGGGGCGATCGCCACGTCCACGGCGGCGGCGTTCTCCTCGACCTGCTCCAGGCGCGTGGCCCCGAAGATGGCGCTCGTCATGCCGGGCCGCGACAGGACCCAGGCGAGCGCGAGCCGGGCCGGGGTGGTCCCCGCCTCGGCGGCGAGGCCGCAGAACGCGTCCACGCGCTCCAGCACCTTCGGGTCGAGGTGCTTGCGCATCCAGACGCCCCGCTTCTCGTCCGCCCCGCGGCTGCCGGGGGGGACCTTCCCCCGGGAGTACTTCCCCGAGAGGACCCCCTGGGCCAGGGGGGAGAAGACGACGTGGCCGAGCCCCTCGCGCATCGCGGTCGGCACGATCTCCGTCTCGACGGCGCGGTCGAGCAGGCTGAAGGCCGGCTGGTTGGAGACCGGGCGCGGGACGCCGAGGAGGTCGGCGGTGCGGCAGCCGTCGGCGATCTGCGCCGCGCTCCAGCAGGAGGTCCCCCAGTAGAGCACCTTCCCCTGGGCGATCAGGTCCCCCATGGCGCGGACGGTCTCGGGGAGCGGGGTGTCGGGGTCGTAGCGGTGGCACTGGAGGAGGTCCACGTAGTCGGTGCGGAGGTGGCGGAGGCTGTCGTGGAGGGCCTCGATGACGTGCTTGCGCGAGAGCCCGCGGTCGTTGGGCCCGTCGCCCGTGGGCCAGAAGCACTTGGTCGCGAGGAACAGGGAGCGCCGCGGGACCCCGTCCACGGCGACGCCGAGCTGGCGCTCCGCCTCGCCGCGCATGTAGACGTCGGCCGTGTCGAGGAAGTTGATCCCGAGGTCGAGCGCCCGCCGCGTGCAGCGCGTCGTCGTGTCCTGGTCGACGGAGGAGCCGAAGGTCAGCCAGGAGCCGAGGGCGACCTCGCTCACCTTCACCCCGCTCGATCCGAGCCGCCGGAACTTCATTCGGACACGTCCTTCGCCAGCCCGCGGGAGATGACCATCCGCTGGATCTCGCTCGTCCCCTCGCCGATCTCGCACAGCTTCGCGTCCCGGTACATGCGCTCGACCTCGTACTCCCGGGTGTAGCCGTAGCCCCCGAGCACCTGGATGGCGTTGTCGGTGGCGCGCATCGCCGCCTCGCTGGCGAACAGCTTGGCCATGGAGGCCTGGCGCGCGTAGGGCATCCCGCGGTCCTTCCGCAGCGCGGCGTCGTAGACCATCAGGCGCGCGGCGTGGACGTCCACCGCGATGTTCGCCAGCCTCTCGGCGACGCCGCCGAGGTCGCCGATGGGGGAGCCGAAGGCGACCCGCTGGCGGCTGTAGGGGACCGCCCGGTCGAGGGCCCCCTGGGCCAGGCCCACGCCCAGCGCCCCGATGGAGATGCGCCCGCCGTCGAGGGTCTCCATGAACTTCTTGAAGCCCCGGCCCCGGTTCCCCGGCCCGCCGAGGATGTTCTCCGGGGAGATGCGCATGTCCTCGAAGTGGAGCACCCGGGTGTCGCTCGATCGCATCCCGAGCTTGACCTCCTTGGCGCCGTACTTCAGTCCCGGGGTCCCCTTCTCCACGACGAAGGGGGTGATCTCCTTCTTGCCCGACGGGAGCGTCCCGGTGACGGCGGTGAACACGATGGTGGAGGCGTGGCTGCCGTTGGTGCAGTAGAACTTCGTCCCGTTCACGATCCACGCGCCGTCCCTCTCGACGGCGGTCGTCTTCGTCCCCTGGGCGTCGCTGCCGGAATCCGGCTCGGTCAGGGCGAAGGCGCCGATGGAGGTTCCGGCGGCCAGGGCCGGGACCCACTTCCTCTTCTGCTCCTCCGTGCCGAAGGCGTAGATGGGCCAGGTCCCCAGCGAGGTGTGGGCGGCCAGCGTCAGGCCGAGGGAGCCGTCCACCCGCGCGATCTCCTCCACGGCGATCGCGTAGGCGAGGATGTCCATGCCCGCCCCGCCGAACTCCTCGGAGACGGGGATGCCCGTGATCCCGAGTTCCGCCATCTTGGCGAAGAGATCGAGGGGGAAATCGCCGGAGACGTCCATCGCGACGGCGCGGGGGGCCACTTCGGCGACGGCGAACTCGCGCACCGCCGACCGGATCATCCGGTGGTGCTCCTCGAGGTACGGGAAGTCGTCGATGTTCATCGCATCTCCTGTCCGCTACGCCTTCGCGGCCTGGCGGCGCCGCGCGACCTCGGCGACGAGGTACTTCACGTACTCCTCCGACGTGGCGCCGGGGCCGAAGAGGCGCCCGACCCCCATGGCCTCCAGCTCGGCCCGGTCCTCGTCGGGGATGATCCCGCCCCCCGTGAGGAGGACGTGGTCGGCCCCCCTCTTCCGCAGCAGCTTCAGGACCTTCGGGAAGATCGTCATGTGGGCCGCGGAGTGGAGGGAGAGGCCGACGGCGTCCACGTCCTCCTGGATCGCGGTCTCCACGATCATCTCGGGCGTCTGGCGGAGGCCGGTGTACACGACCTCCATCCCCGCGTCGCGCAGCGCCGCCGCGACGACCTTCGCCCCGCGGTCGTGGCCGTCGAGGCCGGGCTTGCAGATGAGGACGCGGATCTTCCTGTCGCTCATGGTCTAGAACTCCGGTGTCTCTTCGTAGATGCCGTAAGCCCCCTTGAGCACGTCCACGATCTCGCCCAGCGTCGCCCGGGCGCGGACCGCCGAGACGAGATGGGGCATGAGGTTCTCGTCCTTCTCCGCCGCCCTCTTCACGCGGTCGAGCCCCTTGCGCCACGCGCCGGAGTCCCGCGCGGACCGCAGCTTCCTCAGGCGCTTCCGCTGCTCCTCCTCGGCGCCCTTGCCGATCTTGAGCAGCGGAATCTCGAGCTTCTCGCCCTGCTCGACGAACCGGTTGACGCCGACGACGACGCGATCCCCGCGCTCCAGCGCCCTCTGGTACTCGTAGGCGCTGCGGGCGATCTCGCGCTGCTGGAACCCCTTCTCGACGCAGGCCAGCACGCCCCCCTGCTCGCCGATGCGGCGGAAGTAGTCCTCCGCCTCCCGCTCCATGTCGTCGGTGAGCTTCTCCACGTAGTACGACCCGCCGAGGGGGTCCATCACGTCCGCGACTCCGTGCTCGTAGCCGAGGACCTGCTGGGTGCGGAGCGCGATCTTGACCGACTTCTCCGTCGGCAGGGCCAGGGTCTCGTCCATGGAGTTGGTGTGGAGGGACTGGGTCCCGCCGAGGATGCCGGCCAGCGCCTCGATGGCGGTGCGCACGATGTTGTTCTCGGGCTGCTGCGCGGTGAGGGAGACGCCGGCGGTCTGGGTGTGGAAGCGCATGAGCCAGGACTTGCGGTCCTTCGCGCCGTAGCGGTCCCGCATGTGGCGGGCCCAGATGCGCCGCGCCGCGCGGTACTTGGCGATCTCCTCGAAGAAGTCGAGGTGGGCGTTCCAGAAGTAGGACAGGCGCGGGGCGAAGGAGTCCACGGGCAGGCCGCGCTCGATGGCGGCGTCCACGTAGGCGAACCCGTCGGAGATGGTGAAGGCGAGCTCCTGGGCGGCGGTGGAGCCGGCCTCGCGGATGTGGTAGCCGCTGATGGAGACGGAGTTCCACTGCGGCATGCGCTGGACGCCGTACTCGATGGTGTCCACGACGAGCTTCATCGAGGGGCGCGGCGGGTAGATGAACTCCTTCTGGGCGATGAACTCCTTGAGGATGTCGTTCTGGAGCGTCCCCCGGAGCCTCTCCGGCGGGATGCCCCGCTCCTCGGCCACCGCCACGTAGAGGGCCAGCAGGATCGACGCGGGCCCGTTGATGGTCATCGAGGTGGACACCTTGTCCAGCGGGATGTCCCGGAAGAGGAGGTCCATGTCCTCGATGGAGGAGATCGCCACGCCGCACATCCCGACCTCGCCCTCGGAGTGTTCGTGGTCGGAGTCGTACCCCATGAGTGTCGGGAGATCGAAGGCGACGGAGAGCCCCCCCTGCCCGTGGGCGAGGAGGAACTTGTAGCGCTCGTTGGTGTCCCTCGCCGTGCCGAAGCCGGCGAACTGCCGCATCGTCCAGAGCTTCGAGCGGTAGCCGCTGCGGTGGATGCCGCGGGTGAAGGGGAACTCGCCGGGGTACCCGAGGTCGGCGAGGTAGTCCTTGCCCGAGAGGTCCGAGGGATCGGCGAGGGCGGGCGCGGGCCGCAGCGACACCGAGATCGGCTTCGGCCGTCCCTCGTCCGAGGCCGGGGACGCCTGGAACCCCTCCTCCCAGCGGCGGCGGGCTTCCGCGATCGGGTCCGATGTGGCGCCGCGTCCGGCGGCGGGGCGGGACTTC
>CAZWGT010000113.1:6921-10866 GCA_964633345.1 uncultured Planctomycetota bacterium
CCCCCTTCCCCTTGCCGTCCGTCACGCGCCGCAGCAGCTCCATCGCCGCCGCCTGGGGCGTCGTCCGCCCCGCCGTCACCGCGTCCACGAGCCCGTCGAGGAGGCCCGCGCCGGCGCCCAGCACGCGCGCCCGCAGCGCCTCCTCGACGAGCCCCCGGATGCGGTCCCGCGCCCGCGCCTTGCGGCGCCCGGCGAAGGAGCCCGACGCCTTCGCGTGGTCCCGGTGCCTCCCGATCGCCTCCAGCAGCTCCGGCACGCCCTTCCCGGTGCTCGCCACGGTGGGGAGGACCGGCGGCCTCCACCCGTCGTCCGAGGGACGCCGCAGCTCGAGCGTGTCGAGGACGTCCCGGACGAGCCTCTCGGCCCCCTCCCGGTCCGCCTTGTTGACCACGAAGATATCCGCCACCTCCATGAGACCCGCCTTCATGGCCTGCACGCCGTCGCCGGCCTCGGGGTGGAGGATGACGACGACGGTGTCCGCCGCCCCGGCGACCTCGACCTCGGTCTGGCCGACGCCGACCGTCTCCATCACGATCCAGTCCTTGCCCGCGGCGTCCAGCACGTCGGCCGCGTCCTGGGCCGCCGCGGCCAGGCCGCCGAGGTCGCCCCGGCTGGCCATCGACCGGATGAACACGCGCGGGTCCCCGGCGGATCCCTGCATCCGGACGCGGTCCCCGAGGAGGGCGCCCCCCGTGTAGGGGGAGGTCGGGTCCACGGCGAGGATCCCGACGGAGCCGCCGGCGTCGAGGAGCAGGCGAGCCAGGGCGTTCACGAGCGTGGACTTCCCCGCGCCCGGAGGCCCCGTGATGCCGAGCCGGTGGGCGCGCCCGGTGCCGGAGGCCAGCGCCTGGAGGAGCTCGGCCCCGGCGGGGCCGCGGTCCTCCGCGAGCGTGATGGCCCGGGCGACGGACAGCGAGTCCCCCGACGCCACCCCGGCGGGGAGGCCGCCCGTCTTCCGGGTCCCGGCGCGGGCGGCGGGCATCGCTACTTGAGCAGGCTCCGCGCGATGACGATCTTCTGGATCTCCGTCGTGCCCTCGTAGATCTCGGTGATCCGGGCGTCGCGGAAGTGCCGCTCCACGGGGAAGTCCACCATGTAGCCGGCCCCGCCGTGGATCTGCACCGCCTCCCGCGCGCAGTAGTTGGCCGCGCGGCTCGCCTCCAGCTTGGCCATGGCGGCCTCGGTGCTGTGGGGCCGGTCGAGGTCCTTCAGCCACGCGGCGCGCAGCACCAGGAGGGTGGCGGCGTCGATCTTCACCGCCATCTCGGCGATCTTGAACTGGATGGCCTGGAAGTCGGCGATGGGGCGGCCGAACTGGATCCGCTCCTTCGCGTACTTCACGGAGGCGTCGAGGCAGGCCGAGGCGATCCCGACGGCCTGGCTGGCGATGCCGATGCGCCCCCCGTCGAGGGTGTGCATGGCGATCTTGAAGCCGACGTTCACCTCGCCGAGGACGTTCTCGGCCGGCACGCGGCAGTCCTCGAAGATCAGCTCCGTCGTGGAGGAGGCGCGGATGCCCAGCTTGTCCTCCTTCTTGCCGACCCTGAACCCCGGGGTCCCCTTCTCCACGACGAAGGCGGTGATCCCCTTGGCGTTGGAGACCTTGGGATCGGTGCGGACGAAGACGACGAAGAGGTCGGCGTGGGAGCCGCTCGTGACCCACATCTTGGTCCCGTTGACCACCCAGTGGCCGCCGTCGCGGACCGCGGAGCACCGGACCGCGGCGGCGTCGCTCCCGCAGGAGGCCTCGGAGAGGGAGTAGGCGCCGAGGATCTCCCCCGAGGCGAGGCGGGGGAGCCAGCGCTTCCGCTGGGCGTCCGTCCCGAACTTCCGCAACGGCCCGCAGACGAGGCTGTTGTGCACGGAGAGGGTCACGCCCGTGGAGGCGCACCCCTTGTTGATCTCGATCATGGCGACGGCCATCGCCAGGTTCCCGAGGCCCGACCCGCCGAGGTCCTCGGGGACGAGGAAGCCGGCGAACCCGCGGGACGCCGCCTCCTTGAAGTTCTCCATCGGGAACTCGCCCGTCCGGTCGAGTCCGGCCGCGCGGGGGGCGAGCACCTCGCGGGAGAACTCCCGCGCGGCCTGCTGGATGAGGCCGTGATCCTCGGTCAGCTCGAAGTCCATCACCTGGTCCCGTACTCGAAGAAGCCGCGGCCGCTCTTGCGGCCGAGGAGGCCGGCGGCCACCATCCGGCGCAGGAGCGGGCAGGGGCGGTACTTGTCGTCGCCGAGGTCGCGCTGCAGGACCTCGAGGATGGCGAGGCAGACGTCGTTGCCGATGAGGTCGGCGAGCGCCAGCGGGCCGATGGGGTGGTTCATGCCGAGCTTCATCACCTCGTCGATGGCCTCGCGGGTGGCCACGCCCTCGTGGAGGCAGAAGATCGCCTCGTTGATCATGGGCATGAGGACGCGGTTGCTGACGAAGCCGGGGTAGTCGCCCGCCACGACGGGGATCTTGCCGACGGCCTTCGACGCCTCGACCACCGCGTCGGCGGTCGCGTCGGAGGTGAGGTGGCCGCGGATGATCTCGACGAGCTTCATGATCGGCACCGGGTTCATGAAGTGCATCCCGATGACCTGGGCCGGGCGCTTCGTGGCGGCCGCGATACGCGTGATGGAGATGGAGGAGGTGTTGCTGGCGAGGATCGCGTGCGCCGGGGCGACGGCGTCGATGCGCTTGAAGGCGTCCGCCTTGGCGGCGGAATCCTCGATGATGGCCTCGACCACGAGGTCGCAGGCCTCGAACGCGGCCATGTCCGCGCCGAAGGAGAGGCGGCCGAGGACGGCCTTCGCCTCCTCGTCCGGGGACTTCCCGGCCTTCTCCGCCATCTTGCGGACCGACTTCTCGATCCCCGCCTTCGCCTTCTCGAGCGCGCCGGGGAAGGTGTCCACGACGACGACCTTCCGGCCGGCCTGCGCGAAGACCTGCGCGATGCCGTTGCCCATGGTCCCCGCGCCGAGGACGCCGACGGTGCCGATGGTGGCCATGGTTACACCAGCTCCACGGAGAGGGCCACGGCGTTCCCGCCGCCGAGGCAGAGGCCCGCGACGCCGCGCTTGAGGCCGCGGTCCTGCAGGGCGTGGATGAGGGTGACGAGGATGCGCGCCCCGCTGGCGCCGATGGGATGCCCCAGCGCGGTCGCGCCGCCGTGGACGTTCACCTTCGCCGGGTCGAGGCCGAGGTCGCGGCCGACGGCGACGGAGGCTGCCGCGAAGGGCTCGTTCATCTCGTAGAGGTCGAAGGACTCGGCCTTCGTGCCGGTCTTCTTCCAGAGGTTCCTCACCGCCTCGACGGGGGCCATCATGACCCACTCGGGGGCGAGCCCGCCGGAGGCGTAGCCGGTGATCCGGGCGATGGGCTTCGCGCCGAGGGCCTTCGTCCGCGCCTCGGAGGCGACGACCAGCGCGGCGGCGCCGTCGTTGATGGTGGAGGCGTTGCCCGCGGTGACGGAGCCGGCCTTGTCGAAGGCGGGCCGGAGCTTCGCGAGGGACTCGACCGTGGTGTCGGCGCGCGGGCCCTCGTCCCTGTCGAAGACGGTGACCTCGCCCTTGCGGCCCTTCATCTCGACCGCGCAGATCTCCTTGACGAACTTCCCGGCCGCCATGGCGGCGACGGCGCGGCGCTGGCTCTCGGCGGCGAAGGCGTCCTGCTGCTCGCGGCTGACGCCCTTCTCGCGGGCGACGAGCTCCGCGGTGTTGCCCATGTGGAAGTTGTTGTAGACGTCCCACAGGCCGTCCGCGACCATCGAGTCGACGAGTTCGCCGTGGCCCAACCTGTAGCCCTCGCGCGCCTTGCGCAGGAGGTACGGGGCGTTGGTCATCGACTCCATGCCGCCCGCGACGACGATCTCGGCGTCGCCGGCCTTGATCGCCTGGGCGGCGAGCATCACGGCCTTGAGCCCCGACCCGCAGACCTTGTTCACCGTGAAGGGGGGGACGGAGG
>CAZWGT010000114.1:0-10723 GCA_964633345.1 uncultured Planctomycetota bacterium
CACGACGGCCAGCGCCCCGGCGGCGGCCGCGAGGAGCAGGAGCTGCCGGGCCCGGTTCATCCGTCAAGAGTACCGCATCCGATCAGACCTTCGGAGCGGGCGGGAAGTCGACCTCCGTGCCGTTGAGGTGGTTGAAGTAGTTGGTGAAGAGGTTGAAGCAGGAGATCGCGACGACCTCGGCCAGTTCGCCGTCGTTCAGGCCGGACTTCCGTGCGTTGGCGATGTCGGCGTCGGAGAGGTCCCCGCGCGCCTGGACGAGCTTCCTCGCCAGGACGACGGCGGCCGTCGCCTTCGGGTCGGTGCCGGTCCCCCTGCGGGCGGCCAGCATCTGGTCGTCGGTGAGCCCGGCGCCCTTCCCGATGGCGGAGTGGGCGGCGAGGCAGTAGTCGCAGCTGCTCGACTGGGCGACGGCCAGCGCGAGCTGCTCGCGGATCTTCGGGTCGAGGGAGGACTTCGACAGCGCCTCCGAGCCCGCGAGGTAGAAGCCGAGGACGGCGGGCGAGTGGGCCATCCCGCGGAGGATGTTCGGGACCTTCCCCGACTTCCTCTGGACGGCGTCCAGCATCTCCTTCGACGGACCGGTGACCTTGGCCGGATCGAGGACCTTCAGTCGGGACATGGAGACCTCCTGCGGGGTTGGCCGGACGCTCGATCCTGACACCGATCCCCGGCGCGGCGGGAGGGTTCGCCGCGGACCACCGTGACGGTGGTCGTGTCCGCCGATTCGGCTACAGCTCGGGGAACTCGCCGTCCGCCACGACTCCCCCCCCGCAGGACACCTCGAAGGGGCGGCCGCCGAGGGATTCGATCCACTCCTCGCCGGCGGGCAGGGGGGCGCCCTCGCGGCTGTCGGCGCGGAAGGAGAACCGCCCGGAGGCGTCCGCCGTCCCCGCCGCCGCAGGGACCATCCGGCCGTCGCGGTCGAGGATCCGGAGTTCCGAGGGGGCGCCGGGCGGAAGGCCCCGTGCATCGAAGCGGAACACCTGCCGTCCCGCGCTCCGCACCGCCCCCATGGAGACCTTGACCCGGACGCCGGTCCCGTCGTCCCGGTAGCCCCGTGCCGCGCGGCGATCGCCGCCCCTCCCGCGGAGGGCCGGGACCCGGCCGGACAGGAGGACCCGCCCCGCTCCGTCCCTCAGTTCCACCCGGCGGCCCGCCAGCTCCTCGAGGCTGGCGACCCCCGCGGGGAGGAACGCCGGGGAGTAGGAGATCACCCCGCGGCCGTCGGCGGAGAGGGCGGCGATGTGCAGGGTGACGTCGAAACGGTCCGCCACGAACAGGTGGAGGGGCGCGCCCGGGTCGAGGCCCACGACCCGGACCGCGAACCGCTCCCGCCAGCGGCGCCGGGCCACGGCCGCCATGCCCCGGGCGTCGGGGTCGGAGGGGGCCGCTCCCCGCACCAGGTCGCTGCGCGAGACCACGGCGGGCGGGCGTCCCCCTCCGTCGTCGTCCTCGTCGTCGTCGCCGTCCGCGGCGCCGATCACCAGTCCCACGAAGAGGTCCGCCAGCCAGTCGCTCCCGTCCTCCTCTTGGTACGTCGCGTCCTCGTAGGACTCGTCGGCCTCGTCGTAGTCCGCGTCGTCCTCGGGATACGAGGGTCCGCAACCGGCGAGGAGAACCGCCGCCGCGACGAGGATCGGGTTCCGCATGGCTCCTCCGATCTGCGCTGCCCGGAGGAGCGGACGCAAGGGGCATGCCGCCCCCGCGAGGGGGTCCGGACGCGGGGGGACCGTCCATTCGGGAGGACACCTGTCCCGCGTCGTGTACGGTACCGCGGTGACCGATCCCCCCATCCGCATCCGGGGCGCCCGCCAGCACAACCTGCGGGGCGTGGACGTGGACTTCCCCCTCTACTCCCTGACGGTGGTCTCCGGGGTCAGCGGGAGCGGGAAGTCGTCCCTGGTGCTCGACACCCTGTACGCCGAAGGGCAGCGTCGCTACGTGGAATCGTTCTCCTCCTACGCGAGGCAGTTCCTCGAGCGCATGGACCGGCCCGAGGTGGACCTCGTGGACGGGATCCCCCCCGCCGTGGCCATCGAGCAGAGGAACACGGTGCGCACCTCCCGCTCGACGGTCGGCACGATGACGGAGATCCACGACTACCTGAAACTGCTCTGGGCGCGGGCGGGGACGGTCCACTGCGCGGGGTGCGGGAAGCCGGTCACCGTGGACGAGCCCGCGGCGGTGGCCGACGCGCTGGCCGCCCTGCCGCGGGGGACGGCCGTGCTCCTCGCCTTCCCGCTCCCCATGGGCGGCGACCTGCCTTGGGCGGTGCGCCTCGAGGGGCTGAAGTCCCTCGGCCTGCCGAGGCTCCTCGTGGAGGGCGCCCCCGCGGAGATCGACCGGGTCGCCGAGCCGGGCCCGGACGACCCGCCGCCGGAGGTGGTCGTGGACCGCCTGAAGGCCGGCGCCTCGAAACGCGGCCGCGTGCTCGACTCCGTCGAGACCGCCTACCGCCTCGGCCGCGGGAAGGCCTCCCTCCATCCCGAGGGCGGGAAGCCGCTCCGCTTCTCCCGTTCGCTGCACTGCGCCGACTGCGACCTCCCCTCGCGCACGCCGACGCCGAACCTCTTCTCCTTCAACTCCCCCCTCGGCGCCTGCGGGACCTGCAAGGGCTTCGGCCGCGTCATCGGGCTCGACCTCGGGCTCGTGGTCCCCGACCCCTCGAAGTCCCTGGCCGACGGCGCCGTGAAGCCGTGGTCCACGCCGAGCACCGAAGGGGAGCGGAGGGACCTGCGGGCCGCCTGCCGCGCCGAGGGGATCTCCATGGACCTCCCGTGGAAGGACCTGACCGCGGCGGCGCGGGAGTTCGTGACCGACGGACGCGGGAAGAAGTGGTACGGCATCCGCGGCTGGTTCCGGTGGCTGGAGACGAGGATCTACAAGATGCACGTGCGGGTGCTGCTCTCCCGCTTCCGCTCCTACGACCTGTGCACCGACTGCCGCGGGGCGCGGCTCCGCCCCGAGGCCCTCTTCGTGAAGGTGGGCGGCCGGAGCCTGCCGGAGGTCGCCGCCCTCCCCGCGGCGGAGGCGCGGGCGTTCTTCGACGGACTGCGGCTGCCCGCGGACCGGGAGGCGATCTCCGGCGTGCTGCTGCGCGAGGTGCGGGCCCGCCTCGGCTACCTCTGCGAGGTGGGCCTGGAGTACCTGACCCTCGACCGCGCGGCGCGGACCCTCTCGGGCGGGGAGTTCCAGCGGGTGAACCTCACCACGGCCCTCGGCTCCTCCCTCGTGAACACGCTCTTCGTCCTCGACGAGCCGTCCGTCGGGCTGCACCCGCGGGACACCGGCCGCCTGCTCTCCATCCTCGAGAGCCTCCGGGACCGGGGGAACACGGTGGTGGTCGTGGAGCACGACCTCGACGTGGTCCGGCGCGCCGACCGGCTCGTGGACCTCGGCCCCGGGCCCGGGGAGCACGGGGGGGAGGTGGTGTACCAGGGGACGATACGGGACGTGGCGAAGGAGCCGCGATCCCTCACCGGCGCCCACCTGTCGGGGAAGGCGGCGCTGGCGATCCCCGGGAAGAGGAGGAAGGCCGCCGGCGCCCTCCGGCTCCGGGGGGCGCGCCTGCACAACCTGGCGGGCCTCGACGCGGATCTCCCGCTCGGGGTCCTCCTCGGGATCTGCGGCGTGAGCGGGAGCGGGAAGTCCACCCTCGTGGAGGGGATCCTCGTGCCCGCGCTCCAGCGGAGGCTGGGGCGCCCCGTGGAGGAGGAGTCGGGCACCGTCGCGACCCTCGACGGGGCGGAGGGCCTCGTCGAGGCGGTCCTCGTGGACCAGTCCCCCATCGGGCGCACGCCGCGCTCCAACCCGGCGACCTACGTCGGCGCGTGGACCGCGATCCGCAAGGCCTTCGCCGCCACGCCCGACGCGAAGTCGCGGCGCTTCACCGCCTCCACCTTCTCCTTCAACGCGCCCGGGGGCCGGTGCGAGCGGTGCGAGGGGGCGGGCCACGAGACCCTGGAGATGCAGTTCCTCGCCGACGTCTTCGTCCCCTGCCCCGACTGCCGCGGGGCCCGTTTCCGGCCCGAGGTGCTGCGCGTGCGCCTGCGCGGGCGGACGGTGGACGAGGTCCTGCGCATGACCGTGGAGGAGGCGGCCCTCTTCTTCGCCGGGGAGGGGCGGATCGGGGAGAGTCTCCGGCCGCTGGCGGAGGTGGGCCTCGGGTACCTGCGCCTCGGCCAGCCGGGGACGACGCTCTCCGGCGGCGAGGCCCAGCGGCTGAAACTGGCCTCCCATCTCGACGACCGGTCCTCGAAGGGCTCGACGATCTTCTTCCTCGACGAACCGACGACGGGCCTCCACGCGGAGGACGTGAAGGTGCTCCTCGGCGCGCTGGGGCGCCTCGTGGACCGCGGCCACTCGGTGGTCGTCGTCGAGCACAACCTCGACGTGCTCGCCGCCTGCGACGCCCTCGTCGAACTCGGCCCCGAGGGGGGCGCCCGGGGCGGGAGGCTCGTCGCGGAGGGCACGCCGGAGCAGGTCGCCGCCGCGGGCACGACGACGGGAATCCACCTGGCGCGGAGGCTGAGGGTGGGCCGCTCCTGAGCACGGGTGTTTTGCTGGGGAGGGGTATAACACCCGTTGGTTTTTTACCCCTCCCCAGCAAGACACCCGGGTTCGCCCCTCGTTCGTCTGCGGGCGCGCCAGCTCCCTGTCGATAGGGATCCTGCCTGGAATGCGCACGAGGGAACTCCTGTTCGCCCTCGCGGCGGGTTCCGGGGCGATCTTCGCGCTCCTCCACATCCTCGGGGCGGACCGGCCGCACGCGGCCCCGCCCGCGGCGACGACGGCGGATCGGGAACCTCCCCCCGGCCCGGCCGCGGACGCCGCCCCGGCCCCGGACGACGGGGCGGGGACGGCCCCGGATTCCGCGGGTGCGGCCCCTGCGGAACGAGTCCCGTTCCGGGCCGCCCCTTCCTCCCCTCTCCAGTTCGCCGCGCGGACCCCGCCGCCCGTGCCGCCTGCACCGCCGGCGGAGGCCGTCGGACCGCCGCCGGAGGACGCCGACGACCTCGTCCCCCTCCTCGCGTCGGCCGCAGCCCCCTCCGCCCACGCCGCCCTCGCCGCGAGGGTCGAAGCCGCCGCCGCGCCGGACGGATCCTCCGATCCGGAGGCCGTCGCCTCGGTCCTCGCACAAGCCCTCGATCGAGCCACGAATCCGGTCGCTCGCCAGAACCTGAACGTCCGGATGGCCGTCGCGCTTCCGGCGGAGACGGCCCTTCCCCTGCTCAGGGCCCTCCGCCCGGGGGGAGGCGGCGGGGACGGCGAGGACGCCCTCTGCGCCCTCGCGTTCCGGGGGGATCCGCAGGCGGTGCGGGACTTCCTCGCGCTCACGTGGTCCGCGCCCCCGGTGGACGCGCGGCGGCTCGTGGACCGCCCCGCCGATCAGGACGCCCTGGCGAAGGCCGGCGAGCGGGACCTGCTCCGGGCGTGGCGCTGCATCGACGCCCTCCTCGGACGCTCCTACTTCCGGGACCTCCGGAGTCCCCCCGGCGCCCGTCCGCCGGCGGAGGCCGACGCCCTCGCCCGGGAGATCCTCCCGGCGTGGATCCTCCGCTACGAGGGGCACCCCGGGTCCGACGACATGGCCTGGCGCCTCGCGCTGGCGGCCCTCGATTCGGGGGACCGTCTCGAGGCGGCCCGCTGGGCCTCGCGGGCCGCCACCCTGCCCGACCAGGACCTCGCCCGCGGAGCCGTCGCCCTCCTGGTGGATCTGCTGGAGTCCGACCCGTTGGAGGGACCCGCCTGCCGCGGCCTTCCGGACCCCGCGGACCCGGCGAGGAACCGGGGACTCGTCGCCTACATCCGCCTGCGGCGGATCGCCGCCGAGAGGGGTTTCATCGAGGTCGAGGAGGAGGCGGACCGCCTGGCCGCGGCGGAGCCGGACCTCGAAGTCTCCCGTGCCTGGCGGGCCCGGTGGGCGGAGCCGCCGCCGCGGGGGCTCGACAGCGGATCCGCCCCGCTCCCAGCCGGGGACCGGCTGCGGGCCGTCGAGGGGGAGGCCGTCGAGGACACTCCGTTCCTCAGCCCCACGCTCTGCACCTTCGTCCGGTGGGAGTGGCCCCCCCGGGACCCCGGGGACCCCTGGTCCGTGGAGAGCACCGCGCACAGGCAGGACGCACGCCTCCGCCCTCCCGTGGAGGTCGTGCGGCTTCCCCTGCGCCGGACGGCTTTCCAGTTGCGGTGCTGGAGCACGCTCGCCGAACTGGAGCGCCGGCGCGCGGGCGCGGGAGACGGGACCGGCAGGGACGATCTGCTCTACAAGTTCGGGGCCGTCCTCTTCCATGAGCCCGGGATCCTGGCCCCTCCCTACGCCTTCGGCGGAAGCCCCGCGGCGATCGACCCCCGGTCGTGGACGGCCCGGACACTCGCCCCCCTCCGCGCGGCGGAGGCCTTCGAGGCCCTCGCCGCGGGCTCCCCGGGCTCCCCCCTCGCCGCCCGGGCCGCCTATTCCGCCGCCCAGGCCCGGGTGAAGGCCTCGGAGCAGGATGACTCGCGGAGGATCGCGGGGCGGGTCCGGGGATTCCGCGAGGAGCAGCTACGCATCGCCGTGGAGGGCTTCGAGCGGTTCGCGCGGGAGCGCCCCTCCGATCCCCTCGCCCGGGAGGCGGCGTCCGCCGCGGACTGGTGGAGGACGGCCCGGCCCCGGTGGTGGGACGCCCCTGGGGATCCCTAAGGCGCCCCGTCCTTCCGCTTCGCGAGCTTCGCCGAGAGCTCCTCGGCCAGCGCCGCGAAGGCCTCCCCGCGCAGCGCGGTCTTCGCCTCCTTCGCCCGGTCGTCGGCCACCGCGGACGGGGCGTTGCCCTCGACGCCGCGGGAATCGTGGAGGGTCGTGTAGACGACGCCGTTGCGGACGTCCACGAGGGCGGCCCAGGTCTCGATGCGGATCTCGAAGGGGGTCGAGGGCACGACCCAGGCGCCGACGATGGTCAGGTTGAGGAACCGGAAGGCCCCGACCGACTCCTCCATCCGCACCTCCTGCTCGTAGAGAAGGATGGCGTCGGCGTGGGCCAGGGCCGCCGCCTTGCGGAGCGCGTCCGCGTCCCCGCCCTTCCGGGCGAGGAAGGGGGGGATCGGCAGGACCTCGGAGACGAGGGCGCCGTCCGCGGCCAGGGCCCTCTCGAACTCGATCACCTTCCCGTCGGAGAAGGTCCCGTACGGGTTCCGCTCGATCCCCCAGACCGCGACGCGGGCCGGGAACCGGAGCTGCTCCTTCCGCTGGAAGGACTGCTCGATGCCGGACTCGTCGAATCGGAAGCCGACGGGGGACTCGACCGCCGCGCCCCTCTCGTAGGCGGCGGACACCGACGTGCACCCCGTGGCCAGCAGCGCCAGGACGACCCACGCGCTCCGCATGCCCACCTCCTTGGCCCGTCGGACGATCATCTTCGGCGCCCGGGTCACGGGCCCGTCACGGTATCGTCCCGGGGTGACCGACGGCCCCTCCCCCCTCGCGCTGGCCGCCACCGGGTTCGCCCTCGGGTGGAACGTCGCGTGGGTGCCCGGCCCCATCAACGCGGAGATCCTCCGGCGCGGCGCCCTGCGGGGGTTCGCGGCCGCGTTCGTCGTCGGGGCGGGGGCCTCCTGCGCCGACTTCTGCTGGGCACTGGCGGTCTCGCTCGGCGCGGGGGCGCTGGCGAAGGCGGAGGGGCTCCGGACCGGGCTCGCGGTCGTCAGCGTCGTCCTCCTCGCCGGACTGTCGGCGCTGTTCCTTCGCGGCGCGTGGAGGAGCCTCGGGCTCGCGAGGCGCGGCGAACCCCTGCCGGCCGGCGGGGCCATCCTCGAGTCCCGGCGGGGCGGCTTCCTCCTCGGATTCCTCGCGGCCCTCACGAGCCCCTTCAACCTCGCGTTCTGGACCGCGGCGGTCGGACAGGTCGCGGCCCAGGGGGCCGGGCCGGGGGGTTCCCTGCTCTTCGCGGGGAGCGTGGTCGGGGGGGCGCTGACGTGGTGCGTCGTCCTGTCGACCGCGTCGCGGTACGGGGCCCGCCTGCCCTCGGCGGCGTGGGACGCGGCCCTGCGGGCCGTGGCGGGCGGCTTCCTCCTCTGGCTGGCCGTCCGGACCGCGATGGTCCTGCGGTAGGATCGGCCCCGGGAGGTCGGACCATGGCGAGCATCTTCACGAAGATCATCAACGGCGACGCGCCCGGACGCTTCGTCTGGAAGGACAAGGTCTGCGTGGCCCTCGTCTCCATCGCCCCGCTCCGGCCCGGGCACACCCTCGTCATCCCCCGCAAGGAGGTCGATCACTGGCTCGACCTCGACGACCGGACCATGGCCCACCTGACGCAGGTGGCGAAATCCATCGGGCAGGGGCTGATGCACGCGTTCAAGCCGGAGAAGGTGGGCCTCATGATCGCGGGGCTCGAGGTGCGCCACGTCCACCTCCACGTCGTCCCCATCAACGAGATCGTGGACATGGACTTCGCCCGCCAGGACCCCAACGCCACCGCCGTGGACCTCGACCGCGCCGCGGAGCGGATCCGCGAGAGCCTCCGCGCCATGGGGTTCCAGGAAGCGGCCGGGTGAGCCGGACCGCGACGCCCCCGCCGCGCCTCCGCTCCATCGTCGTACGCGGCGCCCGGGTCCACAACCTGCGCAACGCCGACGCCGAGATCCCCCACGGCTCCCTCACGGTCGTGACCGGGGTGTCGGGCTCGGGGAAGTCCTCGCTGGCCTTCGACACGATCTTCGCGGAGGGGCAGCGGCGCTACATCGAGAGCCTCTCCTCCTACGCGCGGCAGTTCCTCCAGCAGATGGAGCGCCCCGACGCCGACCACATCGAGGGCCTCCCCCCCACCATCTGCGTGGACCAGCGCACGACCCGCGCCGGGCCGCGGGCCACCGTGGGCACCGCGGCGGAGGTCCACGACCTATTCCGCCTGCTCTGGGCCCGCCTCGGCGTCCAGCACTGCGTGCGGTGCGACCTCCCCATCGAGGCGTCCACGGTGCGGCAGGTCGCCGACGCGATCCTCGGGGAGTTCGAGGGCCGCGGGGTGCGCCTGCTCGCCACGGTGATCCGGGGGAAGAAGGGGTTCCACCGGGCGGTGTTCGAGGATCTCGCGGAGGAGGGCGTGGAGGAGGCCCGCGTGGACGGCGCCTACCTCCCCGTCGCCCCGCCCCCCGCCCTCGCCCGCCACGAGGAGCACACGATCGAGGCGGTCGCGGCGCGCCTCGTCCCCGACGGGCGGCGCCTCCGCGCCCTGGAGGAGGCGGTCGCCGCCGCGGCGGCGCTCGGCGGCGGTTCCCTCCGCGCCGACGCGGGGAAGGGGGAGCCCCTCCTCTTCTCCGTGAAGCGGGCCTGCCCGAAATGCCGGCGCGCCTACGAGGAGCCGGAGCCGCGGACCTTCTCCTTCTCCTCCCGCCACGGCTCCTGCCCGACCTGCCGCGGCCTCGGCCGCGACCCGGGGACGGAGGTGGACGGCTGGGGCCGCCCCGTGGACGGGACCTGGCGGACCTGCCCCGACTGCGGCGGGAAGCGCCTGCGGCCCGAGGCCCTCGCGGTGCGCGTGCGGGGCATCGGCATCGCCGACCTGTCCTCCCTCGGCGTGGACGAGGCGTGGACCCTCCTCGAGGGCTGGCGGTTCGAGGGCCGCGACCTCGCGGTGGCGACGCCGATCCTCCGCGAAGCGAGGGCCCGCCTCGGATTCGTCCGCGACGTGGGCCTCGGCTACCTGGAACTGAACCGCGCCGCGGGGACGCTCTCCGGCGGCGAGGCCCAGCGGCTGCGTCTCGCGGCCCAGGTGGGCGCGGGGCTCCAGGGGGCCTGCTACGTGCTCGACGAGCCGACCATCGGCCTCCACCCCTCCGACAACGCGCGCCTCCTCGACGCCGTCGCCCGCCTGCGCTCCCGCGGCTCGACGCTGGTGGTCGTGGAGCACGACGAGGACACGATCCGCGCGGCCGACCACCTGATCGACATGGGGCCGGGGGCGGGCGTCCACGGGGGGCTCGTCGTCTCCGCGGGCACCGTCGCCGAGGTCTCGGCCGACCCGGCGTCCCCGACCGGGGCGTGGCTCCGCGGGGAGCGGCGGCTCGATCCGCCGAAGCACCGCCGGCCCGTCCCGAAGCGCGGCGGCGCGATCGTCGTCGAGGGGGCGAAGGCGCGCAACCTCCGGGACCTGACGGTCTCCTTTCCCCTCGGGCGGTTCACGGTCGTGACCGGGGTGTCGGGGAGCGGGAAGTCCACGCTCGTGCGCGAGGTGCTCCTGCGGGCGGTGGCGAGGGAACTGGAACTCGAGGGCCCGGAGCCCGGAGAGCACCGCGGGATCCGGGGCTTCGAGGCGGTGGAGAAGGTGCTGGAGATCGACCAGGCCCCGATCGGGAAGACGCCCCGCTCGGTGCCCGCGACCTACGCCGACGTGATGGGCGAACTGCGCTCGATCTTCTCGGAGACGGAGGAGGCGCGCATCCGGGGCTGGGCGCCGTCCCGCTTCTCCTTCAACGTGGAGGGGGGGCGCTGCGAGACCTGCGAGGGGCAGGGGCGGGTGCGGGTGGAGATGTCGTTCCTGCCCGACGTGCTCGTGCCCTGCGACGCCTGCGGCGGGCGGCGCTTCGCCGAGGAGACGCTGGAGGTGCGCTTCAAGGGGAAGAACGTGGCCGACGTGCTGGAGATGCCGGTGTCGGAGGCGCGCCCGTTCTTCGCGGCGTTCCCTCGGGCGCACCGGCTGCTCTCGCTGCTGGAGGAGGTCGGGCTCGGCTACCTCGCCCTCGGGCAGTCCTC
>CAZWGT010000115.1:0-10712 GCA_964633345.1 uncultured Planctomycetota bacterium
GAAGAAGACCTCGTCGGCGCCGAAGAGGTCGCCGCGGGTGAGGACGGCCTCCGACGCGGGGATTCCGAGGTCGCGGGCGATCCGCAGGACCGCGTCCCGCGTGATCCCCGCGAGGATCGAGGAGTCGAGTCCCGGCGTGCGCAGGACCCCCTTCGAGACGAGGAAGACGTTCTCGCCCGCCCCCTCGGAGACGTTGCCGTTGCGGTCGAGGAGCAGCGCCTCCTCGAACCCCTTCTCCTTCGCCTCGCGCGTCGCGAGGAGGGAGTTCAGGTACTGCCCGCAGGCCTTCGCCTGGGTGGGGAACATCGAGTGGTGCAGGCGCACCCACGAGGACACGGTGACGCGCACGCCCTTCTCCAGCGCCTCGGGGCCGAGGTAGGCGCCCCAGGGGAAGGCGGCGATGATCGTCTGCGAGGGGCACTCGCGCGGGTTCACGCCGAGGTTGCCGAGGCCGAGGAAGAGCAGCGGCCGGAGGTAGCAGTCGCCCAGGCCGTTCTCCTTCACCACGCGCCGGGCCCCCTCGGCCAGCTGCTCCGCGGTCCAGCGCAGCGGGATCTTGTAGAGCCTCGCGGAGGCGTGCATCCGCTCCATGTGCTCGCGCAGGCGGAAGACGGCGACCGAGCCGTCCTTCTGGCGGTAGGCGCGGATCCCCTCGAAGACGCCGGTGCCGTAGTGGAGGGCGTGGGAGAGGACGTGGGTCGTGGCCTGCTCGAATGGGACCATCTCGCCGTCGGACCAGAGGAAGCCCTTGCGCTCGAGTGCCATGGTTCGCCTCCTGGGAGTCCGCCCCGGCGGACCGTCCACTCTACCGTCCCCGTCGGCGGGCCCGCCCCTCCATCGGGCGGGGGAAGTGATGGAATCCCCCCCGGGCCCTTGACACCGGGGAGGCGGGCTACCTCGGGGGCGCGGCGGGGACGGCGAAGGGGATCGCCCCGAAGTCCAGGGCCGCCCCGTCCGGGGCCCGGAACCCCTCGAGGAGGAGGCCGCAGCCGCCGAGGGCGTCGTCGGGGAGGGGCCCGTACAGGAGCACCGTCCTCTCCTCCACGCGGAGCCGCCCGTCCCGCGTCTCGACGGGGGACCCGTCGGCGGCGACGAGGCGCACGATCCCCGGGGGCCCCCACGCCGCCGGGGAGGGGAGCGTCACCCGGAGCCACGGGCCGGCGCGCTCCCGGGCGCGGACGACGGCGGCCGTCGAGATGCGTCCCGGGCGGGGGTCCGGCAGGGGGGCCTCCGCAGGCGCGGCGCCGCCGGGGAGGGACACGGCCACGCCGAGGCGCGGGTCCACGCCGCGCCCCTTCACCCGGAGCACGAGGAGGTTGGCGCCCGGCTTCGCCTTCACGGCCGCCACCGCCCCGAGGCGGTCGAAGCGGCGCGGCGCGAAGGTGCCGGCGACGGGATCCCCGTTCCACCACGCCCCGGCCTCCAGGAGGTCCCCGTTCACCTCGATCTCCGCCGGCCCCGCCGAGGCGCACTCCACCCGCCACGAGAGGAGCGCCTCCCCCTCCCCGCGCCCGAGGAGCGTCCGTGTGCGGAGGACGCCGTCCTCCGGGAACTCCGTGCGGCACCACCACGACCGCCCGACGATCGAGCCGGCCTGTGGCCGCATCCGGGCGGGCCCCTCCCCGTCCCCCGCCCGGTCCGCCGCCGCGATCGTCTCGGCCACGAGGGGCCGGAGGAGGCGCGCTCGGACGGTGGACCAGGTCCGCGACTCCAGGGCCGGGGCCGCGGCGCCCGTGCATCCCGGGTCGCCGCCGTCGAGCGCCTTCCCGCGGGCCTGCGAATCGGCGCGCAGGGCCAGCCCCTTCGGGAGCGGGGGCCACGGCGCGCGGAGGGCGGTGTCGAGCGCCACGGGATCGTCGACGTACCCCGCCGAATCCAGGGAGACGAACTCCCCGGCCACCGCCTCGCCGGAGAGGATGCTCCCGTTGCCGGCGAAGACGTTCCCGCGCAGGGCGAAGAGATCCACGCTCGTGGCGTGGGTCGAGTGGAACCGGGACAGGGACACCGCCTCGGCGTTGCCCGAGAAGATCCCGTTGGTGACCAGCGACGGACCCAGCACGCCCTCGGCGCAGGCGTGGAACTCGCACCGCTCCGCCGCGACCCCCGGCTCGCGGAGGGGGAACTGGTAGCCGACGCGCCCCCGGTTGTTCCCCGCCCCCGTCCGGCACCGGGCGAACACCGACCGGGTGATCGAGGGGGCCCCCTCCAGCTCGGCGAAGACGCCCGTCTCGCAGCCCGCGAAGCGGCAGCCCTCGATGACGGGCCGGGCCACCCCGCCCGCGATCCCCTTGCGCTGGGCGTCGGCGTAGGCGGAGCCGACCTCCACGCCGATGCCGCAGCGCAGGAACACGCATCCCTCGACGACCGCGCGCCCCTTCGGGATCTGCACCCCCGCGAAGGCGGACTCGATGCGGGCTCCGCGGATCTCCCGTTTCCGTCCCGGCGCGGAGGGGGGCAGCAGGACGATCCCGTGCCAGGACCAGGAGGGATGGGACGACGCGTCGTCCGCCGGGGCGGGCGCCGCGGGGCTTCCGCACTGGAACACGACGGGCCGGTCCGCGGTCCCCGCGACGACGATCTCCCCGGCGACGCGGATCTCCACGAAGTCCGGGTTCCAGCCGGAGCCCGTCGCGTCCCGGGCCGCCACGAGGACCTTCGTCCCCGCCTCGACGCGGAGGAGGGAGCCCTCGGGGACCTCCACGTCGCCGTCCACCCTCACCTCGCCGCTCCAGGTGACGGCCCCCTCGAGGGCGCCGCGGACGCCGGGGGCCTCCTCCTGCGCCGGGAGGGAGAGGAGGAGCGCCGCGGCCGGGAGGGCCCACGGCCTCATTTCGCCGGGGGCCCGACGCGGATCGAGCCGGCATCGGGGATCCGGTCGTGGTGGACCGACTCCGACCACGCCACGACGCGGACCCTCCCGTCGAGGCCGGTGCGGGGGAGGGAGACCTCGATGGTCCGGTCCTTCACCGCGTACTCGAAGTCGGTGCCCGTCCCCCGGGGCTGGCCTCGGGGAACGCGGACCCGCCGGGGCTTCTCGTAGCCGGAGTCCAGGGGCTCGGCGAGGACGGTGACGGACTGGGAGACGGAGACGTCCCCCGACGGGGGGTGCCTCGTGCCGAAGCCGGCGTCCTCGACGTCGATGCAGGCGAACAGCCTCGGCCCGTCGTGGTCCACGCGCAGGCGCAGGAGGTCGAGGCAGCGCAGGGCCGCGAACAGCTCCCCCCCCGGGTCGGCGACCGAGGGGCCGCCCGACCAGTCGCGATCGTCCCCGTCCACGGCGACGGGCAGCCCCTCGTCCGCCCCGCGGTACTCGAGGAACAGGGGCTGGTCGGCGCAGGAGGTCTCGACGTCCACCTCGAAGGTGTAGCCCGACGCGTAGCCCTGGTTCGCCTGCACGATGAGGGAGTCGGGGACGGTGAAGGCGATCGTCGCACCGTCCACCTCGGGCCTCCACCGGGACTCCCGGTTCAGCCAGACCCTGGAGGTCCGCCGGCTCGAGAGATCCTCCTGGAGGTCGGGCGTCGCCCAGGACATCCGGGCCAGGGAGAGCGGGCGGGGCACCCCGGGGATCCCCGGCGCGTCGTTGGGACGGAAGCGCGAGCCGACCGCCGCCCGGAACCACAGCTCCTTCCCCGGCCCCGTGTGCCCCTGGAGCCCGGTCTCCGGGTTCGCGTCGGCGTCCACGTAGACGTGCACGCAGGTGAACATCCCCTTCGCGAGGGGGGCGCCGAGCGTGACCTCCACCGCGAGCCCCGCGTCCCCCGGCGTCGCCTTCAGCAGCACGCAGTCCGCGGCGTTCAGGGGCGGGTACCCGCAGGGGGGGTCCTTCAGGAGGATCGGCTTCTCCGGGGCGATCGCGCCGAGGAGCAGGATCGCCGCCGCGGGGGTCCTCATCGGACCGGAGGGTAGCCGGGATCCCGCGCCCGGGGCAAGAGGCGCTGCGCTTTCCGCCGTGACGCGCGGACAATCCGTCCGTGCCCGGACCCCGCAGCGTCGTCGCGAAGACCGCCGCCGCGCTCCCCGCCGTCGCGGAGGCGGTGCGGGACTTCCGGTTCCCCCTCTCCGCGGCCCGCGTGGATGGGAGGACCCGGACCCTCGTCCTGCCGTTCGAGAGGAAGCACCCGCGCCCGGAGGACTGGGAGCTGGTCGTCCGCGGGGCCCGCTCGGTGGTCGTGAAGGGGCGCGTCGAGCAGGACACGGACTTCTTCCGCGCCCTCCGCCACGACGCGGGGGCCGGGGTGTTCGAGATCGAGGGGGTCCTCGTCCGGGTGCGGGTGCAGGTGGACTCCCTCGACGTGGAGGCCCGCTGCCTCACGCCGGAGGAGAGGACGGACTTCGACGTGGCGGATCTGCCGACGGGGGTCCGGCGCGAGATGGAGAAGCGGGAGTCCGACAGCCTGAAGGGCCGGGAGCGGTACGAGAAGGCCGACCGGGAGCGGGTCGCGGTGGTCACCGCGACCGCCGCGCTGGCCGCCCTCGTCCTCGGCGCGGGGAGCGGGATGCCGGTCCCGCTGCTGCCCTTCGAGGCCGCCCTCGGGGGGGCGGCGGGGCTGGCCATCGCCCGGCGCCGCATCGGGTTCTTCGGCGCGGGGGCGGCGATCTTCGGGATCCCCACGATCGCCCTGTCCCTCCTCGGGATCCTGCTCACGCGGGGGACCTCGGACGGGAACGCGGCGGGACTCGGGCACGGCCTGTTCTGGTCCCTGCTCGCGCTGGCGGGGACGGTGCTGGCGCTCCTCAACCGGAAGCTCATGGACGAGGTCCAGGGCCTCTCCTCCCGGTGGGAGGACGGGAAGGAGCCGCCGAAGCCCCTCGACCTCCGGATCCCGGGGCGGGCCGCGGCGATCGTCGGCCTCGGCGGGGGGGTGCTCCACCTCGTCTTCGGGGCGCCGTGGGCCGTGTGGGCGGCGGGCTCCCCCCTCGGCGCCGGCGGCGCGGCCTGGCTGCTCGCGCGGTTCCAGGCACGCCCGTCCGTCGCGTCGTGGACCCTGGGCGGGATCGGAACGGTCCTCTCGTTCCTCGCCGTCGGTGGAGGGGAGTTCGTCCCGGCGGCCCTCCTGATCGCGGCGGCCCACTTCGCGGCCGGCATGATGGTGGCCTACCACTCCCGCGGCGAGGGGCCGCGGTAGGAGGGAGGCCCCCGTGGAACCCCCGGACGCCGCGTCCCTCGCCCAGCGCCAGCTCGACGCCTACAACGCCCACGACGTGGAGGCCTTCGCGGCCTGCTACGCCGAGGACGTCCGCATCGTCCGCCTGCCCGGCGGGGAGCCGGTGGCGGAGGGCCGCGAGGCGCTCCGCGCCCTCTACGGGGACCTCTTCCGCCGCGAGCCCGGCCGGCGCGCCGAACTCCTCTCCCGCATGGCGTGCGGCCGCTTCGCCGTGGACCACGAGCGGGTGACGGCGGCCCCGGGCGCGGAGCCGCGGTTCGCGGTGGCCATCTACGAGGTCGAGGAAGGGCTCATCCGGCGCGTCTGGTTCCCGCCCACGGCGGGGGCGTGACGGGGCGTGACGGGGCGAGTGGACGGGCGGGGCGGGCGCGTGTACGCTCATGCACGGAGGCACCCATGAGGGCACTCGTCGTCGTCGCGGCCGTCACGTTCCTGGCGGTTCCGGCATCGGCGCTCCAGGACAAGGGCGGAAAGGGCAAGCCGGCCCCGGCGCCCGCCGCCCTCAAGCCGGAGGAGCTCGAGAGCAAGGTCGCGGAGGTGCTGGACTCCTTCCGGGATGTGAGGTCGTACACCTCGGACAACCCGCGGGTGCAGTCGCTCATCCGGCTCGGCCGGCCGGTCATCGGCCCGATCCTGCGTTACCTTCGGAAACTCCACCAGGCGGACGATGTCCACTCGTTCGCCGTCAAGGCCGGCTCAGACGCGCTCGCCGGCGTCGTGACCCCGGAGGACGTCCCCCAGGTGGCCGCCCTGCTCGAGGACGGCATGACCCGGGCCGCGGGGGCCCTCAGGAACCTGAAGAAGGACGTCGTCCGCGCCGCGCTCCTGGCCCCGCTGGCGAAGGGCTGGTGCTCCTACGAACTCGTGGAAGCTCTGGAGAGGTTCCAGGCCGACCCGGAGGCGCGGAAGGCGATGCTGGCCTTCCTCGAGAAGTACGGTCGGAACGGAGATCACACGACGGGAGAGGTCGCAGAGTGGCTCGGGCAGGCCGGGGTCACGGAGGCGCTTCCCGCCCTGAAGAAGGTGCTCGATGCCGGCGAAGGGAACATGGGAGGGCGATGGCAGGTCGCCGTGGCCGTCGTCGTGCTCCGGGACAAGGCGGGAATCCCGGCTCTCCTCGACATCTTCTCGGCGGAGGGGGACCGCCACCGGTCCTACGAGCGCCACAACGCGGGAGAGGCCCTCAACCGCGTCCTGGGGGAGAGGGTCTACGTGGGGTCGTTCGAACCGGGGGAGTCGAACGGGAACTTCGAGGAGGCCTCCGTCCGGTTCGCCTCGTGGTGGGACAAGGCGAAGGACCGGATCCGGTACGACGAGAAGGCCGGCCGCTGGGTCTGGAACTGACGGACGCCTACAGCGCCGGCAGACGCTGCATCTCCATCGCGTCCTGCGTGATCCCCCCGTGGGAGGCGTGCCAGATCGGCCTCCCGTCCTTGACGAGGAAGAGCTGGGGCGATTCGTGCTTCACCCGCCACGCGGCGGCGACGAGGTCCGACGCGGCGCGGTTGTCCTGCACCACGACGAGGCCGATGGCGTCCCGGGCGTGGGAGCGCTCGTAGGCCTCCACCTCCGCCAGGGCGGCGGCGGAGACGGGGCAGGTGCGGGAGTGCTTGAGCAGCCAGGTGAAGCCGGGCCTGTGGCGCCAGGCGTTGAAGGCCTGGGGAGTCGGGACGGGGATCATGGGCGGGAGTCTACCGTCCCCGGCGCGCGGCGCTGCCCGAACCCGCCTACACCTGCATGTCGGGCTGAGCACACCAGACCCACTACCCGTGGAATCGAGGGACTCTCTGCGATCGGCAAGGCCTCCTCCGGAGAGGCGCGGGCCCGGAGTCGGGCCCTTGCCTCTCCGGAGGGATGGAAGGCGAGGCGCGTACGCGGATCCGTCAGGGCTACGGCTGTCGGTGGAATCGCCGACCGATGAGAAGCGATCCCCCTCGGCCCCCGCCGTCAAGGATGACTGAGCCGTTGACGTCCCTCGGTCGGGAGACCTGAGGCCCGGTCTCTGGGGGCTCAGGTCTCCCGACCCCCGCCGCGGAGCGGCGGAAGGAAGCACAATGGGTGGCGAGGTGTGCTCAACCCGACATGCAAGCGCCTACACCCCGATGTCCTCGCCCGCGGGGCGCTTGAAGAACAGGGAGAGGACGGAGCGGTCCGCCGCGTCCGCGGAGGAGCCCTCCAGGACGTGGGTGAGCTCCCAGCCCGACCGCCCGAGCTCCCAGAGGAGCTCGTCGCGCCTCTTCACGTCGGCCCGCGGGACCTCGACGACCTGGTATCGCCACATGGACGCGCCCTCCGGTGGTGCCCACCCAGATTGCCCGCTCCCTCCGCGGAAGGCGCACTACAATCCCGCCGTGCGGATCCCGCCGTCCCTGCTCCCGGCCCTCCTCCTCGCCCTCCCGCTCGCCGGCTGCGTGGAGAGGAAGTTCCTGATCCGCTCCGATCCCGAGGGGGCCCGGGTGCGGGTCAACGGCATCGTGCGGGGGACCACGCCCCTGGAGATCCCCTTCAACGAGTACGGAGTCGTGCGCCTGGAGGCGGATCCCATGGACCCCGCCGGCGACGGCTTCCCCGAGTTCGCGGGCGTCTCCGGACCCTACGAGCTCCGGGCCCCCTGGTACCAGTGGTTCCCCTTCGACTTCCTCAGCGACAACCTCTGGCCCGGGACCCTCGAGGTCCGCCGGGAGGTCTGCCTCGTCCTCCCGCGGGCCCTCGACCCCGACAGCCCGGAGGACGAGGCGCGGATGCGCGCGAAGATCCCCGGGATCCGGATCCGGGCCGAGCGGATGCGGTTCGAGCAGGAGGCGGAAGTCCCGCCGGGGAAGAAGTGACGGGAGAGGATCTCCGCGGGAAGCGCGCGGTGGTGATGGGCCTCGGCCTCTTCTCCGGGGGCGTCGAGGCGGCCCGGTGGCTCGCGGCCCGCGGCGCCCGGGTCCTCGTCACCGACGTGAAGGACGCCGCGGCGCTGGCCCCCTCCGTGAAGGCCCTCGAGGGGACCGGCGCGGAGTTCCGCCTCGGGGGCCACGACGAGGCCGACTTCGACGGGGCCGACCTCGTGGTCGCCAGCCCCGCGGTCCCCATGGACCACCCCCTCCTCCTCCGCGCGGCGGCCCGGGGGGCGCGGGTCGAGACCGAGGTCTGCCTCTTCCTCCGCTCCTGCCCGGCCCGGGTCTCCGCGGTGACGGGGAGCAACGGGAAGTCCACGACCTCCGCGCTGGCCGGGGCGATGCTCGCCGCGGCGGGGCGGCCGTTCCACCTCGGGGGGAACATCGGACGGGCCCTCGTGAACGAGGCCGCCGCGATGAAGCCCGGCGACGAGGTCGTCCTGGAGATCTCCTCGTTCCAGCTCGAGTGGACGCGGCGCGCGGGGCTCTTCCCCTCCGTCGGGCTCGTCACCAACGTGACCGCGAACCACCTCGACCGCCACGGGACCTTCGAGGCCTACCTCGACGCCAAGGCGGCGGTGCTCCCCCCGGCGGGGGAGGGGCGGGCGGCGATCCTCTCCCACGACGACCCCGGGGCCCGGTCGCTGGCGGCGCGGACGAAGGGGCGCGTCGTCTGGACCGCCCTCGACGGGGATCCCCCCGGCGAGTCGGTGCGCTGGGAGGGGGAGCGGCTCGTGGCGCGCCTCGGCGGGACGGAGGTCGAGGTGCTCCGCCGCGCCGACGTGCCGCTGCGGGGGGACTTCAACCTGCGCAACGCCGCGAGCGCGGCGGCCCTCGTCCTGCTGGCCGGCGTGCCCCCCGACTCGATCCGCGGGGCCTGCCGCGCCTTCCGGGGCCTGCCCCACCGCCTCGAATCCTGCGGCGAGGTGCGCGGGGTCCTCTGCGTGAACGACTCGAAGGCCACGACACCGGAGGCCTCCCTCCGCGCGCTCTCGGCGTTCGAGGGGCGGTCGATCGTCGCCATCGCCGGCGGCTACGACAAGCACGTGGACCTCGAGCCCTTCGCCGACGCGCTCGCGGCCCGCTGCCGCGGCGTGGTGCTCATGGGGGCGACGGCCGGCGCCCTCGAGACCCTCCTCCGCGTCCGCGGCTACGAGTCGATCGCCCGGGCCTCGGGCATCGAGGAGGCGGTCGACCTCGGCCTCGGCCTGGCCGAGCGCGGCGGCGTCCTCCTCCTCAGCCCCGGCCACGCCTCCTACGGGATGTTCGTCAACTACGAGGAGCGGGGGGATCGGTTCCGGGAGGCGGTGGCGGGGCGCGCGGCGGGGCGATGACGGCCCGCCCCCGGTCCTTCGCCTTCCGGCGGATCGTCGGGAGCACCTGCCCCCGGCCGAGGCGGAGGGCCGTCCCCGCCCCGAGGATGGCGAAGAGGATGTCGAGCGGTCCGAGGGTCGCCAGGACCCCCGACAGGAAGTCGAACCGGGCGTAGACGTCCTGCCTCAGGCCCGTGCGCGCCTCCTCCTGCCAGGCCTCGAACCGGGGAGGCAGCCGGTTCCACGACTTCAGGAAGGGCGCGGTGTCGGCGAGGAACGTCTTCACCTCCGCCTCCCCCACCTCGGCGGCGTGGGCCTTCTCCGTGAACCCGTGGGTGACCATGTACGTCCGGACCGCGCGCTCCGGGACGCCCTCGCCCCAGTCGGCCGCGTTCGCCTGGATCTGATCGTAGAGCGGGCGGTCGAACCCGGCATCCCGCTTCGCCAGCTCCTTCTCGAGGGCGATGCGGAACCCGAGCCCCTTGCCCGTGAGGATGGCGAAGAGGGCGATGACCGCGCAGGCCCAGCCCGCGGCGTCCCCGCGGCCCCCGAGGAGCCCCGCTCCCCAGCCCACGAGGGCCCCCACGCCGATGGCGACCCAGCCGATCTCCACTCCCAGTACGCCCCCGATCAGCCCCCAGAGGAGGGCGCCGAGGACGCCGCCGGCGCCGGCGCCGGCGAGGCCGGTCGCGAGGGAGGGCGGGGGCGGGGGGGCCGGGGGCTCGGCGGCCCCGTCCGCGGGGGCGGACCCCGGGGGCCCCCGCAGCTCGGCGACGTCGGTCACCCGGGCGTCGATCTCCCGCCAGCCCTCCCGGGGGATTCCCAGGGGCGAGATTCGGAGGATCGACCCGTTCCTGCGGCGGAGGACGAGGGCCCCGAAGGCGAGGGAGCGGTCCCTCGACGCGAGGTCCTCCCAGGCGAGGATCTCGGATCGGCCGTCCCTCGCCCGGACTTCGATCCCCTTCTCGTCGGCGGCGATCTGCCGGGGGGCCATGCCCCGGACCCAGGCGGCCTCGAGGACGCCGAACCCGACGATCACGCACACGGGGAGGATGGCGTCGGTCCAGGCGACGGGGCCCGGGCGGATCCCCGCCCAGCCGAGGGTGAGGAGGAGGATCCCGAAGGCGGCGGCGGTCGTCGCCCTCCCCGCGGACCCGACCGAGGGATGGATGACGATCCTGCGGTGGCGCATGTCCCGTCCCCCATTCCGGCCGCGGGGGATGATAGGCGGCCGCGGGACGCCCCGTCAACGGGCCGTCCGCGGAGGTCACACCCGGCGGCCCCTCTTCCTCCCGCCTCCCCGCGCCGATAGGATCCAACTCATGACCTGCCAGCGGTGCAACCAGCGC
>CAZWGT010000116.1:0-10690 GCA_964633345.1 uncultured Planctomycetota bacterium
GCCGGAGGTTCGAATCCTCTCGCCCCGACCAACTCTCCATCCCTCCTCGTCACGGCGCCCCCTGCGCCATTAGCGCGGTGGGCCAACTTCCTTCAGGGGGAGGACGATCCGCGTCCTGACCGTCTCCTGGGGAACGTCCACGGTGATTTGCACCGGAGGGGCCAACGTGCGGGGATAGGCGCGCCCCCAATCCGTGATGGACCAGTGCCCACCGTAGGACATCCCCCTTGGTCCGAGGAAGTTCCTATCGGAGTCGACGAGACGGACGATCCGGCCAGGATGGAGGCCCCGTTCAAGATGCGGGACAAGAGGCTCTTCATGGCCTCCCGAAGCGAACTCCGTGACATTCCGGTTGCCAGACAGGATCCAGCGTACGTGGCGTGTCCCGAAGTTGAACTCGGCGCCGTCGCCGATGGCGAGCCTCGCCACGGACCGTGCTACGCGGGTGGATTGATGGAGGTCCATCGCGATTCGAATCGAGCGGATGTCGGGAACCGGCGGTGATGCGGTGGTCAGTACTCCCACCGACCAGTTTCCCTCGGCGGATGCCTGGTACTGGATCTCGCTGACAGAACCGATGGAGCCATCGGCCCACACGACTTCCGAGGCCGAGCCGTCGAGTTCCAGAAACAGGGCGTCCTTCGGGAGTCCGAGGACGCTGCACCCGACGCGCACGGCGGTGGGGCGGCCCTCCCCTGGCTCCCAGCGATCGACGAAACTGGTCGTTGCGGTGACGTCGGCCGGCTCAAAGGCCACAGGCGCGAACCTGACTTCGGACACTTCCCAGGGGACGGACTTCCCGTCATCCGAAGTCACGGTGACGGGATCGCTCCCGTCCGGGTCCATCGTGGTGACCGACGCGAATCGGGGGATGGACTGAGGCACGTCGCTCGCCTCCGGGGGTACATTCGCTGATGAAGATGAACCCGGAGGACCCTGCACGTCGGGAGTGGATGGTGTGTTGGCGCCGGGCACCTCAGGGGAGTGGGAGCCCTGCGTGGAGCACCCGACCAGCAGGACGGCGAGCCCCGCCATGGAACGGATCATTCGCACATGGTACTGCCCGTGGCCAACAGGGGGGGCGAGACGCGACAACGGGTGACGTCCTGACGGGCAGAGCCTCGCCGGGATTCCGGCGCCCTACCGCGCCCTCCGCTTCCGGAGCAGGACCCTCGCCACGTCCCTCGATGCATGGAGGACGCGGACGATCTCCACCGGGGACGAGGGCCGGTGAACGACGAGGTAGCTCCAGACCACGAGGAACCGCAGGGGCTCGTCCGCGAGGTCCGCGCGCGGATGGCCAATGCCCGGCGTCGCCGCGACGCGCTCCATCGCCTCCCGCAGGCCGGCGAGGACCCTGTCCGTGGCGTGGGGGGCGTGCTCGTCGAGGAAGGCGGCGATCCCCTCGACGTCGGCCGTCGCGGCCGGCGAGAGGAGGTACCGCTTCACCGGGACCGGGGGACCGCCGCCCGGCGCCGCGAGGCCAGGCGCCGGAAGAAGGCGTCCCCGTCCACGCCCTCCCCCTTCCGGAGCTGGGCGAGGCCGATCTCGATCTCCCGCTTCAGCGCCTCGACGGACTCCACGGGGGCCCGGTCCCGCGCCTCCAGCAGGCGGAGCGCCTCCCGGACCACCTCGCTGGCCGTCTGGTACTTCCCCGAGCGGATGCGACCCTCCACGAAGCGCGAGAGGGAGGGGGTGAGCGACACGTTCAGGGTCGATCGGGTGGCCACGGCGCCATTGTCCCCGGCGTGGCACAATGTGTCAAGACGGCGGCGCCCGGGCCGCCGGGCTTCGACGCCCACCTCCGGGATCCACCTCGGCGTTGACGTCGCCTTCCGCGCCGGCGAGACCACCCTCCACGTCCAGTTCGGGAGCGCCTGGGCCCGGCCCCGGCCGCCGCGCCCGCCCCTACCGGAAGGAGGTGATCTGCACCTCGGAGAAGTCGGTCGGCCGCAGGGCCGCCTGGAACGACCACTCCTTCTCCCACTTCGGCAGGACGTCCGGCGTGATCGTGTTCCTGAGCTCCGCGGACATCTTCACCGTGTACCTCTCGAGCTTGCGCAGGGGGAGCTTCGGCACCAGGAAGATGCCGTTCGGCGCGTGGTAGCCGTTCTCGACCGCGGGCTTCCCCGGGAGGCTGGTCCAGCACTCCACGGCCTTCTTCCGGGAGTCGACCAGGGACGCACGGGGGTTCAGGCACTCCACCGGCGCGTAGAACACGGCCGACACCGGGTATCCCCCGCCCCCCTTGCCGGAGGAGGGAGGCACGACGTCCGCGGCCGCCGGGTAGTACTCGTGCGGCACCTCCACCTGGTCCGGGGCCGGGTAGACGATCGGATCGTCCAGCCTCGCGGCCGCGAACTCGGCCGACGGGGCGAGGACGGTGGCACCGTGGCTCGATCCCTTCCTCCAGGCGCATCCGTAGTGGATCGTCCGGTGGCCCGGGTCGAGGAGGATCTTCCGCCAGGGGACGCCCATGGCCATCAGGTCCACGGCGAGCCGGGGAGTCCTCGCCAGGGAGTGGAAGGAGGACCGGGCGATGGCGTCCCCCTCCTCCGAGTACCCGGACAGGCCGGGAGTCTCGGACAGGGGGTTCGTGAACCGGGCGACGTCCAGCGCGAGGTAGGCGGCGTGGCGCGTGCAGGCGGCGTCCTTCGCGGGGTCGGCGGGGATCTCCGCCTGCTCCTTCGCGAGCTTCCCCGCGGCGATGAGCGGACGGAAGGCGGTGCGGCGGTGGTAGCGCAGGCGCTCGAGAGCCTCGGCGCACTGCTTCGCGGTCGCGGTCTCGACGGCGACCTTCGGCTCCGCCCTGCCCTCCGCGGCCCCCCGGGCCGCGGGGCCGAACCCCGCCTGCGCGAGGAGGGCCGCCGCCGTGCCGACCGCGGCCCGCCCGAGGAGGACCCTCCTCGGGATCGCGAGGTCCGCGTCGCGGGTCCGCTCCATGGGCAGCCCTCCCCGTGCCTCCGTCCCAGTATCGCGGGGTGCGCACGGGGGGCGTGTTAGCTTTCCGCTCCGGACCGTCGAACGGAGCGCCCCGACCATGGCCACGACCGAAACGGGTCTCGAGAGCCTCTTCGCGGCGCACGGGCCGGCGACGGCCCGCCTCGGGAAGGCCCTGCGCGCGAGGCTCCGGGCCCGGCTCCCCGGCCTGGCCGAGATCGTGTACGTGTACGGGAACCAGGGAGCGCTCCTGATCTCCTACTCGCCGACCGGGCTCGGGTACGGCGGGGTGTGCTCCCTGGGCCTGCACCGGGACGGCGTGAAACTCCACTTCGGCCGGGGCGCCCTGCTGTCGAAGGCGGACCCGGGCCGCCTCCTGCGGGGCACCGGGAAGACCGTGCGCCACGTCCCGCTGGAGGCGGCCGCGGACCTCGACCGCCCGGAGATCGAGGCACTGATGGCGGCCGCGCTGCGGCTCGCGAAGGTGCGCCCCGTCCCGGGCGCGGAGGGGGCGGTGATCCTCAAGGCGGACGGGCAGAAGGCGCGCGCTCGCCGGACCGCCAGGTCCCGGCGCTGACGGCCGTGCGGCCGTTCGCCTGCCGTCGCCGCCCGCGGCCTTGACGATTCCGCAACGCCCCCCGCCGCCCTCTTGACGCCCCCCCCGCGCGCGGGCGGGCCCACGATGGACCCATGGTCCGCGCCCTCCTCCTGCTCGCCGGGGTCCTCGGGGTCGCCGCCGCCGTCGTGGGCGGCATGGTGCTCGCCGTCCGCGCCCTCGGGCGGAGGCGGCCGTGAGCGGGGAGAAGGCCGGGGCGGGGGAGACCCCGGGGGTCGCGGAGCCGGAGCCGTTCCTGAAGAGGGTGCGGCGGATCCTGGTGGGGAGGCCGCGGGACCTCGGGGATCGGAACCTCTTCCACCGCCTCTCCCTGATCCCGGTGCTCGCGTGGATCGGCCTCGGGGCCGACGGCCTCTCCTCCTCCTGCTACGGCCCCGAGGAGGCGTTCCGGGCGGTGGGGACCCACACCTACCTGGCCGTGGCCCTGGCCGCCGTGATGGCCCTCACCGTGTTCATCATCGCCATCGCCTACGGCCGCGTCATCGAGCACTTCCCCACCGGCGGGGGAGGGTACGTCGTGGCCACCAAGCTCCTCGGCGAGAGGGCCGGCCTCGTCTCCGGCGCCGCCCTGGTCGTGGACTACGTCCTCACGATCACCATCTCCGTCGCCGCGGCGGGGGACGCCCTCTTCAGCTTCCTCCCCCTGGAGATGCACGCGTGGAAGATCCCCGCCGAGGCCGCCTGCCTCCTCCTCCTGACCGTCCTCAACCTGCGCGGGGTGCGGGAGTCGGTGCTCGTCCTGGCCCCCGTGTTCCTCCTCTTCGTGGCGGCCCACCTCGTCCTCGTCGGCGGGGGGATCCTCCTCCAGGCCCCGGCGGCGGGGGAGGCCGCCGCCCGGACCGCGGACGGCTTCCGCGAGGGCCTCTCCGCCCTGGGCGTCGGGGGCATGGCGCTGCTGTTCGTCCACGCCTACTCCCTGGGCGGCGGCACCTACACGGGGATCGAGGCGGTCTCCAACGGGCTCGCCATCATGCGCGCCCCCCAGGTCCGCACGGGGCGGAGGACGATGTTCTACATGGCGACCTCCCTCGCCTTCACGGCCTCGGGCCTCCTCCTCTGCTACCTCCTGTGGGGCGTGGCGCCGGCGGAGGGGCGGACCATGAACGCCGTCCTCGCCGAGCGGTTCGTGGAGGTCGTCCCCCTCGGGCGGACCTTCGTGGTCCTCGTCCTCGCCTCGGAGGCGGCCATCCTCGTCGTCGCCGCCCAGGCGGGGTTCGTGGACGGACCGCGGGTCCTGGCCAACATGGCCGTGGACTCCTGGGTCCCGCACCGCTTCGCCGCCCTGTCCGAGCGCCTGACGACGATGAACGGCGTTCTCCTCATGGCCGGCGCGGCCCTGGGCGCCCTCCTCTACACCGGCGGGGACGTGCGGCGGATCGTCGTCATGTACAGCATCAACGTCTTCCTCACGTTCACCATGACCGAGACCGCCATGTGCCGGATGTGGTTCGGGGACCGGGCGAAGCGGCCCGACTGGAAGGGGAAGATCTCCATCCACGTCCTCGGCCTCGTGATGTGCGGGACGATCCTCCTCGTGACCGTCCACGAGAAGTTCTCCGAGGGGGGCTGGCTGACCCTCCTGGCCACGGGGGCGGTGGTGGCGGCCTGCCTGTGGATCCGGGGCCACTACCGCTCGGTCTCCCTGCGCCTCGCCCGCCTCTACGCCGCGCTCAAGGACGTCCCCCGGGACCCGGCGGCGCGCCGCGCGGAGATCGACCCGGCGCGGCCCACCGCGGTGGTCCTCGTCAACGGCTACGGGGGCGCGGGGATCCACACCACCCTGTCCATCTTCCGCTCCTTCCCGGGCCAGTTCCACAACGTCGTCTTCCTCACCGTCGGGGTCCTCGACTCCGGCGTCTTCAAGGGGGAGGGCGCGGTCGACGAGCTCCGGGAACAGGGGGAGCGGGCGCTGCGCCGCTACGTCGCCCTCGCCGAGTCCCAGGGGATCCCCGCGGCCTCCCGGATGGCCGTGGGGACGGACGTCGTCGAGGAGGCCACCGCCCTCTGCTGCCGGACCGCCGCCGAGTTCCGCCGCCCCGTCTTCTTCTCCGGGAAGGTGGTCTTCGAGCAGGAGGGGTGGATCCACCGCCTCCTCCACAACGAGACCGCCGTGGCCATCCAGTCCCGCCTCCACTGGGAAGGCCACACCATGATCATCCTCCCGGTGCGGGTGGATCCGCTTCGTCCGGCTCCAGCCGGTAGCCCACGCCCGCCTCGGTGAGGAAGCGGCGCGGGCGGGCGGGGTCGCGCTCCAGCTTGTGCCGGATGCGGGTCATGTGGACGCGGAGGTAGTGGGCGTCCCCCGGGGTGGAGGGGCCCCAGACCTCCCGCAGCAGCTGGCGGTGGGTCACGACGCGGCCCGCGTGGCGGACGAGGACCGCCACGACCCTGTACTCCAGGGGGGTGAGGTGGACCGGCTCCCCGGCGAGGCGGACCGTGCGCGCCGCGAGGTCCACGCGGAGATCCCCCGCGGCGAAGACGCTCTCCGCCTTCCCGGGGCCCGCCCGGGCCTCGCGGCGCAGGGCGGCGCGGATCCGGGCGTTCAGCTCCCGCATGCCGAAGGGCTTGGTCAGGTAGTCGTCCGCTCCGGCGTCGAGGGCCTCCACCTTCTGGGCCTCCTTCCCCCGGGCGGAGATCACGATGAGGGGGACCCCGCTCCACTCCCGCAGGCGCCGGGTGACCTCGAGCCCGTCCATGTCCGGCAGGCCGAGGTCGAGGAGCACCACGTCGGGCAGGTGCTCGGCCGCCAGGCGCAGCCCCTCCTCCCCGCGCGTCGCCTCGAGGAGGCGGAAGCCGCGCCCCACGAGGCTCGCGCGGAGGAAGCGGCGGACCTGGATCTCGTCCTCGACGAGGAGGACGAGCCGCCCCGGCGCGGCCGGGCCGGGATCCGCGTCCCCGTTCACGGCTCCACCGCGACCGGGGGCGGCGCACCCTCGACCGGGAGGAACGCCCGGACGATCGTCCCGCCGCCGTCGCGGGGCGAGGCCGCGATGGTCCCTCCGTGGACCCGGACCACCGCCTGGCAGATGGCCAGGCCGAGGCCGGTCCCCCCGGCCGCGGTGCCCCCGCCCCGGACGAACGGCTCGAAGACGCGCCGCTCCATCCCGGGGGGGATCCCGCTCCCCCGGTCGGCCACCTCCACCGCGATGCCGCCGGGGGCGGGGCGGGCGAGGATCTCCACGGGGGCGCCGGGCGGGGAGTACTTCGCCGCGTTGTCGAGGAGGTTCACGAGGACGTGCTCGAGGAGGACCGGGTCGGCGTGGACCATGGGGATCCCCGGGCCGAGATCCACCCGGACCGCGCGGCCCCCGAGGGCCCCCTCCGCGCGGCCGAGGGCGGAGCCGACGATCTCCTCGAGGGGGCACCACTCGCGACGGGGGCGGAAGGCCTCCGATTCGATCCCCGTGAGCTCGAGCAGGCCGTCCACGAGGCCGGAGAGGCGGGCCGACTCGTCCCGGATCGATTCGAGGAGCTCCCGGCCCCCCCCCTCCCCGGCGGCGCCCCCCGCGTCGAGCAGGACCTCGGCGCTCCCGTGGATGGAGGCCAGGGGGGTGCGGATGTCGTGGGACACCGTCCGCAGGAGGGAGGAGCGGGTCCGCTCCGCCTCGACCGCCACGCGGGCGGAGGCGCTCTCCTCGGCGAGCCGGGCGCGCTCCACGGCCAGGGCGGCCTGGGCGGCCATGGCCTCGACGAGCAGGCGCGCCGCGTCGGGGAGGGGGCCCTCGGCGCCGTCGGCGGCGACGCCGAGCACGCCGAGGGGGCCCGCGTTGCCCGCGAGGGGGACGTAGAACCCCCGCGCCTCGGGGACCACGCCGGTCCCCCGGCCCGCGGGGTGGCCCCCCTCGAAGGCGCACCGCGCCGCCTCCTCCTCGGCGGGGCCGGCGAGGCGGCGGGCCCCGTCCGGCGGGGCCGCCGCGGGCCAGGCGGAGGGGCGGCCGAGCAGGACGAGGGTCTCGGCCTCCAGCAGGGCCCGGGCGCGCCGCGCGGCCGCCGCGGCGAGGGCGGCGGGGCCGGTCTCGCCGAGGAGGTCCCGGGCCATGGCGTGGAGCGCCGCGGTCCGGCGCTCCCGCCGGCGGGCCTCCTCGGCCTGCCCGCGGATCCGCGCGGTCATCCCGCTCACGGTGAGCCCGACGCCCAGCATCACCGCGAAGGTCGTGAAGAACCGCGAGTCGGCCACGTTGAACGTGAAGTAGGGCTCGACGAAGAAGTAGTCGAAGGAGGCCACGCCGAGGAGGACGCCGAGGAGGGCCGGGCCCCGGGACGTCCGCGCGGAGACGAGGAGCACCCCGAGGAGGAACAGCAGGGCCTGGTCGGTGTGGGTGAGGAACGGGTCGGCGCACCAGCAGACCGCCGCCGCGAGGACCGAGATCGCCACGCTCCACGCGTACTCACCGGCCAGCCGGCGCGCCCTCCGCGAGATCCCGGGATCCGGGAGCGCCGCCGCCGCGGCGGCGACGGGGTAGGGGACGGCGGTCGGGGACCACGGCACGGCCATCGTCCCATTATCCTCCCGCGGCCTCCCGCAGGTCGGAATCGCGGGCGGGCATCGGGTACGATCGTCCCGTGACGTCGCGCCGGGACCCGGCGATCCGGGCCGGCAGAAAGGCATCGCCATGGCCAAGGGCCAGATGAAGGTCTCGAAGTCGAACAAGCCGAAGCTGTCCACGAAGGAGAAGCAGGCGAAGAAGGCCGAGAAGCGGGCCGCGAAGAAGAACGGCTGAGCCGGGCCCTCCCGGGTCCATGGATCGCGCGGGGCTCCCGCCCGCCCTCCTCCTGGCCGCCGCCCTGCTGGCGGGGTGCCGGACCGGCGACCCCGATTCCCTGGAGGAGCGGTACGCGGTCCCCCGGGATCCCGAAGCGGATTGGGAGCCGGACCCGGGGTCTCCGTCCTACGGGGAGACCGAGTCCGGGGACCGGGGGCCGAAGTCGACCCGCGTCACCCTCGGCGCCTGGGGGATGGACGGCCGCCTGCAGGGGGACGCCGAGGGCGCCCCCTCCGGGCACGGGATGGACGTCCGCGCGATCCCGGGCTTCTCCCTGGAGGCGCGGTTCCACTCCCGCTCCGCGGACGACGGCTCCTGGTCCGCCTCGGGCATCCTGCTCGAGCACTTCCGCAGCGCCGAGGACAAGGACGTGCGGGGGGGGGAGGCCCGGACCGAGGGGGCCCTCACCGCGGCGTGGATCTTCGGAAGCTTCGTCGGGGAGCCCTGCCGGGGATCCGGGGACGTCCCGCAGGACTTCACCCACCGGTTCGACCTGATGCTCGGCCTGCGGCGGGGGTTCGTGCAGGCGGAGGTGCCCGACGGTTTCGGGGGCACGTTCCGGGAGAGCAGCACGTGGGGGGAGCTCGCCGTCGGGCTCCGGGCGGAGGTGTCGCCGGTGCGGAGGGTCTTCCTCTTCGCCCGGGCCGACGGGGGGAGCGAGAGCGATCTCTTCGGCTCCAACGAGAACGAGACCGGGGGGGATTCCGCGGTGGGGGCCACCTCATGGCAGGCGATGGCGGGCGTGCGGATCCGCCCCGTGGACCACGTCTCCCTCCTGTTCGGCTGGAGGGTGCTGCGCCTGGACGGGGCGGAGATCCTCAATGGCGGCACCGAGGACGTCGACACCGCGCGCGCCACGTGGAGCGGCCCGTGGGCGGGACTCGAGGTGGATTTCTAGGGGGAGACCCCGGGGGAGGCCGGAATGGTCGTCCGCAACGTCGGCGTGCTGTCCGCGGGGAAGATCCTGGGGGCCCTGTACGCGATCCTCGGCCTGCTCTTCGGGGGGCTGATGTCCATGGTCGCGATGGCCGGCGTCTCCGCGGCGGGCCCGGACCTGGGGCCCCTGGGCGTCCTGTTCGGCGTCGGCGCCGTCGTCCTGCTGCCCCTCTTCTACGGGATGGTGGGGCTCATCGGCGGGATCGTCGCCGCGGCCCTCTACAACGTCCTCGCCGGCATGATCGGCGGGCTCGAGGTGGACATCTCCTAGGCCCGGCGCCCGGCTCCCCCCCCCGGCAGAACGGCCCGCGGACGCGGGCGGCATGGTCCAATGAGCGGTTCGATCAGGAGCCTCCCATGCCCTTCGCCACCCTCGGCATCACCCCGCCGCTCTCCGACATCCTGCGCGGCCACGGCTTCGAGAAGCCCACGCCCATCCAGGAGCAGGCCATCCCGGCCGTGCTCGCCGGGAAGGACCTCGTCGCCTCCGCCGAGACCGGGAGCGGGAAGTCGGCCGCCTTCCTCCTGCCCATCCTGACCCGGATCCTCCGGGAGAAGCGCCCCCTCGGGACGCGCGCCCTCATCCTCGTCCCCACGCGGGAACTGGCCAGCCAGCTCCGCACCGTGGCGCTCGAGCTCTCCGAGGGGACATCCGTCGGCGTCGCGGCGATCTACGGCGGGGTCGGCATGGGGGACCAGACCAAGGCGCTCCGCGGCGGGGTGGACATCGTCGTGGCGACGCCGGGGCGGCTCCTCGACCACGCCAACCGCGGCGCGCCCAAGTTCCCCACCCTCCAGACGCTGGTCCTCGACGAGGCGGACCGCATCCTAGACATGGGCTTCATCCCCGACATCCGGCGGATCCTGAAGCTGCTGCCGACGACCCGCCAGACGCTGCTCTTCTCGGCCACGATGCCGCGGGAGATCGTGGACCTCTCGCGCGAGATCCTCCGCGACCCGGAGCGGATCAAGGTCGGCCACGCCAAGAAGGCGGCGGTCCCCGTCGGGATCACCCACGCCATCTTCCCCGTGCCCGCCCACCGCAAGACCGCGCTCCTGGCGGTGCTGCTCCGCCGCGGCGGGGTGACGCAGGCCATCGTGTTCACGCGGACCAAGCACCGCGCCGACCGCCTCAAGCGCGCGCTCGACACCCACGGGTTCGAGGCGGGCGTGATGCACGGCGACCGCACCCAGGGCCAGCGGGAGAAGACCCTCGACGCGTTCCGCCAGGGGCGCGTGAAGATCCTCGTCGCCACCGATCTGGCCGCGCGCGGCCTCGACGTCGAGGGCATCAGCCACGTCGTGAACTTCGACTTCCCCAAGACCCCCGAGGACTACCTCCACCGCGTCGGCCGCACCGCGCGCGCCGAGGCCAAGGGGGACGCCTTCGCCCTCGTGGCGCCGGAGGAGATGAAGGAGGTCCACGCGGTCGAGC
>CAZWGT010000117.1:0-10686 GCA_964633345.1 uncultured Planctomycetota bacterium
GTGGTTTACAACCCGAAGGCCTTCATCCCACACGCGGCGTCGCTCCGTCAGGCTTTCGCCCATTGCGGAATATTCGCGACTGCAGCCTCCCGTAGGAGTCTGGGCAGTGTCTCAGTCCCAGTGTGACCGGCCAACCTCTCAGTCCGGCTACCCGTCGTCGCCTTGGTGGGCCATTACCCCGCCAACTAGCTGATAGGATATCGACCCCTCACGATGCGGAAGGCCTGAAGGTCCCCTCCATTTACCCGCGGGAAGATGCCTCCCTGCGGGGCCATCCGGTATTAGCGACCGTTTCCAGCCGTTGTCCCGGTCATCGGGGTAGGTTGTCGATATAATCCTCACCCTTTCGCCGCTTTACTTCCGGAGTTGCCCCCGGTTTCTCGCTCGACTTGCATGCCTAAGCCACGCCGCCAGCGTTCGCTCTGAGCCAGGATCAAACCCTTCATAGATTTGTCCTGAACGAGGTCGGAGCCGCCGGCTTGCGCCGCCGTCTCCATCCCTCGCGAGTACTGTTTGAACGGCCCCCCGAGGGGGACCGTGTCGTGGACCTGCCCGTCCCCCTCGCGGGGTCCGGCGGTCCCGACCGTACTTCTCGGGCTCACGAGCTCCTCAGTTTTCAAAGACCGTTGCGGCCCTGCCCCGCTATGCGGCGGTTGGGACCCGGCCAACGACCGTCTGTCCGATGGTGCATCCCGCGCGGGCGAAAGTGCCCCCCAGGTCGTCGTCGGGGGATGCGTCAAAGAACTTGGCCCGCCCTCGCAGGCAAGACGGGTAAGGTACCGCGTCTGCGGCGGGCACTCAAACTTTTTTCGGGGAATCTTCGCGGAGGGTGCGATGGCTCCGTTCATCCGCGTCATCACCCGGGCGGAGGCCCGGCAGGCCGACGCCCGGGCGACCACCCTCCTGGGCCTTTCGACGGCCGTCCTCATGGAGAATGCGGGGCGGCAGCTGGCGTCCATAACCATTGCTGAAGCAAGACGTTATGATTGCGTTGGAGTCGCCGTCGTGGCCGCCCGCGGCAACAACGGCGGGGACGGTCTCGTGGCTGCCCGGCACCTGCGCAGGGCGGGGTTTCCCGTGCGGGCTCTCCTCGTCCACGATCCCGTGACCATCGCCCCGGAATCCGCGTGCGGCGGGAATCTCCTGGGGGCCGTGGGCTCGGGCGTCCCCGTCGTCCACGCACCGGACGCGGCGGCCCTGGAGGCCGGTGCGCGGGCCGTGGCGGGCCGGACGCTCCTCGTCGACGCCGTCCTGGGGACCGGCCTCGACGGGCCCGTCCACGGGCCCCTGGAGGGTGTCCTGCGGTGGATGGGGACCTGCGGGCGTGCCGTCGTGGCTGCGGACATCCCCTCGGGCCTGGACGCCGACACGGGCGGGGAACTCGGGCCCGTCCCCCGCTGCGTGGCGACGGCCACGTTCCTGGCCGTCAAGAGGGGGCTCACCGTGGGACGCGGGCCCGCCCTGGCCGGGCGTATCGTCGTATGCGACATCGGGGCGCCGCCGGAGTGCCTGCTCCCGTGAAGACGGTTCCCGGCTAGGGCCGGACCTCGACCGTCGTGCCCACCGTCACCCAGGTGAAGAGCTGCTCGACCTCCTCGTTGCGCATGCGGACGCAGCCCTGGGACTCGTCCTTCCCGATGCTCCCCGGTTCGTCGGTCCCGTGGATGCCGAAGCCCTGGGCCTCCGGGGTGTCCCGGAATCCCATCCAGCGGGTGCCGAGAGGGTTGCCCTTCTGGCCGAAGGGGACCCGCCGGCCGCCCGGAGGCCAGTAGTCGGGGCGGGGCATCATCTCCTCGACCTGGAACTGCCCCTCGGGGGTGCGCCCGTTCATGCCCAGGCCGACGGCGTACTCGCGGACGGGGACGTCCCCCAGAAGAACCCACAGGAGGTGGTCGCCCTTGCGGACCAGGATCCGGACCGGCTCCTCGGGGACCCACAGGCTTCCCACGCGAAGGCGATCGGGCCCGGCGACGTTGTTCATCCACAGGACGGCCCCGTATCCCGCACGCACGCGTCCCTTCCACTCCCGCTTCATCAGGCGGTCCAGGGTGTCCCCCGGCTTCACGGTGCCCTTGAAGACGACGCCGGGAACCTCGCGGCCGGCGAAGAGCACCTCGCGGTTGAGCGCGGCGAGCCGCTCCCGGACGGCCGGCATCGGGACGGCATCGCCGACGACCAGCCGGCCGAGGAGCCGGCGCGCGGCGTCGGCGCGCGCGACCCTGTCCGCGGGGCCCGACGCGGTGCCCGAGGCCAGGGCCAGGGCGGCGTCCCTGGAGGCGGCGGCGCAGGCGGGATCCCTCAGGGTCTCCGGGGGCAGGTCCATCGCGCGGGCGACCGCCTCCCGGGCGTTGCCGGACTGCAGGAGCGTCCGGATCCCGGCCACGGCGGCGGTCGGGGCGACGGGCGCCGGGGACGTCGCGGCGGTCGTGTGCGGGAGGGGGGATTCCGCGGGACCGGGAACGGAAGGCCGGCCCCCGCTCCCTCCGGCGGAGAATCCGGAGACGGGGACCACGGGCCCGGTGCCCGCCTGGGGCCCCTCGGAGGGGCCGGAGGCCCCCACCGCCGGCTCGTCGGCCGAGAATCTGCCGCGGAGGTGCCACACCCCCGCCGCCAGCAGTCCGAGCACGAGGAGCGCGGCCAAGGTTCGACCCATGAACAGACCTCCCGATCGGGGTGGCGGCTGGGAATGTCGGGGAGCCGTTGCTCCCCACCCTCATATCGGGCGGAAGCGGCGCCGGGAACAGCCTGCCGGCGCGCACGGTCGGCGGTCATGACGGAGGGCCGGGACGAGAGGGAGGGGTCCCCCGGTGGCGACCCCCCCCTACCTCCGCCGTCATGCCGTCGGCCGTCGGTCCACGAACCCTTGAAGAAAGGGGGCGACGGCGGCGGCGATCCGGAAGTCCCTGAAACAGGGCCGTTCCTCGTCGCCGGCCAGCGCGGCGCCGATTTCGTGCTTATCGGTTCGGGAGACGCTGGGGCTCTCAACGAGCAGGGCAGAGGCGCTTCGACGCCCAGAGTAGCACGGTCCACCGGGCCGCGCAACGGGTCCGGGAACCGCCTCCGGGTCAGCCCCTCCGCCGTCCCCCCAGGGACTTCCCGACCGCCGCCACGATGGCACCCACGGCGGCATCGGCCTCCTCGCCGCGCAGGGTGCGGTCGCCGGCGCCGAAGGTCAGCCGGAAGGCGAGGCTCCTCGTGCCCTCCGGCAGGCCCCGTCCCCGGAACTCGTCGAAGAGGGCCACCGTCCGCAGCAGGGGCCCCGCGGCCCCGCGGACCTCCGCCTCCAGGGCCGCCCACCGCACCCCCTCGGGAAGGACGATCGCGAGGTCCCGCGTCACCACGGGATGGACCGGGACCATGTGCACGGGACGATCGGGGACCGCCGCCCCGATGAGGGCCTCGAAGTCCGCCTCGAAGGCGGCGGCCCGCAGCCCCTCCCTGTGGACGCCGAGGGCGGCGAGGTCCTCGGCCCGGAGTTCGCCGGCGTAGGCCACGACCCGTCCGTCGAGGGTGAACCGGGCGGTCCGGGAGGGCTCCAGCGGGCGGACCGGCTCGTCCGGTTCGACCTCCCCGGGGACGAGGCGGCCCTCCAGGCCGAGGGCCGAGGCGAGGGTTTCGAGCGCCCCGCGCGCGTCGGGGAACCCCCCCTCGACGACGCCGGCGGCGAGCCGGACCTCCCGGGGCCGGGGGCCGTCCTCGCGGGAGTGGAACACCGTTCCGATCTCGAACAGCCGGGCGTTCTCCACTCCCCGCGCCCGGTTGCGCTCGAGGCAGCGCAGGAGCGGCCCGAGGAGGGAGCGGCGGAGGAGGGGCTCCTCGGCGCGCGTGGGATTCTCCACCCGGACCGCGGGCCGGGTGGTCCACGGGGAGGCGTCGTCCGGCAGCCCCGGGGCCACGAACGGGAGGGTGAGCGCCTCGTGCCAGCCGGAGGAGGCCAGCGCCCCGCGCGCTGCATCGAGGATCCGGTCCTCCCGGCGACGGGGGACGGGCCGGACGGGGATCGAGACGACCGCGGGTATCAGGCCGTACCCGCGGACCCTGGCGATCTCCTCGACGACGTCCTCCTCGATGGTGAGGTCCCCGCGGTAGGACGGCATCCGGGCGCGGATGGAATCGGCGTCCTTGCCGAGCACCTCGATCGAGAGGCTCGCCAGGATCGCCAGCACCTCCTCCCGGGAGATCGACGCCCCGAGCAGCCGATCGAGGCGCTGGAAGCGGAGGGTGATCACCGCGCCCTCGGTCCTGGCCTTCGCCGCGGGCCCCGCCAGGACCTCCCCCGCCGCGGGGACGCCCCTCACCGCGTCGAGGAGCAGGGCCAGGCATCGGCGGGAGGAGATCTCCATCTCCCCGGGATCCACGCGCCGGGAGAAACGCGCGGAGGCGTCCGTCGCCAGGCCCAGGGCCGCCGAGGAGGCGCGGATCGCGGACGGGGCGAACCTCGCCGATTCGATCACGACGTCCCTGGTGCCCGGGCCGACCTCCGTGTCGCGGCCTCCCATCACCCCGGCCACGGCCACGGGCCTGTCGGCGTCCGCGATGACCAGGAGGCCGGGGGGCAGGTCCCGCGTCCGCCCGTCGATGGTCTCGATGGACTCCCCCGCCCGCGAGCGGCGAACGACGATCCGCCCGCCGTGCAGGCGGGCCCGATCGAAGGCGTGCAGGGGCTGCCCCCGGGCCAGGAGGAGGAAGTTGGTGACGTCCACGACGGGGTTCACGAGGCGGTACCCGAGGGCGGTCAGCCGGCGGGCGATCCAGGGGGGGGTCCGGACCCGGTTGTCGATCCCCGTAAGGACGCGGGCGCAGTAGGCGGGGCAGAGGTCGGGGGCCTCGACGTCGACGTGGATCACGGTCCCGGCCGGCGCGCCGACGGGTTCGCCCTCGCGGGGCTCCGCCGGGTGGACCGTGGAACGGCAGGACTGCCCCATGGCCGCGGCGACCTCGCGCGCGATCCCGAGGTGGGAGAGGCAGTCGCCCCGGTTGCTCGTGATCTCGACCTCGAGGATCGAATCCCCGAAGGTCGCGTCGTCGGGGGGCAGCTCCACGACGAAGGGCACCGGGAAACCCGTCTCGGTCAGGACCCGGGCCAGCTCCCGGGACCGCCCCGTCCACTCGATGTAGTCCTCGAGCCAGGAGAGGAGGACCCTCAAGGGAACTGCCCCAGGAAGCGGACGTCGTTCTCGACCAGGGCCCGGATGTCCTCGATCCCCCACCGGCGCATCGCCGCCCGCTCGATGCCCATGCCGAAGGCGAACCCGGTCCACCGCTCCGGGTCGTGCCCGGCCCGGAGGAGGACGCCCGGGTGGACCATCCCGCAACCGAGCAGTTCCATCCAGCCCTCCCCGCCGCAGGTCGAGCAGCGGTGGCCGGGGACGTCTTCCGCCGACCCGCCGCAGGCGGGGCAGGAGACGTCCATCTCCGCGCTGGGCTCGGTGAACGGGAAGTAGGAGGGGCGGAAGCGGGTCTTCACGCCGGTCCCGTAGAAGCCCTCGGCGAAGGCGGCGAGGGTCCCCTTGAGGTCCGCCATGGAGATCCCCTCACCGACGCACAGGCCCTCCACCTGGTGGAAGGCGTAGAGGTGGCGGGCGTCCACGGTGTCGGGGCGGTACACCCTCCCCGGGGCCAGGACGCGCAGCGGCGGGCGCCGGGACTCGAGCGTCCGCACCTGTACGGGGGACGTCTGGCTCCTGAGGAGAAGCCCCCCGGGCAACGTGAAGTTCTCCGCTCGATCCCGCGCGGGATGGTCCGGGGGGATGTTCAACCCCTCGAAGTTGTGCTCCTCGTCCTCCACTTCCGGCCCCGTGGCGACCTCGAATCCCAGGCCGGCGAACACCCGGACCAGCTCCTGCGTCACGAGGGTGATGGGGTGGAGGGAGCCGCGGGGGACGGCGACCCCCGGCATGGTCGGGTCGAAGCGGGCACCGGCGTCCGCGGCCGGCCGCCCGCCCGGAGCGCCCTCGAACTCGGCCAGCCGGGCCCCGACCGCCGCCTCGACGGCGGCCTTGAACTCGTTGAGGGCCTTCCCCAGGGCGGCCGGGTCGGGAGCGGACCGAACGCCGGCGAACCACGCGCGCTGGCGGGAGTCCTTCCCGGAGACCCAGGCGGCGGAGAGCCGGCGGACGGCGGCGGGATCGGGAGCGACCCGGATCGCGGAGAGGACGCCGTCGAGGACGGCGGCGACCTCCGCGGGCGTGCGCGGTGCCGCGGGAGCCGCGCTATCGGGCGGGGCCCCGGTCGGCCGGCCGCCGGGAGGAGGGGCTTCGGGAGCCACGGAAGTGGACCTCCACGGGGACTACTCCCGGACGGCGTTCACGACGGCGTCGAAGCCCGCCGAATCGTGCATGGCCAGGTGGGCGAGGGCCTTTCGATCGAGCGGGATCCCCTTCTTCTTCAGCCCGTCCATCAGCCGGCTGTAGGTCGTCCCGCGCATCCGGCAGGCCGCGTTGACCCGGACGATCCAGATCCCGCGGAACTGGCGCTTCTTCTCCTTGCGGCCGCGGAACGCCTGCGCCATGGAGCGCTGCAGGGCATCCTTCATCGTCCGGCGCAGGCGGCGGCGCCCGCCGTGGAATCCCTTGGTCGCCTTCTTCAGGCGCTTCAACCTGCGGTGTCGGGGTACGGCGGTCTTGACGCGCATGGAACTTCTCCCGGTGTCCGATGTACGCGGCTAGGCGACGCCCAGCAGGCGCTTCAGCGTCCGGACCTGCTTCCCCTCGTGCACGACGGGGTGGCGGAGGTGGCGCTTGCGCTTGCGCGACTTGTGGGAGTTCAGGTGGCCGACACCGGCACGGTAGCGGCGCACCTTGCCCTTCTTGGTCAGCTTGAACCGCTTCGCGGCGCTCTTGTTGGTCTTGATCTTCGGCATGGCCGTCCTCCGGAGGCGGCGGGCGGGGATTCCCGTGCCGCCGTGCGTTCGAAGCGCGGCATTCTAAGGGGGTTCCCGGGGGCTCCCACGAAAAAGGGCGCCGCGCCGTCCGCGCGGCCGGGCCCTCCCGCCTCCGGCCCTAGCGCTTCGTCATGAGGCAGGTCATCCGCTTCCCCTCGAAGATCGGCGGGCGCTCCATCTTGGCCAGGTCGTCGAGGGCCAGGGCGAACCGGTCGACGACCGAACGCCCGACTTCGAGGTGCGCCAGCTCCCGTCCGCGGAACATCATGTTGATCTGCACCTTGTCCCCGTCGAGGAGGAACTGGCGGGCCCTGCCGAGCTTGACGTCGAAGTCGTGCTTGTCGGTCTTGGGGCGCAGGCGGACCTCCTTGACCTGGACGGTGTGGGACTTCTTCCGGCTCTCCTGCTGCTGCTTGCGGCGCTCGTACTTGTACTTCCCGTAGTCCATGATCTTCGCCACGGGCGGACGGGAGTCCGGGGAGACCTCGACGAGGTCGAGGCCCGCGTCGCGCGCCATGGCCATGGCCCGATCGGTGGGGACCACCCCCACCTGGCGCCCGGTGTCGTCGATGAGGCGGACCTCGCGGATCCGGATCTTCTCGTTGACGCGCGGCTCGTTGGAATTGGCGACGGGAACGGTGCTCATCTTCCTCCTCGGGGGCTCTGCCCCCGCTGGGACGGGCGGCGGGAATGCGGACGGGTGGACCGGGTACCGGGCCGACGACGGAACGGGAGGCCCGGGACGGGCCGCAGCGGGCGCGGACCCCGGGAGGGGGAGGAGGACTCGGAGCGGAGGCGGAAAGGACTCCGCCGGTTCACGAGTCCCCTCGGGCTGTCCCCGCACGGAGGCCGGGGGGGCCGCCCATCCCCGGGGGGGAGGGGCGGCCCTTCACTGCGGGCACCGGGCGGCGGGATTCGAAGCCGCCAACTAGAAGTAGATGAACGGCATCGTCAGGGCGTCGATGTTCGGCTTGGTGCCGGAGCTGAGGTTCGACTGCATGTCGACGTGGAAGCGGATGAAGCGGTAGCCCGCCAGGCCGTACTGCGGATCCACGACCCAGGGGGAGGCGGTGGTCAGGTCGACCTGCCCGGGGACCAGAGGGCTGGCACGGGCGCCCTGGTACAGGATGGTGATGACCGTTCCGGGGGGCTTGGTGTTGACGACGATGGGCGTCAGGAAGCTCGGAGAGGCGACCGTGGTGTCGTACCACTTCGACTGGGCCTCGGACTTGTCGACGAGGTAGATCCAGCGGATGTCGAACTGGCTCGTGCTGTAGGTCGTCGTGTTGAGGGAGTCGTAGTGGACGGCGTTCCCGTTCGTGTTGCGCCGCCAGTAGGCCTGGACCGATCCCGCGGACCGGTTGTCCATGTCGATGACGACGCTGTCCGTGCCGTTGTAGGCGAAGTTGGTGGTGAACGCGGGGCCCGTACGCCACTCGCCCGTCTGGGGGGGCGTGTAGCTGCCGGTGTACACCAGCTGCGGAGGGGTGGAGAAGGACGAGGCCCAGGAGCCGGCCTGGTTCACCGTCCCGGTCGTGTTGTGCCCCACCGAGATGACGACGCTGGGGTAGGTGCCGTTGTACTGCCCGGGGTAGGAGTCCCGCCACTGGAAGCCCGAGATGGTCCGGGCCGTGCCCCCCATGACCACGGACGGGTAGGCGTTCTGGACGCGGACCGGCTGGACCCACCACGGGTACGCGAGCTGCACGCCGCCCGTGGAGAAGATGATCTCGAGATTGGCGGTGGAGAAGGTCCCCTCGAGGATCTGGGAGCTCTTGGCGTTCCAGGCCGCCTTCCCCTCGACGGCCGGGTAGGTCGTGTCCTCGTTCACGTTGTTGGAGAAGTCCTCGGTCAGTTCCAGGTAGCTCGGGGCGAAGGGGTCGAACTCGGAGACGAAGTGGAGGGTGAGCCCCTTGTCGAGGACGTTGTTGGAGCGGTCCGTGAGGGACGTGGACAGGGTCACGGTGATGTTGCTCGGGCCGCGGCCGTAGCCGAAGGCGGGGCGGTAGGCGAAGGAGAGCCCGTCCGGAGACGGACGGATGGTGCCGGTGACGTAGCGGCCGAGGCTGGCGTTGAAGACCCGGAAGCTGGAGTTCGTGTCGAAGGTCGAGGGGAGCATCGGCTCGGAGAAGTAGGCGATGACGTCCGCGCGGCTGTCGACGGCCGTGCGCCCGTCGAGCGGCACGCCCGGGGCGTCGACGGCCTCGACCTTGACGATGCTGGGCTGCTTGTAGTCCTGCAGGTAGGTGAAGGTGGTGCGGAAGGTGGTGGTGAACGTCTGGAGGTTGGGGCGCCCGTCCTCGGACTTCACGACCTTCGTCTCGCCGTTGTCGATCCCGTTGACCGTGACGCTGTAGACCGAGTTCTCGAGGAACCCGTAGGGGTTCTGCTTGATCGTCGGCTCCTGGCGGCTGGTGGGATCGAAGATGACCCGGTTCTTGTACGTGCGCTTGGGGACGAAGGTCCCGGAGACCGGGTCGAACTCCTTCACCACGTAGCGGTAATAGGAGCCCTCGGCGTCGATGAACAGGACCGGCCCGGAGGGGACCCCGATGCGGATGGTCCGTTCGTTCAGGGTGCTGAAGTCCACCGGGGCGGTGAACACGAACTGGATGACGTTGTCGCGGAAGGCGTTCGTGGTGCCCCTGCCCCCCGTGGCGATGAACTGGTCCGTGTTGGGCTCCAGCCGCCCGAGCAGGAACCGCTTGACGATCAGGTTCCCCTTGGCGTCGGCAGAGGGTGCACCGGCGCCGAGCGCCGCGGTACCCGCGAGTACGGCGGCCGCTGCGGCCATCTTCCACAAGCGCATTTCGAGCCCTCCCCAGTCGACGAGACCGGCCCCCGTGCGGGGGCCCAAGGAACACGCCGGGGCGCCGCTCCGCGGGCGTCCCGCTCCTTCACACCGCTAATCCTATACCGAACGGGGGACGAGTCAAGGCTACATTTGACCGGAAATCGCCTCTGCCCCCCCCTCCCCGGCCCGGGAAGGCGGCGGGGTCCGGCCCGCGTCCCTCCCCCGCCGTGCGGTTTCCATGTAGCAGGATCGCACGGCCTCGTCAGGCCTCGGTGCGGAGTCTCAGTTCCCGGAGCTGGGAGTCCGCCACCCGGGAGGGAGCCCCCGTCATCAGGTCCTGCGCGCTCGTGGTCTTGGGGAAGGCGATGACGTCCCTGATGTTGGAGAGCCCGAGGACCACCATGACGAGCCGGTCCACGCCGAGGGCGATTCCGCCGTGGGGGGGCGCCCCGGAGGCGAGGGCCTCCAGGAGGAAGGCGAACTTCTCCCGGGACTCGCCGGGGCCGATCCCGATGGCCTGGAAGACCCGCTCCTGCACGTCCGGCCTGTGGGTCCGGATGGACCCCCCGCCGATCTCGAACCCGTTGCACACGAGGTCGTAGGCCCGGGCGTGGACCCGCCCGGGGTCCGTCTCGAGGAGGTCGAAGTCCTGGGGTCGCGGGCTCGTGAAGGCGTGGTGGCGCGCGGCCCACCCCCCATCCGCGGTCCGCTCGAACAGGGGGAAGTCCACGATCCAGCAGGGTCGGAGGGCCGTGCCGTCGACGAGCCCCCGCAGGCGGGCCGCCGCGATCCGCACGGCGGAGAGCGAGGCGCACGCGGTCTCCTCGTCGGAGGCGACGAAGAGGCAGACAACCCCCCCCCCCGCGCCGACCCGGCCCTCGAGGCCCGCCGCCTCCCCCGCCGCGAGGAACTTCACCCACGGCCCCTTGAACTCCTCCGCCCCGGGGGCCTCGCGCTTCATCCACGCCAGCCCCTTGCCGCCGGCGTCCCTCGCGGCCTTCTCCAGGCC
>CAZWGT010000118.1:0-10556 GCA_964633345.1 uncultured Planctomycetota bacterium
GAGGAGATGTTCAGGGAGAGGTCGGCCCACCACAGCGCCGCCAGGGCCCCCGTCAGGCTGAAGGGCATCGCGACGAGGACGGTCACGGGGTGCGCGAAGGAGTTGAACTGGCTGGCGAGGATCATGTAGGCGACGGCGATCCCCAGGACCAGGGCGAACCCCAGCTCCCACATCGCCTCCTCGAGGACCTCGGAGCTGCCGGCGAGGACCATGTGGTACCCGGAGGGGAGGATCCCGGCGCAGATCGACCGCACCTCCTCCACGGCCGCCCCCTGGGACCGGCCGGGGGCGAGGTTGGCGGTCACGGAGATCGCCCGTTCACGGTCCTTGCGGGTGACGGCGTTGAGGCTCGGCCGCTCCTCGAACGTCACGAGGGAGGAGAGCGGCACGAGCTCCCCGGTGGAGGCGCGCACCCGGAGGCGCCCGATGTCCTCGGGTCGCACGCGCTGGCCGGCCAGGAGGCGGACGCGGATGTCGTACCTGCGGCCCCCGTCCTTGAACTTGCCCGCCCGGACGCCGCCCACGAGCGCGTTCACGGCCACCGCGATGTCCTCGGCGCTGACGCCGGCGGCCGCCGCGCGGGCCCGGTCGGGGCGCACCTTCACCTCGGGCATCCCGACCAGGTAGTCGGTGTCCACGTCCACGAACGACCCCGACGCGCGCATCCTCTCCATGACCGCCGAGGAGAGGCCGGCCAGCCGGTCCCAGTCGGGGCCCTGGACCGAGAACTCGACGGCGGACCCGCCCCGGCGGCTGGAGAACCCCTCCAGGCTGATGTCCACCATGGAGGCGCGGAGCCCGGGGAACTTCCCGAACTCGGTCCGCATCCGGGCCATGAACTCCTGCACCGTGCCCCTGCGGACCCCCTTGGGATGGAGGGTCACGAAGAGGAAGCCGCTGCTGACCTCCCCTCCCCCCATCCCCCCGACGGCGCCGAAGTACTGGCGCACCTCCCCCGTCGCCTCCAGGGCCTTCTCGCAGTGGCGCAGCGCCGCGTCCGTCGCGTCCACGGAGGACCCCACCGGCATGCTGAGGCGCACGCGGAAGGTGTCGATGTCCTGGGGGGGCGTCATCTCGACGCGGAGACGGGGCACGATGAGGAGGGAGGCCGCGAAGAGCGCGGCCCCCGCGGCGAGCACGGGGAAGCGCCGGGCCAGCGCCGGCGCGAGGCTCCGGCGGTAGGCGCGCTCGAGGGCCGCGAAGCCGGCGTCGGCCTTCCGCCCCAGCCAGCCCCGCTCCTTCCCCGCGTCGAGGAACTGGGCGCACCGGGACGGGGTGAGGGTGAGGGCCTCGAGGAGGGAGAGGAGGACCGCGACGGAGATGGTGACGCCGAACTCGAAGAAGAAGGCCCCGATGATCCCCTTCATGAACGCCACCGGGAGGAAGATGGCCACGATCGCCGCGGCGGCGGCGAGGGCGGCGAAGGCGACCTGCCGGGTGCCCGAGACGGCGGCGCGGACGCGCTCCTCCCCCTCCTCGGCCCGCCGGAAGATGTTCTCCAGGACCATGATGGCGTCGTCCACCACGATCCCCACGGCCAGGGACAGGCCGAGGAGCGTGAACGTGTTGAGGGTGAACCCGAGGAAGTACATCGCCGCGAAGGTGCCGACGATGGACGTGGGGATGGCGAGCAGGACGTTGATCGTGCTGCTCAGGGACCCGAGGAAGAGCCAGATGACGAGCGCCGTGAGGAGCACGGCCAGGATCATCGTGAAGTAGATCTCGTGGACCGCCTCGCTCACGTCCCGCGTGGAGTCGAAGGTGATCTCCGCGGTCACGCCCTCCGGGAGCGTCGCCCGCACCTCCTCCAGGCGCTCCCGGACCAGGCGGGCCACCTCGATGGAGTTCGACCCGCGGCGCTTCTTGATGCCGAGGCCCTGGGCGGGGAAGCCGTCGCTCCGCGCGATCCGGCGCCGGTCCTCGAGGCCGTCCTCGATCACCGCCACGTCCCCCAGGCGCACCTGGGCGCCCCCCCTCTCGGCGATCACGAGGGCCCGGAACTGGTCCGTGTCCAGGGCCTCGCCCTCGGCGCGGACGTTGATCTCCCGGAGGTCCCCCTCGATGCGCCCCGCGGGCAGCTCGAGGTGCCCGCTGCGGAGCGCGGCGAGGACGTCGGCCACCGTCAGGTCGAAGGCGTCGAGCCGGCCCCCGTCCACCCAGACCCGGAGGTTCCGCTCGCGGAAGCCGCCGAGGGTGACCTCCCCCACCCCCTCCACGGTCTGGAGGCGCTCCGAGACCCGGTAGCGGGCGATGTCCGAGATGGCCTGCGGGGAGACCGGTCCCGACACGGCGACCCAGAGGATCGGCTGGTCCTCGGGGTTCTCCTTGGAGACGACCGGCGGGTCGATCCCGGAGGGGAGCCGCCGCTGGGCCTGGGCGATCTTGGTCTGCACGTCCTGGAGCGCGGCGTCGATGTCGCGGCCGACCTCGAACTCCACGGTCACCGAGGCCCGCCCCTGCTGGGACCGGGAGGAGATGGCCTTGACCCCCTCGACCGTGGTGCAGGCGTCCTCGACGATCTCGACGACGTCCGTCTCCATGACCTCCGGCGCGGCGCCCTCCCAGGTGATGCCGACCTGCACCTGGGGGAAGTCCACGTCCGGCATCTTCGACACCCCGAGTCGGCTCGCGCCGATGCCCCCGAACACCAGGAGCCCGGCCATGAGCATCCAGGCGAAGACCGGCTTGCGGATCGAGTAGTCGGAGATCCGCAAGGGGCTACTCCTTCCCGGGGGCCGGGGACGGAGCCGCGACGACGGCCACCCCGTCGGAGAGGGACTGGGCGCCGGCGACGACGAAGGTCTCGCCCGCGGCGAGCCCCGAGATCACCTCGACGCCGCCGTCCTTCGTGTGGAGGCCGAGGTCCAGGGTCCGCGCCGAGGCCTTCCCGTCCACGACGACGAACGCCGTGAACCCCCTCTCCGTGGGGAGGATCGCGGACACGGGGACGACGACCGCCCTGTCCGCCCGCGCGACGGTGATCCGGACGGCGGCGAAGAAGCCCGGGCGCAGGCCGGGGGGAGGGTCCTTCACGGCGGCGATGCACTCGACCATGCGCGAGACCGGGTCGGCGGTCGCGTTCACGTGGACGACGGTCGAGGAGAATTCCCGGCCCGGGAAGGCCGCCACGGAGAACTCCGCGGCCTGGCCCCGGACGAGGCGGACCGACTCGGCCTCGCTCACGCGGAAGCGGACGCGGAGCCGGCCCACGTCCACCAGGGTCGCGACGGGATCCCCGGCCCGGACGTACTGGCCCGCCGTCACGTGGCGCCGCTCGATGGTCCCCGGGATGGGGGAGCGGACCCGCGCGTCGTCGGCGTCCTTCGAGCGCCGGGCGTGGGCCGCCCTCCTCTCCTCGACGAGGGCGGAGGCCGCCTTCTCCCCGGCCCTCGACTCCTCCAGGGACGCGCGGGCCCGCTCCACGGCCGTCTCGAGGGTGGAGATCTCGTCCTCCGACACCCAGCCGGCGTTCTTCTCCCGGAGCCCCCGGCGGCGGGCGAGGCTCGTCTCCGCCTCCCGCAGGGCCGCCGCCGCCTGGCTGGTCCGGGCGCGGGAGGTCTCCACCGCCGCCTCGGCGCTGGCGATCGCGGAGGCGGACTCCGCCATGGCCAGCGAGTAGCGCCGCCCGTCCACCACGGCCAGCACCTGGTCCGTCCCCACGGCGTCCCCCTCGTCGAAGGAGAGGCTCTCGAGGGTCCCCTCCACGCGCGCGGGGACGACCACGACGTCGTAGGCCTCGAGGGTGCCGACCGCCTCGACGGCGTAGGCGAGCTCCCTGGCCTCCACCGTCGCGACGCCGACGCGGAAGGCGCGCGGACCCGCGGGCCCCTTCGGCGCGGCCGCCCCCGCCCCGCAGGACGCGGCGGACCCGGCCAGGGCGAGGAGGAGCAGGGGGGCGGTGCGGTTCATGGCTTCTCCTTGGCGGGGGCGGGGTGGGGCGGGACGCCCACGACGTCGTCGCGTCCCATGGCGAGGAACAGCTCCAGGCGGTCGAGGCGGGACTGGTGCTCCTGGCGCTCGAGGCCGACGGCGGCGTCCTGGTGCTGGACCTGGGCGGTGAACATCTCGAGGTTCGTGGCGAGGCCGAGGCGGTACTCCTCCTGCAGCAGGGCGAGGTTCTCGCGGGCGAAGCGCTCGTTCGAGCGGAAGGACTCCAGCCTCTCCAGGCCCGTCTTCAGGCGGAGGAGGGCGACGTCCACCTCCTGCACGACCCTCCGCAGGACCCGGGACCGGTCGATGGCCGCCTGGCGCGCCGCGGACTCCGCGTCCCGCACGAGGGCGTCGATCCTCCCTCCCTGGAAGAGGGGGATCTCCGCGAAGAGGCCGAGGTCCCACCGCGTCTCCGAGGAGAACTCGGAGTAGTTCCACCGGTCGAGGTACCAGTTCGCCTCCGCCGCGACGACCGGCAGGCGGAGGGCCGAGGCCGAGCGGACGTCGAACCCGGCCGCCTCCAGCCGGCGGTCCGCCGCCCGGACGTCGGAGCGCAGGCGCATGGCCTCGGCGAGGGCCCCCTCCCGCGAGGGCACGGGGCCCGCGCCCGCCGCGGACGGCCCCGGGTCGAGGGGGAGGTCGATCCGCGCACCGGCCAGGGCCCCGAGGATCGCCCGCGCCGCGTCCCGGCGCTCGGCCGCGAGGGAGAGCGAGGCGCGGGTCGTCTCGCGGCGGGATTCCTGCAGGAGGACCTCGGTCCTGCGGGCGAGCCCCTGCCCGGTGCGGGCCCGGATCTCGAGGATCCGCTCGTCGTCCAGGCGCAGGGCCTCCTCGAGGGCCCGGATCTCGGCGTCCGACTCCACGGCGAGGATGAAGGCCCGGGCGACGGAGGTCGCCAGCGCGCGGCGGAGGTCCCGCACGTCCTCGGCGAGGGCATCCGCCGTCCGCTCCGCGGAGCGCATGGCGTGGAACTCCCGCAGGCCCCGGTACAGCGGCTGGATCACGTTGAGGGACCACTCGGTGCGGTTGGGGTCGGTGCTCGAGGTCGACCCGGTCCGCCCCCCGAGGCCCACGGGGTCCTGCCGGTCGTGCCGCAGCAGCATGCGCACGTCGGGCAGGAGACCGGAGAGGGCGACGTCCCGGCGCAGCAGGGCCTGCAGGCGGTCCTCGGAGACGGTCGCGACGTCCTCCCCGGAGGCGAGGGCCGACCGCACGCAGTCCTCGAGGGTGAGGCTCCCCCGGGCCCGCGCCGCGGCCATGGTCTCCTCGACGAGCCGGGCGTCCTGGGCGGGGAGGACGGCGGGCGCGCCGGAGGGGAAGGCCTCGCGCACGTAGGGCACGGGGGCGCGGGCCGCCTCCTCGAGGGGGGACGGCGGGGTGGCGCACCCCCCGAGGACGGCGGCCAGGGCGAGGGCGGGGGTGGGGAAGAGGCCGGACCCCACGGTCAGCGGGATGGAGGATCGGGCGGCGACGTCGCCCTCCTCTCCACGGCGGGCCGCCTGCGCACCACGTTCGCTCCTCCGGGCCGGGGATCAGGTGAGTGATTACTAACCAACCCCGTCCCGGGCGCCAAGAACGCGGCCCCCCCGGTCCGTAACTCCCGGGACGGGGCCGCGGTTGTATAGTGCAGGGGCCCCGCGCTCCCGCGGGGCGGGAGGTTCCCATGGCGAGGCGCTCGACGGCCCGGTCGTCCCTTCTCCTCCTCGGCGCCGCGGCCCTCGCGGGCTGCTCCGGCGGCGGCCCCGACTCCGGGACCGCGGTCCTGCGCGCGAAGGTCGAGGCGCAGGCGGCGGAGATCGAGGCCCTGAAGAAGGCCGCCCGCGACATGGACGCCCGGGCCCGCGCCCTGGAGGAGAGGCTCTCCGCCTCCTCCGCGCCGGCGAAGGCCCCCGCCGCGGGCGCGCCCTCCCCCGCGATGGAGCCCCGGGTCCCGGACGCGGACGGGCCCGCCGGCTCCCCGGCGACGGAGGCCGTCGCCGCCTTCCTCGAATCCGAGCAGGGGAGGCAGAGGCTCGTCGAGGCCATGGAGTCGGCGGAGAGGCGCCGCGCCGAGAAGGCCGACCAGGAGCAGAGGGACCGGATGGCGGGCTTCGTGAAGGAGCGGGTGACCGGCTACCTGACGGAGCAGCTCGGCCTCGACGCCGCCCAGCAGCAGACCGTCCTGACGGTGGCGCTGGAAACGACGGAGAAGATGGGCGAGATCTGGAGGGGGATGCGGGAGTCCCGCGGCGACCCGGCGGCCCTCGCCCAGGTCCGCGAGAAGACCGGCGAGATCCGCCAGCAGGCCGTGGACAGGATCCAGCAGGCCCTCACCGTCGATCAGTTCACGAAGTTCCAGGAGATCCTGAACGAGGGCGGCGGCGGCTTCCTCATGGGCGGCGGCCGCGGCGGGATGGGCGGCTTCGGCGGCGGCGCCCCGGGCGGAGGCGCCGCCCCGGCGGGAGGGGGCCGGGGCGGACGGTGACGGGCGAGAGAACGGCGGGGTCAGACCCCTTCGGTCTAGGTACCGGCCTCACCCGCCGGCAGGAGTCCGCCGCGCCCTAGACCGAAGGGGTCTGACCCCGGTTCACTTCGCGCTCTTCAGGATGAAGTCGCGGACGGACGTCTCCCACTTGGCCATGGTGCCCGGGGGGCCCATCGCCTTGACGTAGAAGGTCCCGTCGGGGGCCTCGATGACGGCCCCCATCATGCGGGTCAGCTCCCCCTCCCCGCCGCCGTGCGCGGTGGCCATCCCCCCGGCCATGCCGCCGCCGAACTTCCCGGTGATGTCGAGGAGGGTCACCTTGCCCTTGAGGCCCTCGGAGATCTCCTCGAGGGAGTCCTTCCCGGCGACGACCTCGGAGAACTGGCCCCTCCAGCGGTCGATGTTGGCCCTGGTGGAGCCCATGATGTTCCCGAACACCGCGACCTCGCCGTCCTTGGGGTCGCCGTCGGCGCGGGGGATGCGGTACTGGGCGACGCGCATGTTCGAGGAGGGCGTCTCCGACTGCCATCCCTCGGGCCCCTTGAACCGGTCCGGGACCGGCGCCCCCGCGTGGGGATTGGGCCCGGGGGCCGGGGCGGGCATCGGCCCCGGCGACGGCGCGGGCGGATGGCCGTGGGGCAGCCCTCCCCCCGCCGCCGGGCCTCCGCTGTTCGGCGGGCCGAGGGAGATCGGGGGCGGAGGAGTCCTGGTCTCCTGCTTCTCGCCCCCGCACCCTGCGGCGAGGGCGACGGCGGCGAGGGCGATTCCTGCGGTCCTCATGGCGGATCCTCCGGTCGTTGGGGCCCCTACCATGCCCCGGGAACCCCCCGGGAGCGAAGGAACTCGCCCTGCTCCTCGAGGAGCCCCGTCACATCCGCCCCCCGCAGGTCCGCCCCCTCCACCCGCGCCCCGTCGGCCCCGCCGGGCCCGGCGAAGGTCGTGCAGGCCATGCTGGCGGCGGACACGGGCGTGTCCCGCAGGTCCGCCCCCCGCAGATCGGCCCCGTCGAGGTCCGCGCCCTCGAGGAGGGCGCCGCGGAGGTCCGCGCCGCGCAGGTCGGCGTTGGTGAGGTTGGCGCCGCGGAGGTCCGCCCCGCGGAGATCGGCCCCGGCGAACCGGGAGTCCCGCATCCGCGCCCCGCGGAACGAGAACCCGCGGAGGTCCCGGCGCTCGAGGGCGACGCCGCGCCAGTCCCCCCCCGCGAAGTCCCGCGTGAGGAGGCGCCGCTCCACCTCGCGCCGATCGAGGTCCGCCACGGCGTAGCGCTGCTCCTTCCACGGGTCGGCGGCGTCGTGGTACCCGCTCGTGCGCTCCCAGAACCCGGGGCGGTCCTGCGCCAGGAGTTCCACGGTCCGGAGCCACTTGACGCTCTTGTAGAAGTAGCGACGGAAGAGGACCGTGCGGACGGGCCCCCCGTGCACCGGGGGGATCGGCTCCCCCCCCGCGGAGAGGGCGACGAGGACGTCGCCGACGCAGGCCGCCAGGGGGAGCGACGTGTCGTGGCCGCGGCCCGAGGCGAACCGGACGAACCGCGCTCCGGGGGCCGGGCCGGCGCGGTCGAGCAGCGCCTCGAGGGGGACCCCCTCGAAGGAGGAGCCGGGCCGGGACCAGCGGGTGACGCAGTGGATCGTCCCGGTGCGGGCGACGCGCGGCATCGCGGCGATCTCGGCGAAGGGGATCGAGAGCGGGCGCGCGACGAGCCCGCCGACCTCGAGACGCCACGTCGCCGGGTCGAAGGGCTCCGGCTCCCGCTCCCCGACCACGGGCCAGCGCCGCGTCGCCTGCTGGTTCGGCGGGAGCGCCTCCCCGCTCACGGCCGGTACCGCACCGTGTGGAGGACCTCGCGGCCCGCGGCGTTCGTCCCGTCGAGGTCCTCCGTCGAGGTCAGGAGGAGGAACCGCGCGTCCCGCGCGAGGCGCACCGTCCCCCAGGTCCCGCCGGGGAGGCCGATCTCCCGGATCGCCCCGTCCCGGCGCAGTTCGACGGGGCGCTCGGCCCCGTGCGCGGTCGAGAGGACGACGAAGGGGTCCGCCCCCGTCCCCAGGGACGGGGAGCGATGGGCGCCCGCCGCCGGCGCGTGCACGGAGGTGCGCCCCCTCTTCAGGTCCGACCGCACGATGGTCCCGGCGGAACTCCACGCGAGCCACCGGCCGGTGCCGTCGAGGCAGGGCTCCGCGGCCGACGGGTCGGGGACGTCGACCCCGCGCACGCCCCCCTCCCGGTCCCACCGGAAGACCCCCGGTCCGCCCGCCCCGGACACGGCGCTCCCCGAGTGGACGAAGGCGACGAGGCTCCCCGAGCCGTCGACGGCGGGGGGCCCGGCGGCCCCGTCCACGGAGTGCGACACCTGCACCAGCCGCCCCACCTCCGGCGCGCCGGAGTCGTAGTGGAAGACCTGCGGGAGGCCGCCCGGGTTGTCGCCGGCGAGGTCGGAGGTGGAGAGGAAGGCGACGCGCCAGCGCACGAGGATCTGCCCCGTGTACAGCCCCGCGGCGTCCTTCTCCGCGCGGAATCGGGCGCCGATGACGGGGTCGGAGGAGGCCCCCGCCGTCGCGTCGCTGACCTGGGTGAAGGCGTTCGTCCCGGAGTCCCAGACGAAGATCTCCGCCGATCCGTCCGCGTTCCTCCCCGCGAGGTTCGCCGTCGAGCGGAAGGCCACGAGGGTGCGCGTGAAGCGGGTCTTCTCCGTCGCCGCCCCGACGCGCGCGTACGCGATCCCGTTCTCCACGGAGGGCTGGTCCGAGGGGCCGGAGGCCGTCACCTGCCGCAGGGACCCGGCGCGGAGATCCCAGAGGAAGACCGTCGGCGAGGCCGCGGGGTCGTACCGGTCGCCCGCCTCCCGCCAGGAAGCGGCGAAGGCGGCCGTCGTCCCGCGGCGATCGACGGAGAACCCCGTCCCCGGGTCGGGCTGGACGGGCCCGGGGAACGAGGCGACCGAGGCCGCGGGCTCCACGGCCGGGGCGGCGGCGAGGAGGGAGGACGCCAGCGCCGCCGCGAACAGGCAGGGGGTCCTCATGGCCGCCTCAGTCCTCCACCGCGCCCGTGATGCTCTCGCGGCGGTCCGCGGCGCGCTTCTTCCTCGCGAGCACGAACCAGACCACGAGCCCGACGACGATGGCCGCCATGAGGATGCCGTGGAAGACGCCGAGCTTCGCCTTCGCCGCCTGCCAGTCGCTCAGCTCGCGGTAGACGACGAAGCCGATCCAGACGGAGAGGGGGACCGAGACGAGGACGCCGAGGAAGTCCATGAACAGGAATCTCATGTAGGAGATCCGGTGGCTCGTGCCCGCGCTGAAGTACATCACGAGCCGCACGCCCGCGAAGAAGCGGGCGATGAAGATCGACCACGCGCCGTACCGCTGGAAGAACCGCTCCGCCCGCACCCGCCGGGACCGTGTGGCGATCTTGCGGACGACGTCGAAGCGGAGAATCCGCCGGCCGACCTTCCTCCCCAGGTGGAAGCACGCGAGATCCCCCGCCAGGATCCCCGCGGCGCAGACCAGGGTCATCCGGACGAGCTGGATGTGGTGGTCGGGGGCGGTGCCCCCGCCGGTGAGCTCGACGGCCACCGCGCCGGCCATGAGGAGGATCGGCTCCTCGGGCATCGGGAGCCCGACGCCGCAGAGGACGAAGAGCCCGAAGACGACCGGGTCGGGGTAGTCCTTGACGAACTCCCAGAGGGTGGCGAGGAGGCCGGAGGCGGCGGCGTCGGCGAGGATCATGGTGCGGGGATCGGGATCGGGATCGGGGGTCGGGCGCCGGGGGCCTTCCCCCTCGCATGGAACAGGGTAAGGGCGGACGCCGCGAAGAGGAGCAAACCGCCCCACCCGGCGGAGCCGCGGGAGAGGAGGGCGCCGGCCAGGTCCCGGCCCGCGGACAGGTCGGAGGAGAGGAACAGGAGGACGGCCCCGGCGGCCCCGAGCGCCGCGGCCGTCCACGCGGCGGCCCCCGCGCGGGGGGCGCGCAGGCGCGGGCCGAGGTCCGCCGCGAGGGCCGCCAGCGCCGGGGCGCAGAGGAGGAAGTGGTGGGAGCGGGCCCCGATCCAGACGAGGGGGATGGCCGCCAGGAGCAGCCCCGCCTCCAGGGGCGGGTCCCCCCAGCCCTCCCCGGGCGCCGTGGCGAAGACCACCGCGGCGAGCACGAGGAACGACAGGGCGAGGGC
>CAZWGT010000119.1:0-10432 GCA_964633345.1 uncultured Planctomycetota bacterium
CCCGCCGCTTCGCCCGGGCGGAGCGCCCGAGCCAGGCGAGCGTGCGGCGCACCGAGGCCTCCGCGTCGGCCTCGGAGCAGGGCCACGGGGGGCAGTGGTCGAGCGGCATCCCCACGTCGGGCCCCAGGGCCTCCTCGATGGCGACGACCCTCTCCGGCGTCAGGCGCACCGCGGAGCCGTCCACGGGGGAGGCCACGGTCACCCCGTCCTCGTCGATGCGCGAGCCCTTGATGGAGAAGACCTGGAACCCTCCGGAGTCCGTGAGGATCGGCCGGTCCCAGGCCATGACGGCGTGGAGGCCGCCGAGGGCGCGCACCGTCTCCTCCCCGGGGCGGAGGGCGAGGTGGAAGGCGTTGCCGAGGATCATCGAGGCCCCGGCATCGCGCAGCTGCGGCGGGGTGAGCCCCTTCACCGTGCCCCTCGTGCCGACGGGCATGAAGCAGGGGGTGGGCACGTCGCCGTGGGGGGTGCGGAAGGTCCCCGCCCGGGCCGCCGAGTCCCGGTCCACCGCCTCCAGGGCGAAGGAGAAGGGGCCGGCGCTCACCGGGAGGCCTTCACGACCCTCGTCCCGGGGTAGTAGAAGGCGAGGATCCGCTCCGCCGTCGCCCCCTCCCTGGCCAGGGTGCAGGCCCCGATCTGGCACAGGCCGACCCCGTGGCCCCACCCCCTCCCCTGGAACCGGAACACGAGGTCCTCCCCGGATCCCGAGGCCTCGAGGGAGGAGACGAAGGTGGAGCGCAGGCGGTTCGCGCCGAGGGCCTGGCGCACCTGGATGGCCGGGACGTACCGCACCGTCCCCCCGGCCGCGGTGGCGCGGAAGGTCAGGATCCGCCCGTCGATGGATCGGCTGCCGACCTCGAGCCGGGCCACGGGGGAGCCGAAGCGCAGCGCCGCGCGCATCTCCTTCTCCGGGAACTCCGCGTCCCACCGCCAGTACTTCGACGTGGAGCACCGGGCGCAGGGCACGCCGCCGTAGGCGTCGGAATCGGGGATTCCGAACACGACGGAGGCCTCCGCCGTGTGGCCCCCGCAGGTGGAGTGGTACCAGTAGTTGGGGAGCGCCTTCCCGGCCCGGTCGAGGAGGCGGAGGCCCGCCGTGGACGCCACCGCCGCGCGCAGGACCGGCCGCACCGCCGCGGCGGGGATCCCCCGGTAGGCCTGGTGCAGGCCCGGATCGTCGGTGAGGTCGGCGAGGTGGATGAGGGCGAAGGAGCGCGCGAGGATCGCCATCGCGCGGAGCGCCTCCGGCGGCGCGTCGGGGAACAGCTCCCCCGCGAGCACCCCGGCGACGTAGTCGTCGAGGGCCGCCTCGTTCACCACGCGCAGCGTCCCGTCGGGGTTGGGGGAGACGAGCACGGAGCCCGGGTAGTCCGTCCCGTCCACGCGGGCGGCGGCCCCCTCCTCCGGCACGAGGCGCACCGCCCGCTCCGCCCCGGCGCGGTGGGAGAGGTCCTTCCCCTCCTTCAGGACCGCCCGCGTCGCCGCATCCTCGATCCTCCCGCGCGCCGCGGACAGCAGGACGGTGCGCCGGGGCCCGCCGGCCTTCAGTTCCACGGACACGGTGGACGGCTCGGGAGCGGGGGGAGCGAGGAGCGCCGCGAGGAGCAGGAGACGGGCGGGGATCATCCGAACAGCGGCGTCGCCGCGGACCCGGGGGCCTTCACGCCGACGGCCGCGTAGCCCCGCTCCGTCAGGCGCCGCCCGCGCGGGGTGCGGTCGAGGTAGCCCTCCATGACGAGGAAGGGCTCGATGACGTCCTCGACGGTGTCCTCCTCCTCGCCCACCAGCAGCGCCACGGTCTTGAGGCCCACGGGGCCGCCTCCGCTGCGGGCGAGGCCGGCCAGGAGGGTCCGATCCACGGTGGAGAGGCCGCGGTCGTCCACGCCCAGGCGCTGCATCGTCTCCCGCGCCACCGCCTCGGTGACCCGGTTCTTCGACACGAGCTGGGCGAGGTCGCGGACGCGCTTGAGGAAGCGGTTGGCGATGCGGGGGGTGCCGCGGCTGCGGGAGGCGATGAGAGAGGCCGCCCCGGGCTCGATCCCGACGCCGAGCATGGCGGCGGAGCGCCCGACGATCTCCCCGAGGTCGGCCGCCGGGTAGGGCTCGAGCTTCTCCGTGATCCCGAACCGGGAGCGGAACGGGGCGGAGAGGAGCCCCTCGCGGGTGGTCGCGCCGACGAGGGTGAAGGGCTGGAGCGACACGCGCACGGAGCGGGCCGACGGGCCGGAGTCGATGAGGATGTCGATGGCGTACTCCTCCATGGCCGAGTAGAGGTACTCCTCGACCACGGGGTTGAGGCGGTGGACCTCGTCCACGAAGAGGAGGTCCCCCTTCTGGAGGTTGGTCAGGAGCCCCGCGAGGTCGGCCGCCTTCCCGAGGGCGGGCCCCGAGGTCTGGCGCAGCTCGCAGCCCATCTCCCGGGCCAGCAGGCAGGCGAGCGTCGTCTTCCCCAGGCCCGGCAGCCCGGACAGGAGGACGTGGTCGAGGGGCTCCCCCCGCTGGCGGGCCGCCTCGACGGAGACCTTCAGGTTGTCCACCGCCCTCCGCTGCCCCACGAACCCCTCGAAGGAGCGGGGGCGCAGCGCGAGATCGAGGCCGCCGTCGTCCTCCCGGGGAACCGGGGAGAACGGGGGGGGGTCGGGTACGGCGGGCTTGGGCTTGGGCACGGGCGGGGAATCCTCTCCCCCCAGTATCGGACGGGGGGGGGACGGCCGGTAGGCCCCGGAATCGAAACGGCCCGGGGCGGGGTCCCCGGGCCGTCGAACGCCGTCCATCCCCTAGTCGGCCGGGGTGTACTTCGCGGCCAGCCGGTTGATGATCTCGTACAGCTTCTGCACCTGGGCGTAGTAGACGGCCGCCTTGGCGAGGTCCACCTTGCTCTCGTCCAGGGGGTTCCCCCAGACGGCGTCGTACTTGGCGAGGATCTTCCCCTGCTTCACGATGTACTTCGCGTTGGCCTTGAGGAGCCGGGCGATGACGCGGGGATCGCCGCCGCCGGCCGAGGCGAGGTTCGAGAAGGCCTCGAGTCCGTAGAACGCGCTCTGGGAGACCATGTCGGCGAAGTGCCCCGCCAGGAATTCCTCCGACAGTACGGAATACTCCCCCTTCTCCGCCTCCTTGGCCACCTTGGAGAAGGTGATGAAGTCCTGGGAGAGGGCGCTCGACTCCTTGCGGACGAATCCCTGCATCTTGATGGCCGAAGGATCGGATGCGGCGACCCCCTCGGCGAGGGCGGAATCGACGGCGTCGAGGGAACCGCCGGTACCGTAGGCGAGGCCGGCGACGGCAGCCGCTAGGACGAGTCCCGAAGCGGCGAGACAGCGGGCGAGAGCGCGCATGAGAGGTCCTTCCTTTCGTGGGCCCTGGAACGAAAACGCACCGGGGGCCCTACCCCGGTGCCGCGGGGAATCTACCGGACCCGGGAGACGGAGGCCCGGGGAATCGGGCAGAACCGACGCCCCGCCGCAACTCATTTCCTGCGGCCCGGTTGGGGGGCAAGGGGGCGGGTCCTTTCCCCGCCGGCGGCACGGAAACCCGTAGAATGGCCCCCCGTGCAACCCCTCCAGCGCCCCGACCGGATCCGCGGCATGTTCGCGGGGATCGCGCCGCGCTACGACTTCCTGAACCACCTTCTCTCCGCCAACCGGGACCGGGGGTGGCGGACGCAGACCGTCGCCGCGGCGGGGGCCCGGCCCGGGGACCCGGTGCTCGACGTCTGCACGGGGACCGCGGATCTCGCCCTGGAGTGGGAGCGGGCCCTCGGCCCCTCGAGCGAGGTCGTCGGCACCGACTTCTGCGAGCCCATGGTGCGTCTGGGGCGCGAGAAGGCCCTCCGGTCGGGGAGCCGCGTGCGCCTCGGGGTCGCCGACACCCTCCGCCTCCCCTTCCGGGACGGGCGCTTCGAGGCGGTCACCGTCGGCTTCGGCATCCGCAACGTCGCCGACCTCGGCGCCGGGGTGCGGGAGATGGCCCGGGTCGCCCGCCCCGGCGGACGCGTCGTGATCCTCGAGTTCACGCGGCCCGCCAACCCCGCCTTCCGCTTCCTCTACTACGTGTACTTCCTCCTGCTCCTGCCGCTGCTGGGCAACCTGGTCTCCGGGAGCCGCCGGAACGCCTACGGCTACCTGCCGCGCTCCGTGCTCTCCTTTCCCGATCGCCACCGCCTCTGCCGCATCATGGAGGAGGCGGGCCTGACGGGGGTCCGGGTGCAGGATCTCGGCCTCGGCATCGTGACGGTCCACGTGGGGGTGAAGCGGTGAGCGGACAGCGGCGTTCCTTCGACGACCTGCGCGACTTCGTCGCCCTCCTGGAAAAGGAGGGGGACCTCGCGCGGATCAAGGCGGAGGTGGACCCCGACCTCGAGATCACCGAGATCGCCGACCGCATGGTGAAGGCCGGGGGCCCGGCGCTCCTGTTCGAGAGGGTGAAGGGGTCGCGGTTCCCCGTCCTCATCAACGCCCTGGGCTCCGAGCGGCGGATGTCCCTCGCCCTGGGGGTCGAGCGCCTGAAGGACCTCGAGTCGAGGGCCATGGAGGTCCTCGGTCTCCTCGATCACAAGCCCACGGGGATCCTCGAGAAGCTGGCGATGCTGCCGAAGCTGAAGTCCCTGACCGAGGTCTTCCCCGTGGACGTGAAGTCCGGTCCCTGCCAGGAGGTCGTGGAGGCGGTCCCCGACCTCGGCGCGCTGCCGGTGATCCGCTGCTGGCCGGAGGACGCGGGGAAGTTCATCACGATGCCCATGGTCTTCACCCGCGACCCGGAATCGGGGAAGCGCAACTGCGGGATGTACCGGCTGCAGGTCTACGACGGGCGCACGACCGGCATGCACTGGCACCGCCACCACGGGGGGGCCCACCACCACCGCAAGGCGAAGGACCGCATCCCCGTGGCGGCGGCCATCGGGTGCGACCCGGCCTCGGTCCTCTGCGGGGCGATGCCGCTCCCCCCCGACCTCGACGAGATGGCCTTCGCGGGCTTCCTCCGCGGGGAGGCGGTGCGGATGGTGAAGTGCCGCACGGTCGATCTCGAGGTGCCCGCCTCCTCGGAGTTCGTGCTCGAGGGCTGGGTCGCCGCCGACGAGCGGCGCACCGAGGGGCCCTTCGGGGACCACACGGGGTTCTACTCCCTCGCCGACGAGTACCCCGTCTTCCACGTCGAGGCGATCACGCGGCGCAAGGACCCGATCTACATGACCACCATCGTGGGCAAGCCCCCGATGGAGGACTGCTGGATGGCCCGGGCCATCGAGCACCTCGTGCTCCCGGTGCTGCGCAAGACGCTTCCCGAGGTGGTGGACTTCCACATGCCCTTCGAGGGGATCTTCCACAACCTCGCCCTCGTCTCCATCCGCAAGTCCTACCCCGGCCACGCGCGGAAGGTGATGCACGCGCTCTGGGGGCTCGGGCAGGCGATGTTCACCAAGGTGATCGTCGTCTTCGACGAGGAGGTGGACGTCCGCGACTACGGGGAGGCGGTGCTGAACGCCTTCAACCACATCGACCCGGAGCGGGACACGGAGTTCGTGCTGGGCCCGGTGGAGACCCTCGACCACGCCTCGCGCCTTCCGTGGTACGGCTCGAAGATGGGCGTGGACGCGACGCGGAAGTGGAAGGAGGAGGGGTTCCAGCGGCCCTGGCCGGATCCCATCGTCATGTCGCCGGAGGTGAAGGCGCTCGTGGATCGGCGCTGGGCGGAGTACGGCCTGCCCCGGAAGCCCAAGCCGTGAGGTTCGTCGTCGGCGTCTGCGGCGCCTCGGGGTCCCGGTACGGCCTGCGCCTGCTGCGCGCGCTCGTCGCGGCGAAGCAGGAAGTCGCGCTCGTCGTGAGCGCCGGGGGCGCGCGGGTGCTGGAGATCGAGGAGGGGATCGCCGTCGATCCCCGCTCGCCCGACGCCGATCTCCTCGCCCCCGGCCACGGCGGCCTCGTCACGGCCTTCCCCCTCAACGACGTCGCCGCGCCGTTCTCCTCGGGTACGCACCCCGTGGACGGGATGGTCGTCTGCCCCTGCTCGATGGGGACGCTCTCCCGGATCGCGCACGGGAACTCCGGGAACCTCCTCGAACGCGCGGCCGACGTCATGCTGAAGGAGCGCCGGAAGCTGGTGCTCGTTCCGCGGGAGACGCCGCTGTCCCTGGTACACCTGAGGAACATGGTCGCGGTCACCGAGGCGGGGGGGGTCGTCCTCCCCGCGGCGCCGGGCTTCTACCATTCGCCGAAGTCGGTGGACGACCTCGTCGATCACGTCGTACAGAAGGTGCTGGACCAGCTCGGCGTCCGCTCCGACGTCGTCCGCAGGTGGGGGGGCAGGACATGAAGAGGATCTCGATCCCGGCGTACGCCGCGGCGCTCCTCCTGGCCGTCCCCGGGGACCCGCCGCCGGCGACCCCCGAGGAGGCGATCGCCTTCGCCCGGCCCCTCGTCGAGCCCGCCCGCAAGGCGAAGCCGGGGGAGGCCAAGGAGATCGCCGACGGGCTCCGCAAGGCCATCGACGCCCTCAAGGCCCAGTCCAAGGCGGGCCTCAAGGACCAGAAGTTCCAGGTCCTGTGGAACGAGTCGATCTCCCTCGGCCACTTCCTCGGCCTGAAGCCCCTCCCGGACTACGCGCCGGAGGAGGTGCGGATGACCTCCCACCCCGTGAAGTTCGCGTTCCCCTTCGGACGGGGCTGGAACTTCCTCCCCCTCCGCCCGGGCAAGGACGACCAGCTCTGGGGGGAGATCTCCCGGACGCTGCCCAACGGGCGCGTCACCTGCCGGATCCGGTTCTGGATCTACCGCTGGGACACGGTGTACTCGGGGACCGGCGGGGAGAACGCCAAGGGGCTGGCCGAGGGGAACTTCGAGGCCGACCGGGAGAACATGACCAAGGTCACCTCCCGCAGCCCCCGGGTCGTCACGACCCGGATGAGCAGGGGGTTCCCGAAGGCCTCCTTCTACGAGGTCGCGGGGGTGGACGACAAGCTGGGGCCGGCGCGGCGGCGCAACTACTACGTCAAGGGCGCCTCCACGACCTACAACTTCGAGGTCATCGAGATGCGCAAGACGGAGGAGGCCGACGACGCCTTCACCGCGTGGCAGTGCCAGGGCCCCGATCCGGAACTGGCGTACCTGATCGAGTCCTTCGGCGAGTACGAGGTCCCGAAGAAGAAGTAGCCCCGCGCTCTCCCGAGTTGTTGCCCCGTCCCCGGCACGCCGCTACGATCGCGCCCCATGGCATTCTCCACCTGGTTCAAGCCCGACGGGGCGCTGCAGGAGCTGACGGTCGACGATCTGCGGCGCGAGGAGCACCGGCTGAAGATCCGCGAGGAGCAGCTCGTCGCGCGCCTGCAGCAGGTGCTCTCCGACAAGGAGACCGCCTTCCGCAACGGGGCGGAGAACCGCTCCCTCGCCCTGCGCCGCATCCTCGCCCGGAAGTTCGCCGCGGGGACCGCCGACCAGGTGCAGCTCGAGCGGGACCTCCTGCGCATCGGCAAGGACCTCGGCACCGTGCGCTCCTTCCTGTCCCTGGTCGAATCGAACCGCAAGCTGAAGGGGGTCGGCGACCAGGTCGCCGAACTCCAGGTCTCCTACGAGGACGACCGCATCGGCGAGGCCGCCTACCGCGACGCCCTCGACAAGTCCCTGGGCCTCGCGCCCGCGGACTTCGACCCCGTCGCCGAGGTCTTCCGCGTCTGGCGCGCCCTCGACAAGGGGGAGTTCCCCTCCGTCGGCGACGCCCGCCGCGCCCTCGTCGAGACCCAGGCGAAGCACGAGAAGCACGAAAAGCACGAGAAGAGCTAGCCGTGGCCGGCGTCCTCGCGCCGGACGCCTTCGAGGAGGCGAAGAGCCACCCGGCCGTCGTCGTCGCCGCCGGGTCGGAGTCCTTCCTCCGGGACCAGGTCGTGCGGGCCGCCGTCGGCCGCGCCCTCGGCGACCCCGACAGCCCCGACGCCGTCGTCCTCCACGGTCCGGCCAAGGCGGGGGACTCCGACGGGGTCTCCCTCGCCTCGGTCCTCGAGGACGTGCGGACCCCCTCGATGTTCGCGGCGGGCGGCCGGAAGGTCGTCGTCCTGCGCCGGGCCGACCTGGTCCTCGACAAGGAGGGGGAGGCCCTGGCCGCCTACGCCGCGGCCCCGGTGAAGGGCTCCCTCCTCGTCCTCTGCGTCGAGGGATCGGCGGCGAAGGTGCGCCAGCCCCACGCCGCCGTCGTCTCCTGCGACGCCCCCTCCGCCGAACCGGGGCGGGGCGGGGGGGCGAGCCCGCTCGCGCACTGGGTGGCGGCCCGGGCGCGCCTGCGGGGGAAGCGGCTCTCCCCGGAGGACGCCGAGGTCCTCGTCGTCCGCAGCGGGAGCGACCTCGCCACGCTGGATGCCGCGGTGGCCGCCGCCAGCCTCGGAAAGGGGCCCGAGGATCGCATCACCCCCGCGGATCTCGAAGCCGTCGCCCCGCGCGGCCCGGCCGAGGGGACCGACCGGTTCGCCGAAGCCTTCCTGGCCGGCGACGCCGCGGAGGCGCTGCGCGTCCTCGCCGGCCTCTACCGCGAGGGGGCCTACCCGTTCGGGGCGAAGACCCCGACCCGCGGGGAGGGGCCCGTGACCTTCCTCCTCCTCGGACAGGTCCGGCGCCTGGCCCGGGACGCCCGGACCGCGCTGGCCGGCGGGGGGGGGCCGATGCCCCCGTCGCTGCGCTTCGGGTGCCGGGATCCGCGGAAGATCCTCCAGCGCTCCACCCCGCGGGGCCTGGCGGGCCTGCTCTCCGACCTCACGGGGTTCGAGTCCGAACTCAAGGGGGGCGCCTCGGGGGCCGAACGGGCCCGCTTCGAGGCGATCGTCGTCCGCTACGCGGGGGGCGCATGACGGCCCGCATCCGCCCGCTCCCCCGCGGCGTCGTGGACGTCATCGCCGCGGGCGAGGTCGTCGAGCGCCCGGCCTCCGTCGTCAAGGAGCTCGTCGAGAACGCCCTCGACGCGGGGGCGAGGCGCGTCCGCATCGTCCTCGAGGACGGGGGCCGCACCCTCATCCGGGTCGAGGACGACGGCGAGGGGATGGGGGCCGAGGACCTCGCGATGGCCTTCGCGCCCCACGCCACGTCGAAGATCCGCGGGGTCGAGGACCTCGAGGCCGTGGCCACCTACGGCTTCCGCGGCGAGGCGCTGGCCAGCATCGGCGCCGTCTCCGACGCCTCCATCGCCAGCCGCGGCCACCGGGTCGAGGACCGGCGGGGGGATCTCGGCCCCGTGACCCCGGCCGCCCACCCCGCGGGCACCACGGTCGAGGTTCGCTCGCTCTTCGCCGCCCTGCCGGCCCGGCGGAAGTTCCTCCGCGCCCCGGGGACGGAGACCGCCCGCGTGGCGGAGGTCGTCTCCCGCTTCGCCCTGAACCGCCCCGACGTCGCCTTCACCCTCGAGGTGGACGGGCGCGCCACCCTCCGCGCCCCGGCGGGGGAATCCCCCCGGGAGCGGGCGGCCCGGGTCCTCGGCGCCGACCGGATGGGGACGCTGCTGCCGGTCGCGCGGGAGGCGGGGGGGATCCGCGTCGAGGGGTTCGTGGCCGCCCCCGACGCCGCGGAGAAGGGCCGCCCGCCGCAGTACCTCTCGGTGAACGGCCGCTCGGTGCAGGACCGGACGGTGGCCCACGCGGTGCGGGCGGGGCTCGAGGGGCTCGTCACCGTGCACCGCCAGCCGGCCTGGGTCCTCTCCGTCTCCCTCCCGCCCGGGGACGTGGACGTGAACGTCCACCCGGCCAAGTCGGAGGTGCGCTTCCGCCGCCCCTCGGAGGTCCACGCCGCGGTGGAGGGGGCGATCCGGGAGGCGATCCTCGCCGGCGAGAAGGCCCCCGCGCTCTCGGCCGCGGAGCTGCGGGGGAAGGACGGGATCCGCGACGCGCTCGACGCCTACCTCGGCGGCCTCCCCTCCGCCCCGCCCCCGGCGCGGCAGGAGGCGATGGAGTTCGAGCGGGTCCCCCCTCCGCCTCGGTTCGAGGTCCTGCAGGTGCGGAACACGTTCCTGGTCTACGAGGGGGAGGACGGCCTGCGCATCGTGGACCAGCACGCCCTCCACGAGAGGGTGCTCCTCGAGCGGCTCCACGGAAGGGCGCACCGGGAGGGCGTCGAGGTGCAGCGCCTGCTGGTCCCGGAGGTGCTGGAGTGCGGGGTGGAGGCGGCCGGCCGCGCGGAGGAGGGGGCCGACCTCCTCCGGAAGGCGGGGCTCCTCGTGGAGCGCTTCGGCCCCGGGGCGGTGGCGGTCCACGGCGTCCCGCGGGCGCTGGCGGACCGGCCGGTGCGGCGCGTGGCGGAGGCGGCGCTCCGGGACCTGGGGGAGACGCACGGCCACGGGCTCCTCGAGACCATGGCCTGCCACGCGGCGGTGAAGGCGGGCGATCCGCTCGCGGCCGACGAGGCGCGGGCGCTCATCGTCGAGGGGCGGGGGCTCGACACCGGGGGCCACTGCGCCCACGGGC
>CAZWGT010000120.1:0-10415 GCA_964633345.1 uncultured Planctomycetota bacterium
GAGCATCTTCTCGAAATGGGGGACGAGCCAGACCCCGTCCGTCGAGTACCGGTGGAAGCCGCCGCCCGCCTGGTCGTACATCCCGCCCCGGGCCATGGCGCGGAGCGTGGCGAGGGCCATCTCCCGCGCGTCGGCCAGGCCCGGGCGCTCCGCCGCCTCGAGGAGGAAGGAGAGGGAGTGGCCGCGGGGGAACTTCGGCGCCTCCCCGAAGCCGCCGCGCGCGGCGTCGAACCGGGAGGCGAACTGGCGCACCCCCTTCGACAGGGTCTCCTCCGTCAGGAGCGCGGGAGCCGGCGTCCCGAAGGCGTGCCTCACGGCCTCCGCGAACTCCCCGCCGGCCCGGTCCACGTCGGCGCGCCGCTCCGTCCACGCCTCGCGGATCTTCCGGAGCACCGTCAGGAAGCCGGGCCGCCCGTGGCGATCGGCGGGGGGGAAGTAGGTCCCGAGGAAGAAGGGGCGCCGGTCGTGGTCGAGGAAGGCGGACAGCGGCCACCCGCCCCCCTGGCCCGAGGCCTGGATGGCGGTCATGTAGATCGCGTCCACGTCGGGGCGCTCCTCGCGGTCCACCTTGATCGCCACGAAGTGCGCGTCGAGGTAGGCGGCGATCTCCGCGTCCTCGAACGACTCCCGCTCCATCACGTGGCACCAGTGGCAGGTCGAGTACCCGATGGAGAGGAAGACGGGCCGCCCCTCCCGCCGCGCCTTCGCGAACGCCTCCTCGCCCCAGGGGTACCAGTCCACGGGGTTGCGGGCGTGCTGGAGCAGGTAGGGGCTGGTCTCCTTCGCGAGGCGGTTCTCGTGCCGGGGCGCCATGGGGGAGGCTCCTTCGGGGGGCGCAGGGTCCGCGGCGCAAGCGGCGGCCGCGGCGAGGAGGGCGAGGACGGCGGCGGGGCGGATCACGGGGGGCGATCCTACGGCGGGGACGCCCCGGAACTAGCGCCGGGGCGGCGGGGAGGGCGGGCTCCCGCCCGGGGCCGGGAAGGACCCGGTCGAGGACCGGGCGACGCGCTCGAAGGCGCTGAGGACCATGGCGACGTCCACGGGCTTGGGGAGGAAGGCCACCTTCTTCGGCAGCGGGGGGAGGTTCTCCCGGGGCATGCTCGACATGACGATGACCTTCAGGTCCGGGAACTCCTTGAGGAGGAGCGTGGCCATCTCGTCCCCCCGCATCCCCGGCATGAAGATGTCGGCGAGGACGAGGTCGAAGTGCTTCTCGCGGACCTTGGCGATCGCCTCCTGGGCGTTCCCGCAGCAGAACACGTCCCAGCCGTGCTTGCGGAACTCCAGGGACAGGGTGAACCCGAACACCCCCGAGTCGTCCACGACGATCACGCTGCGGCCGAGCGGCACGGTCTCCGCCATCGTCCATCCTCTCCGGGCGGCCTTTCCTGCGGCGGCCGGGGGGGCATGGTAACCCGAGGCCCCCCCGGGACGGCAAGGGCCGGGGGCCGCGAAGGGGCCGCTCCGCGGGGATAGGGGCTCCAGTTCGTCGCGGAGGCCCGCCATTGTCGTATCTTGCCCGCCGGAGGGAGCGCCGGCGGACGAAAGGGGGCACCGTGGAGATCGACCAGCTGCTGAAGGACCCCGTGGCCCTGGGGATCGGGGGGGGCGTCCTGCTGCTCCTCGTGATCGGCGGGATCCTCTTCGCGCGGAGGGACAGGGGGCCGAAGGGCCGCGTCGTGGACGACACGAAGGCGAGGGCCCGGGCGGCGCTCCGCCAGGCCCTGCAGAGCTTCCGGGACGACGTCAAGCGGGCGTCGGAGACCTCGGCCCCGGTCTTCCGGAAGATCGAGCAGGAGACCGACCACAAGGACGTCGTGGGCCACTGGCGCAAGACGATGAAGCACCGCATCGCCGTCCGGGTGCCGAACTTCAACGCCCTCAAGGGCACCGTGAAGACGCTGGGCTACGACTCCCAGAACCTCATCGACCTCGACGCGGCGTGGAAGAAGGTGGGCAAGCAGGTGGCGGACTACAACGCCGGGGTCCACGACTCCTCGAAGATGCCCATCATCTTCGCCAAGGAGTTCGAGAAGGACCTGCAGAAGATCATCATCCTCGCCAACATGTGCCTGGGGAAGTACACGCACTGATCGGCAGGCGGTCACCGGGTTGCCGGAATCCCCCTCTCCTCGTGCCTGCAGGGCCGGGATCGCCGTTTGCGAGGGAATCCCCATGCGCCGGACCCTGGTCCCGTCCCTGATCCTCGCCCTCATCGTCCTCGGGACGGGGAGCGCCTTCCCCGCCGCCCCGGAGGCGCTGTCCGTCGTCCGCGCGACCGTCCGGTTCGCGCGGGACGGCCGGGCCTCCCTTCGCCTGGACGGGGACCTCGCCGTGGCGGGGAACCTCCCCTCCACCGATCCGCGGGGGGCGGGCCTCCGCATCGCCCTCGGTCCCGTCGTCCTCCTCGACGGAATCCCCCCCGGGGCGGTCGTCCGGGTGCGCCGCAACGGGGACTGGAAGGTGGGGCTCCGTCCCGCCTTCGCGGGCCAGGGGCGCCTCGACCTGACCCTGAACCCCTTCAGCGGGACATTCACCCTCCGGGCCTCCGGCTGGGACGGCTCCGCCCTCCTCGCCGCCGGTCCGTCGGGGGTCTCCTGTTCGGCGGCCGCGGGGGAGTCCGCGGGCGGGGACGATCTGGACTTCGATGCCCGCGGACGGCGCTGGGAGTACCGGCCCGCCGCCGCCCCCGGCCCCGGCCCCGGCCCCGGCGGGGGAGGCGGGCCGCCCCCCTCCACGTTCACGACCATCGCCCAGGGTTCGAGTTCCGGGGTCACGACCTACCGCTTCGAGGTGGTGACGGACGACGCCGCGTGGCAGGCCCTCTGGGTCGCCCACGCCGGTTCGGGGCCCGCCCCGGCGGTGGACTTCTCCGCGGACATGGTGGTCGGCCTGTGGCTCGGTCCCCGACCGACGGGGGGGTACCAGGCCATCATCTCCGGCTTCGTCCCCGGAACCGTCCTCGGGGTCCCGTGCTTCGACACCGTGTGCCCGCCCCAGGGGATGATCGTGACCGCCATCGAGGCCCAGCCGGGGGGATCCTGCGCCACGCCTTCGGTCGTGACCCATCCCCACCACATCGTCCGGTTGCCGAGGGCGGACTGGGGAGGCGTCCTGGTGGAGATCGCCACCCGGGTGGACGACTGCTTCTAGGGGCCGGGCGACCCGGAGGGTCGCCCCTACACGCCGGCGGACGGCCGGGCGACCCGGAGGGTCGCCCCTACCTCTTCATGTACTTCTCGAGGATGCGGTGGGCGGCCGGCAGGTCGCCCTGCGCCACCACGACGCCCGGGGGGTCGATGAGGTAGGTGTGATTCTCGTCCACGGCGGGGATTCCGTAGGAGTCCACGACGTCCTCGGCGTCGGCGAGCACGGGGAAGTCGATGCCCGTCTCCTGGATGAAGGCCTCCGCGTCCTCGCGGTCCGAGGCGGTCACGCCGACCACCGCGAGGCCCTTGGGGCCGAAGCGGTTCTTGAGGGCGACGACCTCGGCCATCTGCTCGGCGCAGGTGGTGCTGCCCGGGCGGAAGACCACCACGAGGGTCCAGCGGTCCTTCGGGAAGGCGGGGGCCTCCTTCGCCGGCTGGACGGCGGCGGAGCGGACCCACCCGTCCCCGCGCACCGGCGGGGCCATCTTCCCCTCGGCCACGGCGGCGCAGCCGGCGAGGGAGAGGGCGAGGAGGGCGGCGGCGGCCGAGGCGGCGCGGCGGGCGGCGTCGTTCATGGCGTTCCGATCCCCGTGCCCCGGTGGTCCCCTCCATCGCGGGGGACGGATCGGGGGCTACCCCCTGTATCGGCGGGGGGAGGCGGGGACTAAAGGCCGTCACTCCCCCGGGAGCAGGTCCCGCGTCCAGCGCTCCCCGCCCCGGGGCCGGCGCCCTTCGAGGAGGTCCACGAAGGCGCCGAGGGCCCTGCGGGCGTCGCCGAGGGGCCAGTAGAAGGCGTCCCAGTTCTCGCCGTCCTCGCCGTCGTGGTTGGGGATCACGGTGCCGAACCGCCACGCCATGCGCATCTCCGCGTAGGCGCTCCCGCACCGCTTCTCGATGTTCTCGAGGTCGGGCAGGGCGAGCTCCCCCTTCTGCCTCCGCGTGCGGCGGAGGAGCTTGCGCCGCATCACGTCGGCGACGAGGGCGGGCAGGTCGGTCCCGGGCCGGGAGCGGAGGTCGAGGATCTCCTCCCGGCAGAGGGGGGCCAGGAAGGCGGTCACCTTCGGGAACCCGGCGAGGGCGGGATGGTCGATCAGCGCCGCGCCGACGAAGGGGTTCCCCTCGAACAGCGCGTCCCCCCGGCGCAGCAGGGCGGCGAGGTCCCCGAGGTCGAGGGCCTGCAGGTCCCCCCGCACGTCGAGCACCACGAACCCCGGGTCTCCCCGGAGCGCCTCGATGGCGGCCCGCGGGCGGAAACGGTAGTCCACCCCGTCCCTCTCCCCGGGCCGCGGCGCGCGGGAGTTGTGCAGCACGATGCCCTGGAGCGACCCGTGGAGCGCGGGGTGGAGGCGGGCCAGGGCCTTGACGAGGGGGCTCTTCCCCGCGCAGGAGGGCCCCGAGAGGACCACCAGCCGACCGCCGCGCCGCTTCGCCATCGCGCACCCCCCGCAGGGGCCACGATACTCCCGTCGGGCCGTGGTACGGTAGGTCCCATGCGCCCCCTCCTCGCCCTCGGCCTCCTCTGCCTCCTCGCCGCGCCCGCCGGGACGGTCCCCTGCTCACCGGCCTTCGACCCCCTCCTCGAGGAGGTGGAGGCGCGCGCCTACCTCGTCCTCTACCCGTCCTCGCCGGAGCAGAGGGCGGAGAAGAGGGCGCTGGCGGGGATCCGGCGGACGCTGCGGCGGAAGTCCGCCTCCTACCGCCGGGACGCCGCGACGGCGGGGGCCGCGGGCGGCGCGCTCCTCGACCTCTACCCCGGCTCGCCCGCCGTCGAGTCGGTCGTGCAGGGCGCCCTCGACGGCCTGCGCACCGACCTAGGGCGGGAGCGGGACGACCTCGCCCTCACCGCCGACCAGCTGCCGGGCGGGGACCTCCGGGACCGGGCCCTCGAGGGCGTGGCGTCGGCGGACCTGGCCCTCGGGGTGGACGACGCCGCGGCGCCCCTCGACGTCGAGGCCCGCGCGCTCGCCCTCGGCGACGCCGCCCGGGCGATGGAGCGGGCCTTCCGGGAGGCGCTGCCCGGGCGGGACGGGAAGCGGCGTAGGACCTGCGGGGACGAGATGTGGGTGGACCAGGGGGGGCTCCTCTGGCGGGCCGACTTCGTGACCGGCTCCTACCAGCCCGACTCGGACGAGTTCATCCTCCGGGGGATCCGCGCCCGGTTCCCCGCCGACGAATCGGAACTCGATCTCGTGGTGCCCGACGTGTTCGGCGTCGGCACCTACGCGATCCCCTTCGGCACGGGGACCTGGATGGACACGTTCACCCAGTTCGACATCGTGGAGAGCGGAACGCTCACCATCACCGCCATCGACCTGGAGGCGGGCACCGCGGAGGGCACCTTCGCCTTCACGGCCCGCGGCTGCATCTTCGACTGCTCCGTCTACGAGGTGACCGGCGGCGCGTTCCGGCTCCGGAACCTCGCGGTCCGGTAGGGGTCAGCGAGGGTCCGGAACGGAGACCTCCCCCTGCAGGGCGGGGGCGGCGACATCGCCCATCACGGGGGTCCCCATGGTGGGGGTGGTGCCGGGGTCCCCTCCCCGGGGCGTGGACCTCCCGCAACCCGCGGCGAAGAGGCCGAGGAGCATCGCCGCGAGCGCGCCGCCGATCCTCGCCATGCGGCGGCGCACGGCGCGCAGACCCACGGGGCAGTCGGCCGTCAGCACGGTGCCGTCGGCGCGGCGGAAGAACCGCACGCAGAGGCGTCCCTCCGTCCCGCGCACGAGGTCCTCGGCCTCCGGCCGGGTCATGGCGGAGAGGTTGTAGACGTTCTTCCGGCAGCCGGCGCAGCGGCGGACCCGGGCGTCCCCCTTCATCCCTTCCCAGGGAACGGAGCAGGGGGAGGCGACCTTCAGGCTCTCGAGGAAGGGGGTGTCGTCGGGCATGGCGTCCTCCGGTGTCCGTGGGCCGCCCCCTTGGATGCGGCCCGCCCCGGCCCGGTTCCCTCCGCTACCAGACCCCGGGGAACAGGCGCTTCGTGCGGGCCCTCCACGCCGCGTGCTCCCCGCCGAACTCCTCCGCCATCATCCGCTCCTCGGGGCCGAGGCGGCAGGCCACGACGAGGACCATGGCCGCCAGGTACGCGGGCCCCGCGACGAGGTTGGGGAGGACGAGGGCGAGCCCCGCGGAGTAGAGGAGGAGGGCGGTGTACATCGGGTGGCGGATCGTCCGGTAGACGCCCCCGGTGACGAGCCGGTGTCCCTCCCGCACCTCGAGGGTGATCGACCAGTTCGTCCCCAGGTCCGCGTGGGATCGGTGGAAGAGCCGGAGGCCCCCGGCGAGGACGAGGAGTCCCGCGGCGAAGGCGGCCGGATGGAGGGGTACGTCCGCGAAGGAGAGCCACGGCGACAGGACCCAGACGAGGGGGAGGAAGAAGCCCGCCCACGCCACGGCGAGGACCGCGACCTCGAGGGGCCCCCGGCGGCTCCTCGCCACGGGGACCGAGCGGCTGCGCTGGCCGTGGGGGGCGCGGATGGCCACGAGGGCGACGAGGGCGGCGACCGTGGCGGCCCTGCCGTACGCGGGGTCCATGCGGCTAGGCGTCCCCGACGCGGTAGGTCCCGACCTCGATCCGCGGCGCCTCGCCGAACTTCTCCGCGAGGCGCGCGAGGTGGCGCCGGAGGTACATCGACGGATCGGCGAGGAAGGGCATGTAGCGCATCATCGCCCTGGGGATCGCCACGTGGATGCGGCCGTGCTCGGTGAGAACGAGGGCGGTGCCGGTCCCGTCGGCGCGGAACTCGTAGGTCCAGTCGCCGCTGAAGAACTCCGACTCGTCCCCGATGGTGCGGACGAGGAGCGAGGGGGGCTCGCTGCGCGTGGTGACGAGGATCATGGCGTTGCGTCCCATGGTCCAGCGCCACGCCTCCTTCCCGCCCCGGTCGGCGAGGCGTTCCACGCGCTGGACCCCCTTGTCCCAGGAGGGGATCGCCGCGGAATCGGCCACGGCCGCGAAGACCTCCGCCGGGGGGCGCGCGAGGCGGAGCGTGGCCGACATCACGTGGCCCTCGGGGAGGGAGCGCCCGAGGAGCCACAGCACGAGGCCGAGGAGCACGAGGGCCCCGACGACGCCGCCGGCGATCCAGAGGAAGAGCATGGGGACAGTCTGCCCGGGCGGGCCGGGGGCGCGGTAGAACCTCTTCCATGGCGAGGTTCGTCGCGCTGCTCCGCGCCGTGAACGTGGGCGGCCACCGGCCCGTGCCCATGGCCGAACTCCGCGCCCTCGCGGGCGACCTCGGCTTCACGGAGGCGGCGACCTACATCCAGAGCGGGAACCTCGTCTTCTCGACGGACGTTCCCGATCCGACGGAACGCCTCACCGCGGGGATCGAGCGGCGCTTCGGGTTCCCCGTGGACGTGATCGTGCGGTCGGCGGCGCGGTGGAGGCGGTACCTCGCGGCCAACCCCTTCCGCGAGGCGCCCGAGCGGACCATCCTCCTCCTCCCGGCGAAGGCCCCGCCGGCGGGGGCGGTGGAGGCGCTCGCCGCGCGCGGGACGAAGGGGGAGCGCCTCGTCGCGGCGGGGGACGCGGCGTGGGCCCACTTCCCGGAGGGCGTGGGCGCCTCGAAACTCACGGCCCCGGTGATCGATCGGCTCCTCGGCTCGCCGACGACCGCCCGGAACCTGCGGACCGTGGAGGCGATCCGGGATCTCCTCGGCTAGGGCGACTCCTCGACCGTCGTCCAGGCGTTGCCCCTCGGCTGGACCTCCTGCACCGTGCCCGAGGGCCAGCGGACGGTGAGGCGGGGGATCCACATCTCCCCCGGCAACCCCGGGCCGGGGGTGAGGATCCACTCCATGGGAAAGGTGGCCCCCGTCTGCCCGCCGGCGGAGCACAGCTGGCGGACGGTCCGCGAGCCGCACTTCAGTTCCAGCACCGCGCCGAACCCCTCGCGGGTGCTCCGCGTTCCCTTCAGGCGGACGCCGAACCAGGGCCCCGTCACCGGCGTGTCGTTGCGGAGGATGCGCGCCTTCCCGAACCGCGTCGAGACGACGAGGTCGTAGTCCCCGTCCCGGTCGAGGTCGGCGGGGATCACCGCGCGCGCCCCGGGGACGTGGAGGTCCTTCAGGCCCGCCTCCTTCGCCGACTCGACGAAGACGCGCCCGTTGCCGGGCGCCCCGGGGACGACGGTCTTCGCGGGGCGGGACATCCAGAGGCAGGGGACCTGGCGCGCCGCGCCGGGCGGGCCGGGGTCCTCGTGGGCCAGCGACCCGCGGAAGACGAGGAGGTCGTTCCACCCGTCCCGGTCGAGGTCGAGGATCGGGCAGCCCCACGAGATGGCCGGCAGCAGCGACCCCGCGTCCCCGTCGTCCACGCCCAGCTCGGGCGCGCGGTTCGGGCGGGGGAGCGGATCGCTCCCGAGGCGCAGTTCGTTCGGCCCGTAGTCGGGGGTGTAGACGTCGAAGGTCCCGTCCCCGTCGAGGTCGGCGATGGTGAACCCCATGCCGGAGTGGTTCTCGTCCATGCCGAAGGCCGCCGCCTTCTCCTCGAAGCGGAAGCCCGCGGCCGCGCCCCCGTTCACGAACACGCGGTCCCGGGTCGGCACCGTCCGGTAGAAGAAGTGGTCATTGGCGACGAGGAGGTCCTGGTCCCCGTCCCCGTCGATGTCGAACCACGACCCGACCCAGCCCGCCAGAGCGTCGTCCACGCCGAGGGCGGGGGCCACGTCGGTGAAGGTCCCGTCCCGGTCGTTGCGCCAGAGCCGGTCGGGGGCCGGACCCCCGGTGGGGGCGTAGGGGGGCTCCCAGAGCACCGGCGGGCACTTCGTCTCGTGGAGATCGGGCCAGCCGTCCCCGTCGAAGTCCCCGGGTGTGGCCGAGAGCGTGGAGCCCTGCCCCGGGTCGCCGAGGCCGGAGGGCTTCGAGACGTCCTCGAAGGTCCCGTCCCCGCGGTTGCGGAAGAGCCGGTTCGCCTCGCCCACGGTGCCGACGTGGAGGTCGGGATCCCCGTCGCGGTCGAAGTCGAAGAACGCCGCCGACTTCGCGTGGGCCTCGGCGGCGACCTGCACGCCCGCCTTCGCGCCGACTTCCGTGAAGCGCAGGTTCCCCTCGTTCCGGTACAGCGCGCACGGTCCGCGGTCCTGGGTGATGAAGATGTCGAGGTCCCCGTCGCCGTCGATGTCCGCGACGGCCGCCCCCTGCCCGTAGCCGAGGAGGTCGGGCCGGGGGAGCGCGGTGAAGTCCACTCCCGATGAGGCGGTCACGTCGGTGAATCGCGGGACCGCCGGACCTGCAACAGGCGCGGGAGGCGGCGGTGCGGGCGGCGGCGCGGGCGGATCGGAGCATCCCGACGCCAGGAGCCCGAGGAGGAGGAGGGGGAGGCGCACGGGGGGGATCCTAGGTCCCCGCACCGGCCGTCGGCGAGGATCCGCGGCCATGACCGCCCGCCGCCTCGCCGCCGCCCTCGGCTTCCTCGGCGTCGCCCTCGGCGCCTTCGGGGCCCACCTCCTGAAGGGGACCCTCACCCCCGAGGGGACCGGGTGGTGGGAGACGGCCGTGCTCTACCACCTCGTCCACGCCGTCGCGCTGCTGGCCACGGGGGACCGGGAGGGGCGGGCCACCCCCTCGACGTGGTGCTTCGCCGCGGGGATTCTCCTCTTCAGCGGGAGCCTCTACGCGATGGCGCTCACCGGGGTGCGGACCCTCGGCGCGGTCACCCCCGTCGGCGGCCTCGCCCTGCTGGCCGGCTGGCTCCTCCTGCTCAGATCCTCGCCAGGATCGCGTTGAACGTCGCGCTCGGGCGCATGGCGGCGACGACCTTCGGCTCGTCGAGGAGGTAGTAGCCGCCGATGTCCACGGGCCTGCCCTGGGCGGACTTGAGTTCGGCGTCGATGGCCGCCGCGTTCTCCCCGAGAGCCTTCGCCGCGGGGGCGAACCGCTTCGCCAGGGCCGGTTCGGACGCCTGCGCCGCCAGCGCCTCGGCCCAGTAGAGGGCGAGCCAGAAGTGGCTGCCCCGGTTGTCGATGCCCCCCATCTCCCGGGAGGGGGACTTGTCGTTCTCCAGGACCTTCGCCGTGGCCGCGTCGAGGGTCGCGGCGAGGACCTTCGCCCCTGCGTGGCCGCGGCGCTCCGCGAGGTGCTCGAAGGAGGCCGCCATGGCCAGGAACTCGCCGAGGGAGTCCCAGCGGAGGTACCCCTCCTCGACGAACTGCTGCACGTGCTTGGGCGCCGAACCGCCGGCACCGGTCTCGAAGAGGCCGCCCCCCTCCATCAGGGGGACGATGGAGAGCATCTTGGCGCTGGTGCCGACCTCGAGGATGGGGAAGAGGT
>CAZWGT010000121.1:0-10377 GCA_964633345.1 uncultured Planctomycetota bacterium
CAGCCGCGCGGTCACCTCGTGCATGCTCGGCGGGTTCAAGAAGGACAACCGGACCCGCGCCGAGTTCCTGTCGTTCATCCGGTAACGACCGGACCGGGGACGGTCCCCTTCGGGGACAGTCCCCGGTGCGGTCGCTACACGAAGAACTCGCGGACCGGCGTCCCCGCCTTGTCCACGAGGGTGATCGGCCGATCCCCGGCGTAGAACACCTTCCTCGCGTCGAGGCCGAAGGCGTGGGCCCAGGACGCGAAAAGATCGGGCACCGTCACCGGGCGGTCGCGGACCTCCTCCGCCCCCGCGTCCGTCGACCCCACCACCTGCCCGCCGACGATTCCCCCCCCCGCCATCGCCATCGACCAGGCCCGGGGATAGTGGTCCCGGCCCCCGCGCGCGTTCGGGCGCGGCGTCCGGCCGAACTCCCCCATCCACACGACGAGAGTCGAGTCCAGCATCCCCTTCGCCTTCAGGTCGTCCACGAGGTTCGACATCCCCCGGTCCACCTGCGACAGAAGCGCCGGCACCTTCGTCCAGTTGTCCTGGTGGGTGTCCCAGCCGTTGAGGCGCACCTCCACGACGGGCACCCCCGCCTCCACGAGCCGGGAGGCCATCAGGCACCCCTGCCCGAAGTTGTCCTTCCCGTAGCGTTCCTTCACCGCGTCCCTCTCCCCCGAGAGGTCGAAGGCCTTCGTGAGGGAGGAGGTCATGAGCTTGCGCGACCGGCCGTACATCACCTGCCGGGACTCCGGCACCTCCATCCCGCGCGCGTCGCCGAAGCCGCGGTCGAGGCGCCCGAGGAACTTCAGCCGCGCGTCGATCCGCTCGTCGGCCACCCCGGGAGGGGCGGCGAGGTTGGCGATGGGCTGGCGCGGGTCCTGCAGGACGAAGGGGTTGTGGGCCGTGCCGAGGTAGCCCGCGCTCTCGTTGTTGTTCCCGTTGATCTGCACGTAGTTCGGGAGTTCGAAGCCCTCCCGCCCGACCTCGTGGGAGACGAGCGCGCCGAAGGCGGGGTGGACGACCGTGGGGTTCGGCGGGTAGCCGGCGTGGAGGAGGTACTTCGCCCGGCTGTGGTTCCCCTCCTTGCTCGTCATGGAACGGACGACGCAGAGATCCCCCATCCGCTTCGCCATCTCCGGCAGCGCCGCCGCCAGCCGCACCCCGGGGATGCGCGTCTTCACCGTCTCCGTCTCCCCCTGGTTGGCGTGGCCGGGCTTCGGGTCCCACGTGTCGATGTGGGAGGGGCCGCCGTCCATGAAGAGCACGATGGCGTGCTTCGCCCTCCCCTTCGGGAGCTCCGGCTGCGGGGTCGATTCCCCCTCCGCGCGCGCCTCGCCCCGGCGGGCGAGCATCCAGGCGAGGCCCGAGGCGACGCCGAAGCCGAGGGCGGAGCGGCGGTCGAGGGTGGGGATGGTCCGCATGGTCGTTCCTGTTCCAAGGCCGGGCGACCCGGAGGGTCGCCCCTACAAGACGATGGCCGGGCCTCCGTAGGGGCCGCCCTTCGGGCGGCCCGGCCGTTTCCGTTCAATGGTTCGACATGAACTCGGAGCAGTTGATGAGGGCCCAGAAGAGGTCCTCCCATCCCTGGGCGCCCTTGCCCCGCGCGGCGAAGGAGGAGGCGTCGGCAAGCTCCTTCTCCGTGGGGTGGCGCCCGAGCACCGTGAGGTACATCCGGTCCACCCGTTCGCCGGAGTCCTTCGCGTCGTCGAGGATCCCGCGGAGCGTGTTCTGGCTCGCCGCCAGTCCGATGCGGTCCCCCTTGCCCGAGGGTCCGCCGGCGCGGGTGCCGATCTGGGTGAGGGGGCCGTTCATCAGGAGGAGCCCCTGGGGGATGGTGCCGGCCCACTGCTCCGTGTCGCCGGTCTCGTCGTCGTCGATCTGGGAGACGAACTGCTGGAGGAGGCCCTGCTTGATCCGTTCGATCTCGTTCCGGTTGGCCCTGCGGAACGCGTCGTCCATGCCGGTGACCCGGAGGACGGAATCGAAGACCTGGTCGGCGGTGAGGGGCTTGACCGGGCCGCGGCCCACGAAGCGGTCGAAGCGGCGGACCGCCGCGTCGTCCCCGACGCCCCCTTCCGGGAGCCGGGAGGATCGCTGGTAGGCCTTCGACAGCGTGATGGCCCGCACGAGGAACCTCGGGTCGGACCCCGACTCGGCGAAGCCCAGCGCGAGGCTGTCGAGGAGCGCGGGGTGGGAGGCCGGGTTGTCGGAGCGGAAGTCGTCCACGGGGTTGACGATGCCGCGGCCGAAGTACCACGACCAGACGCGGTTGACCATGGCCTTCGCGTACCAGGGGTTCTCCCGGGCGAGGATCCAGTCGGCCAGCGCCGCGCGCCGCGGGGTCCCCTCGGCGTCCGTCCACGCCTTCCCGTCGAGGAAGCGGGGCTCCCCCTTCGCCGCGCCCCGGATGTCGGCGCCGACGCCGGCCCGGGTCCCGGCCCGGGCGAGGCGGCGCGGGTCGGGGTCCTCGACGATGAATCCCTGCCGCGGATCCATGGGGTCGGCGGGGCGGGGCTGGACGAGGTTGAAGAAGGAGGCGAAGGAGGCGAAGTCCCCCTGCTTCCACGTCTCGTAGGGGTGGTCGTGGCACTGGCAGCACTGGATCTGGACCGCCAGGAAGGTGCGCGCGGTGACCCCGGCGATGTCGGCGGGGATCCCCCCGTCGCGGAAGCGCATGGTGAAGGCCAGCGCCGGGACGTCCTTCGTGTTGCCCGTCGCGGTGAGGAGTTCGCGGACGAGCCAGTCGAAGCCGCGGCCCTCGTTGAAGTTCCTCGCGAGCCAGTCGGTGACGGCCTGCTTCTCCTGGGCGCGGTAGCGCTTGAGGTCGGTGAAGAGGAGACGGGCCCAGAGTTCCGCCAGGTGCTCGCCGAAGAGCGGGTCGGCCATCAGCTCCTCGACCTTCGCGGACCGCTTCCCCGGGTCCTTCGAGGCGAGGAAGGCGCGGACCTGCGCCTCGGTCGGAGGGACCCCGAGGAGGTCGAGGGAGACGCGGCGGAGGAACTCGGCGTCGTCGGAGGGGCCGGAGGGCTTCATCCCCTCGGCGGCCAGGGCCTTGTCGATTTCGCGGTCGATGGTGCGGGCGGCGGCGGCGGCGGCCAGGAGGCGATCCCCCTCGTCGGGAGCGGCGCGCCGGCCGGGCACCGTCACCGGGTCGTCCCCGGCCCGGGCGGCGGCCGCCGCGAGGCCGAAGGCGAGGGCCAGGGCGGCGGCGGCGTTCCGCGTCGATGGCGTCATGTCCGGCCTCCCGGGACCGAGTCCCAATCGCGGGAGTGTAACCCCCCGCCGGGCCGGGAGGTTGCGCCGGTCAGTTCGACGCCCTCCGGACGTGGGGGATGACCTCGCCGAGGAAGGAGTCGAAGGAGCGGGTCTGGAGCCAGAGCTTCCCCGCGCCGCGGAAGCGGCAGACGAGGCCCTCGCCGGAGAACAGGAGGGACTTCATCCCCCCCACGCGCTCGACCTCCCACTGGAGGGCCGGCTCGAAGGCCACGAGGTGGCCGGTGTCCACGACGTAGCCCGACGGCGGGACCTGGACCTCGACGATGGCGCCGTAGGAGGAGAAGAGCAGCGGCCCCGTGCCGTAGGCGCGGAGGAGGAACAGCCCCTCGCGGGAGAAGAAGGTCTTCGCGCCCCCCCACTTCGTCTCCACCTGGATGGAGGGGTGGCTGGCGAGGTAGGCGCCCGACTGGAGGATGAGGGACTCCCCGGCCATCTCCCGGAGGCGGATGTCCCCGGGGAGCGACGGGGCGAAGGTCACCTCGCCGGGGCCCCGGGCCGCGGTGAATGTGTTCTGGAAGAACGACTCCTGGGTCAGCACGCTCCGCGCCAGCGAGGCCAGGAGCCCCCCCTGCATCTTCGTCTGGATGTCCACGGTCCCCGACATCGAGACCATGGCGCCGGACTCCGCCTTGAAGGTCTCCCCCTGGTCGAGGGCGACGCGGGCCAGCGTGAAGGCGGGTCCCTGCTCGAGCGTGGCGTGCATGGCGGTCTCCCGGGTGGTCCGTTGTCCAACCCGAGGATACCGGGGAGGGTTCGCATCCTTCCGCCGATCCGCACCCGGCCGTATCCTGCCGGGATGCTGACCGTCACCCCCGGCGCCGCGCGGCGCGTGCAGGAACTCTGCCGCCGCCCCGAGTACTCCGCCTTCCGCCGCCCCGGCTTCCGCGTGAAGGTCGTCGGCGGCGGCTGCTCCGGCCTCTCCTACGACACCGAGGTCGTGGACGGGCCGCGGGAGGGGGACGTCGTGGTGGCCGTCGAGGGGGCGGAGGTGTTCGTCGAGCCGAAGTCGGCGGCGATCCTCGACCTCGTCACCCTGGACTTCAAGCGCACGATGATGGCCTCGGGCTTCGAGTGGCGCAACCCGGGGGCCACGGGCACCTGCGGGTGCGGGTCGTCGTTCTCCGTTTGAGGCCGGGCGACCCGGAGGGTCGCCCCTACCGGGCCCCCCCGTCGCCCCCCACCGCCTGGGCCTGGGGCTTGAGGTGGAGGATGAACGCGGCGATCTTCCGGAGGTCCTCGTCGTTGAGGCCGAGGCCCTCCGCCGACGGCATGGGGTTGGGGTAGCGCGTCGTGTCCCGGCGCATCTTCGGGCGGCCCTTGGGGTCCTTCAGGTAGGCGACGAGCGCCTCCAGGGCCGCGGCCTCGTCCTCGCGGGCGGCGGCGAGGTAGTCCGGCATGATGGTGCCGAGGCCCGGCCCCATGGCGGTCCCGCCGCCGTCGGCCCCGTGGCAGACGACGCACTGGTGCTGGGTGAACAGCTGGCGTCCGGGGTAGCGGGTCTGCTCCCGGATGGCGGCCACCCCGGGGTTCTCCCTCGCGGGGGGGCGGCCCAGCCCGAGGGCCAGCGCGGTGCCCGAGAGCGCGGCGACCGCCAGCAGGCCGACGGTCAGCTTGGCCCTGGGGCTCATGCCTGGAAGGACTGGCCGCAGCCGCAGGTGGACTTGGCGTTGGGGTTGGTCATCTTGAACCCCTGCTCCTGGACCGTGTCCACGAAGTCCACGACGAGCCCCTTCACCGAGGGGAGGTCCTTCGGGTCGAGGAGGACGGTGATGCCCTCGACGACGGAGACGACGTCCGTGGCCTTCCTCGCGTCGAAGCCGAGTTCGTAGGAGAAGCCGGAGCAGCCTCCGGCCTTGATGGCGATGCGGAGGTTGCGCTCCCCGGCGGGGATGTCCTGCTCCACGGCCAGCGCCAGCAGGCGCTCGGCGGCCAGCGGGGTCAGGCGCACGGCCGGGGCTTCGGCGACCTTCGTCTCGGGGTTCATGTCGTCCTCCTCTGCCCGTATGGGCGGGCCCTCGGGAACGGCGGCCCCTCCCCGCGCCCCACCCGGTCCCGGAACTCCTCCAGGTCCGCCAGCAGCGCGGTCACGTCCAGCCCGCCCGCGCCGGGGTCGGCGCGCCGGAGGTACCCGGCGGCCGTCCCCAGCACGGACGCGAAGCCCCGCGGGTTGCCCCGCCGGTGGTGCTCCAGGGCCACGGCGGCCTGGATGAAGCCCTTCTGGAACTCCCTCTCGGGGCCCGTCGTCTCGTTCCACAGGTCCTCGACGACCTCGTGGGCCTCGAAGAACTCCCCGCGGTTGAAGAGGTCCACCCCCCGCGTCCAGCGGGGATCGACGGGCTGCATGCGGGGATTATCCCCCGGGACGCCGCCCGCCGGAAACGGTTGCTACGGCCTGCGCTTCTCCTGGGGGATCTCCCCCGTCGAGAGGACCTCCTTCGGCGGTTCGGTCCAGGCCGGGACGAACTTCGTCAGCCGCGCCCGGTGGGCCCTCGCCTCGTCGCGGAGCCTCCCGAAGATGGCCGCCAGCGCGGGGTCCGCCCCCCACTCCTTCAGCAGGGACTCGTACTCCGCGGCGACGCGGTCGAAGTGCTCCGCGGCGAACCGCACGAGGTAGGGGACGGAGAGGTAGTTGAGGTCCAGCTTCCAGTGCTCGAAGGCCTTCACCGTGGGGCCCGCCCCGAAGTCCTCCCGCAGGCGGATCGTCAGCCAGTGGGCCGTCTGCTCCTGGAGCGCCCGGATCTCCTCGAGGGCCTTCAGGGCCGGGGCGTCCTCCGGCGTGGTCCAGGGGGAGGAGTGCAGGATGTAGGTGGAGATCGAGTTGTACTCCCTCGAGAGGGCCTCGTTCACCATCCGGACGGCGTTCTCGCGTTCCATGCCCTACCTCGCCACCGCGGCGATCCAGCCCCTGGCCGCCTCGACGAGGACGTTCGCGGGATAGTTCCATCCGAAGATGCCGAGGAGGAGGAGGGGCGCCGTGGTCCACCCGACCAGGTGCCAGTCCGCGGGCGCCAGCACCAGCGGCCCCTCGCTCCCCTCTTCCGGGGGCACGAGGAACATCTGGCGGATGAGGGCCGCGTAGTAGAAGAGCGACACCGCGCTCATGAGGAGGCCGACGATCGCCAGCCCGTAGAACTTCCCCTCGACGACGGGCATGAACAGCATCACCTTCCCCCAGAACCCCAGCGTCGGCGGCAGGCCGGTGAGGGAGATCATCAGGACCGTCAGGAGGACCGCCAGGAGGGGGTTGCGCTTGGCCAGGCCGGAGTAGTGGCGGATCTCCGTGCCGCCGAGGGGCCCCTTCAGGAGGCCGACGATGCCGAAGCCGCCGAGCGTCATGAGCATGTAGACGAAGAAGTAGAAGAGGATGCCGCCGACGGCCTCCCCGGTGCCCGTGCTGAGCGCCATGAGGAGGTACCCGGCGTGGGCCACGGAGGACCAGGCCAGCAGCCTCTTCAGCTCCTTCTGCCGGAGGGCGGCGGTGTTCCCCACGACCATCGTCGCCACGGCGCCCGCGGCGCAGATCCAGAAGGGGAGCGGGCCGGCCGGAAGGAAGGCGAAGGAGGTCCCGGCCCCGGGGGCGTCGGCCGCGCCGCACCATGTGGCGAGGATCCGGATCGCGACGGCGAAGCCCGCCGCCTTGGAGGCCACCGCGAGGAACCCGGCCACGATGGTCGAGGCCCCGCTGTACGCGTCCGGGGCCCAGAAGTGGAAGGGCGCGGCGGAGATCTTGAAGGCCACCCCGGCGAAGACCAGCACCGCCGCCGCGACCGCCGCCGGCGAGCCGCCCTGGGCGCGCAGCACCTCGGCCACCGCCTGCATCGAGGTCGAGCCCGCGAGGCCGAAGAGGAGCGTGATCCCGAAGAGCATCGCGCCGGACGCCGCGGCGCCGAAGATCACGTACTTCATCCCCGCCTCGCTCGAGGCGCGGTCCCCCTTGCGGTACCCCACCATCAGGTAGCCGGTGTAGGAGACCATCTCGAAGGCGAGGTAGGCCGTCAGCATGTCCGTGGCCGCGGAGAGGATCGACATGCCCGCCAGGGAGGCGAGGAGCAGCACGTGGAACTCCGCCTGGCCGAACCACTCCTCCCCCCGGCGCATCCCGAACAGGAGGGCGTAGGCCCCCGCCGAGAGGAACAGGAGGCGGAAGACCCGGGCCATGTCGTCCACGACCAGGGGGCCCGCCGCCTGGATCTCCCCGGAGCCGAGGCCGGAGGCGACGAGGGCGAAGAGGCCGACGACGACGGCGAGGGAGATCCTCGGGAACAGGCGCGCCCCGTTCCCCCGGAAGGACTCGAGGAGCAGGATGAGGACGATGGCGGCCGTGAGGATCACCTCGGGCAGGGTCGCCGAGAGCAGTCCGCCCACGTCCGGCACCCGGAAGGAGTCCGCCGACGCGGCCAGGAGGGAGAGGGCCCCGATCACCGCAGGACCACCCCGCGGACCTTGTCCATGTGCTCGAGAAGCGCCATGACCGTGGGATTGAAGAGCCCCAGCGCGATGCCCGGGAGGATGCCGAGGACGATGGTCACGGCCGCCAGCGGCAGCAGAGTCGCCCACTCGATCATGGTGAGGTCGGGCCAGGGGGCCTTCGGCGGGACGTAGTGGTCGTGGCCTCCCGCGGCCGGCGCGTGGGCCCCGTGCGCGTCGTCGTGGCCGCCGTGGGCGTCCGGCGCCGGCGCGGGGACCGCCGCCGCGCCGTGGGCGTCGTGTCCGTGGGCGTCGCCGTGCCCCCCGATCTCCTTCGGCGTGCCGAGGAAGACCTTCTGGAGCATGGTGAGGATGTAGACCGCGCCGAAGACCACGCCCAGGGTGCCCGCGATGGTGAAGAACTTCGCGTGGGGCATCAGGGTCGACTTGAAGGAGCCGAGGAAGACCATCACCTCGGAGACGAAGCCGCTCATCCCCGGCAGGCCGAGGGCGGCGAAGAAGCCGATCATCGCCATGACGGAGTACTTCGGCAGCAGGCCGAGGACGCCGCCGAAGCGGGCGAGATCGCGGTGGTGGACCCTCTCGTACATGACGCCCACGAGGAGGAACATCATCCCGCTGATGGTGCCGTGGTTGAACATCTGGAAGATCGCGCCGCCCACGGACTCGGCGTTCAGCGCCACGAGCCCGAGGAGGACGTAGCCCATGTGGCTGACCGAGGAGTAGGCGACGAGCTTCTTCCAGTCGGTCTGGGCCATGGCGACCAGGGCCCCGTAGACGATGGAGATGACGGCGAGGCTGGCGAGGAACGCCCCCTGCTGGACGACGACCTCGGGGAAGAGCGGCCACGCCATGCGGATGAGGCCGTAGCCGCCCATCTTCAGGAGCACGGCGGCCAGGATGACGGAGATGGGGGTCGGCGCCTCGACGTGGGCGTCGGGGAGCCACGTGTGGAAGGGCCACACGGGCACCTTGATGGCGAAGCCGATGAAGAGGCCGAAGAACAGCACCGTCCGGACGAGGGGGTGCCCCGCGAAGATCGAGGAGGCGTCGGCCACGAGGGCCGGGATGGACAGCGTCCCGCGATCGAAGTAGAGCGCCAGGATGGCGCCGAGCATGAGGACCGACCCGACGAGGGTGTACACGAAGAACTTGATGGCGGCGTACTCGCGCCGCGGGCCGCCCCAGACGCCGATGAGGAAGTACATCGGGAGCAGCATCAGCTCCCAGAACACGTAGAAGAGGAAGAGGTCCATGGAGACGAAGGTCCCCATCATGGCGCTCATGAGGAGGAGCAGCATCGAGTGGTAGCCGCGGGGGGAGCGCTCGACGTTCCAGGAGGCCAGCGCCGCCACGACGCCGATGAGGCCGGTCAGGGCGATGAGGAGCATCGAGAGGCCGTCCACGTCGAGCTCGTAGTTGACCTCCATGGCGCCGACGGAGAACCACGCCGCCTTCTCGTGCAGCACCGACTGGAAGAGGGCGTTCTTCGCGGGGTCCATCCCGCCGATGACCACCTGCCCGTGGTGGGCGCCGGTGTACTTCATGACGGCCAGGCCGGACACCGCGAGGAGGGCGAGGCAGGTCACCAGCGAGATCAGCCGGCAGACCTCCCTCGACTTCCCCGCGACGAGCACGGCCAGCATCCCCGCGAGGGGGACGAAGATGAGCAGGCTCAGCATGTCCCGGTTCCTTCCCTTCGCGCTACCCGTACGCCGCGGCGATCACCAGGGCGAGCACCGCCGTGGTGAAGACGGCCTGGTACACGTAGACCCGGACGCGGCCCCCCTGCATCGAGGAGAAGAGCCCGCCCGCGCCCCACGCCAGTCCCGAGGCCCCGTGCACGAACTGCGCGTCCACGACCTCGCGGTCGGCCCAGCCCGACGCGTCGCCGAGCCGGAGGCCCCAGCGGCCGACGAGGTTCACGAGCCCGTCCACCACCTCGCGGTCCCACCAGGCCAGGGCCCTCGAGACCGCCACGGCGCCGGCGACGAAGGTGGCCCAGTAGATCTCGTCGATCCAGTACTTGTTCTTCCAGACCCTGAAGACGGGGGCGAGCGGGATCCGGAGCCTGGCGCGGAGCCCGTCGCCGGCGGCGGTCATGTAGAAGAACGCCCCCACCGCGAGGCCGCCGAGCCCGGAGATCGTCGCGATGGCGGTGATCGGCCAGTGCCAGTGGTGGGCCTCGTGGGAGAGGTGCTCGTAGGAGGCCAGCGCCGTCTCCGAGAGCTTCCCCTTCAGGGCCTCCGCCTCGTGGACCCCCGGCATGTATCCGAAGCCGTAGAGGTTCTCCGGCTGCAGGAACAGGCCGTGCCACCCGTAGCCCGCGGCGATGGCCATGACGGCCAGCACGATCAGGGGGACGTACAGGATCGGCGACTCGTGGGCGTGGTCGTAGCGCTCCTGCTCCCTCGGCTTCCCGAAGAAGGTGAGCGCCGTGACGCGCCACATGTAGGCGGCCGTCAGGAACGCGCCGAGGACCAGCGCCCCCATGATGGCGACGCGCAGGTGGTGGTAGGGCCCCTCCTCCGAGGCCATCAGGGCCAGCAGGATCCCGTCCTTCGAGAAGAACCCGGAGGTGAGCGGGAACCCCGCGATGGCCAGCGTCGCCACCATCCACGTGATGAACGTGAAGGGGATCTTCCGCCGCAGCCCCCCCATCTGGCCGATCTCCTGGGT
>CAZWGT010000122.1:0-10206 GCA_964633345.1 uncultured Planctomycetota bacterium
CCGCAGGGCCGCCCCCGGCCTCCCCTCCACCCCCGCCGAGGCCCGGGCGATCCTCGGCCTGTCCGCGGGCGCCGCGCGGAAGGAGGTCGACGCCGCCTTCCGGAAGGCCTCGCGGAAGTGCCACCCGGACCTCGTGGCCCACCTCGACGAGGACTTCCAGCGCCTCGCCCACGAGAAGTTCCTGCGCGTGAAGCGGGCCCACGAGATCCTGTCCCGAAATAGTTGTTGACACAACCATTGTCGGCCCTAGGATGTCGCCCATGGCCCTGCGCGACGAGATCCGCCAGACGAAGCCCTTCGGCTCCCCCGCCGTCGAGGCCTACCTCGGGCTCCTCCGGACCGCGGATCTCCTGCTCCGCGACTTCGAGGAGTTCTTCCGCGGCCACGGCCTGACCGAGCCGCGCTACAACGCGATCCGCATCCTCCGCGGCGCGGGGAGGGACGGGCTGCCCTGCCTCGAGGTGGCCGCCCGCATGGTCACGCGGTCCCCGGACATCACCCGCCTCCTCGACGGACTGGAGCGCGACGGTCTCGTCGAACGCCGGCGCGACGGCCCCGACCGCCGCGTCGTCCGCATCCGCGCCACGCCGAAGGCCCTCCGCCTCCTCGACCGCATCGACGGGGACCTCCTCGCCATCCACCGCCGCCAGCTCGGCCACATGTCCGCCGGCGAACTGCGGACCCTCGTGCGCCTGCTCGACAAGGCCCGCCACCCGAAGGACGCCTGACGCGTTCCGGCAACGGCCGGAGAAAGGAAGCACCCATGCCCCACCCCGGACCGAAGGTCGTCCAGCTCCCCCCCGGCCGCCACGCCATCTGCGCCTGCGGGAGGACCGGCAACGCCCCGTTCTGCGACGGGAGCCACAAGGGGAGCGGGATCACCCCCCGCATCCTCGAGGTCGGCCCCGCCGGGCAGGCCTGCGCCTGGTGCACCTGCCGCACGACGGGCAACGCCCCGTTCTGCGACGGCAGCCACAAGAAGGTCCAGGTCCCTTGATCACCGTCCGCCGATCGGGGGACCGCGGCCATTTCGACCACGGCTGGCTCGACACGTACCACTCGTTCTCCTTCGCCGACTACCACGACCCCGCGCACGTCCGGTTCCGGACGCTGCGCGTGCTGAACGAGGACTTCGTCGCCGGCGGTGAGGGCTTCGGCATGCATCCCCACCGCGACATGGAAATCCTCACCTTCGTCCTCGAGGGGGCGCTTCGCCACGAGGACTCCATGGGCAACGGCTCCGTCATCCGGCCCGGGGACGTCCAGCGGATGAGCGCCGGAACCGGGGTCCTCCATTCGGAGGCCAACGCCTCGGAGAAGGACCGCGTCCACCTGCTCCAGGTCTGGATCCTCCCCGAGCGGACGGGACTCCCGCCCGGCTACGAGCAGATCTCCCTTCCGACGGCGGCCTCCCGCGGGAGGCTGCTGCGCGTCGCCTCCCGCGAGCCCGGCCCCGGCGAGGTGGCGATCCACCAGGACGCCGCGATCTTCCGGTCCGACCTCCCCCCCGGAGCGGTCGTCGAGCACCGCCCGGCGAAGGGGCGCGGCGCGTGGATCCAGGCGTACGCCGGGGCGATCGAGGTCAACGGCGTCCCCCTCGCCGCCGGTGACGGCGCCTCCGCGGAGGACGAGGAGGTCCTCCGGATCGGATCCCCGAGGGGAGGCGCGTTCCTGCTCTTCGACCTCGGGCGGGGCTAGCCCAGCGGGGAGCCGAAACGGTCGCCGGCGGCGACGGGGAACCCGTTCAGGAAGGCCGCGGCGTCGAGGACCCGGGCCCCCTGGCGCTGGATCTCGAGGAGCACGACGCTCCCCTTCCCGCAGGCGACCTCGATCCCGTCCTTCCCCGCGGAGAGGACCGAGCCCGGGGACCGGCCCCCGGCCGGCGTCCTTCCGGGCCGCACCCGGTGGAAGGTCACGACGTCGGACTTCCCCTTGCCCGCCTTCACGCCCGCGCGGACGAGGGGCCAGGGGTGCAGCGCGCGGGCGCGGCGGCAGAACGCCTCGGGGTCGAGGGAGAAGTCGGCCACTCCCTCCTCCCTGCCGACCTTCGGCGCCGCGGTGACCTCGCTCTCCTTCTGCGGCTTCCCCTCGATGAGCTTGCCCGTCTCCAGGGTGTGGACGACGACGTCGGCCAGGAGCGCCGCGCCGAGGTCCGCGAGGCGATCCTCGAGCTCCCCGGCCCGCTCCCCCGGGCGGATCTCCTCCTCGCGCCGCGCGACGACGGGCCCCGCGTCCAGGCGCGCCACGATCCTCTGGACCGTCACGCCCGTCGTCTCGTCGCCGGCCTCGATGCACCTCTGGACCGGCGCGGCGCCGCGCCAGCGCGGGAGCAGGGAGAAGTGGAGGTTGAGCGCGCCGAGGCGCGGGAGCGAGCGGATCTCCTTGCGGAGGATCTGGCCGAAGGCGACGACCACCAGCAGGTCCGGCCGGCGGGCGTGGATGGCACCGACGGTGCCCGCGTCGTTGACGTCCTCCGAGGGGTGGACCGGGATGCCGAGGACCTCCGCGGCCGCGGCCACGGGGCAGGGCGCGGGGGTCCCCTCGCGGCCGCGGCGCTTCGCCGGCGGCGTGACGACGAGGGACGGGGCCGCCCCCACCGCCGCCAGCGCGCGGAGCGAGGGGACCGCGGCGTCGGGGGTGCCCAGGAAGACGATGCCGGATGCCTTCAGCGGAGTCCCTCCAGCAGCTTCTGCGCCTCCTCGGCGCCCTTGGTGCCCGGGTGCTGGTCCACGATGGCCTGCAGCGCCTTCTTCGCCTCGTCCCTCTTCCCCGCGTCGAGGAGCCCCTTGGCGGCCGTGAGCTCCGCCTTGGCCTCCCGCTCCGCGGCGGCCGCGGCCAGCGCCTTCGCCCGCTCGGGATCGGCGCGCACCGCGTCGGCCTTCGCCTTCGCCTCCTCCCCGCAGGGCAGGCCCGCGTACTTCTTCGCGATGCCGTCGAGGAGGCGCAGGTACCTCGCGTCGTCCTTGCCGTCGGCGCCCGCGGCGACCGCCTTCTCCAGCTCGGCCCTCCCCTCCTTCTCGCGGGCGATGTCCTTGAGCACCTTCTTCCCCTCGGGGCTGGCGCGGAAGGCGTCGGCCGCCTTCTTCGCCGACGCCGCGGAATCGGTTCCCGGGTAGTCCTCGGACACGCGGTCGAGGCCCAGGAGCCCGGCCAGCGGGTTCCCCTTGAGCTCCAGCTGGGCCTTGGCCAGGGCCGGCGCCGCCTCCTTGTCCACGCGGGCGAGAAGCTCCCGCGCCGTTTCCAGCAGGGCCAACTTCTTCCCCGTGGCCGCGAACGGGGCGAGGGCCTTCGCCGCCTCGCTCATCCGCTTCTGGTCGATGGAGGCGCGCGCCGAGGCGAGGGCCTTCTGGAGGGTCGCGTACGCCTCGTCGGAGAGTCCGGGCCCCCCCGCCTTCGCCAGGAGCGCCTTGAGCCCCTCGACCATCTTCGGCGGCGGCACCTCGGCGAAGCCCGCCTCCTTCGTCCCGTTGTTGATCTGACCGAGGACCTTCCCGTCGGCGTCCACGACGAAGTGGTTGGGCGCGCGGAGGTTGGCCGACTTGTCCACGGCGATGTCGCTGTAGGACTTGTAGACATCGTTCTGGGCGGCCACGTGGTCCTCGCACTGGATGGAGGGGACGAGGTTGCAGACCTTCGCCGGCTTGCCGTCGATGGTCCCGTCCTTCGCGCCGTGGCCGGTCTCGTTGTTGGCGAAGAGGACGAGGTACCCCTTCATCGCCTTCTGCACGTCCTTGTTCTTGAAGACGTCCAGGTCCGCCTTGCAGGAGGAATCCGAGTCCATCGTGGACCAGACGAGGATCGCCCAGCCCCTCTCCCTGGCGATCTCGAAGCCCTTCTTCAGGGAGCGCACGTAGCGGACCCCCTCCTCCTGCGCGGGGGAGGCGGCGGTCGCGGCGGCCAGGGCCAGGGCTGCGATCTTGAGTCCCGTCATCGTCGATCCTCCTGCGATGTGCCGGCAGGCCTCCATCCAACCACCGACGTGCGGCGGGATCAAGCGGGAGATGCCGGGGGCGGTTCCACCTCCGGCGACGGCCCGTCCTTGGCCCACGGGGGCCGCCGCTTCGGCTTCCCCTCGGGGGTCTCGGCCTCGTGGCGGCGCGCGCGCTCCCGGATGGCCTCCTGCGCCGCGCGCCCGGCGTCGGAGTCCTGGAGGACCACGCGGATGTCCTCCCCCGCGTCCGCCTGGACCGCCAGGACGCGGCCCTCCTTCATGAGCTCGAGGATGGCGAGGAAGGTCCCGAGCACGAACGCGCGGTCGCGGCGGTCCCCGAGGAGGGCCTCGAGGCCCGCGCCCTCCCCGCCCGTCCCGATGGCCGCGAGGATCCGGTCCACGTGGACCTCCATCGGCACGTCGTCGTAGGTGATCCGCCGCGGCTCCTCGCTCTCGGTCTCGCGGAGGAGCCTGTGGAACGTGGCGAAGATGTCGTAGAGCGTGGCCTCGCGGACCCCGGGCGGCTCGGGGCGGTCCTCCTCGGCGAGCTCGGGGACGGGACCGCGGCCGCGGGGCCAGCGCAGCGCCGCCTCCGCCTGCATCTCGCGGAGGAGCCCGCCGGCCTCCTTCACGCGGCGGTACTCGATGATCTGCCGGACCAGCTCCTCGCGCGGGTCCACGAGCTCCCCGAGGACCGGGTCCTCGTTCGGCAGCAGCATCGCGCTCTTCACCGCGAGCAGGTTCGAGGCCATGACGAGGAACTCCCCCGCCCGGTCGAGGTCGAGGACGGGGCCCGCCCGCAGCGCCTCGAGGTACTTCCCGAGGATCCGCGCGACGGGGATGTCGTGGACGTCCACCTCCTCCTTCTGGATGAGGTAGAGCAGCAGGTCCATGGGCCCGCTGTAGGCGTCCAGCTCGATCCGGAAGTCCTCGTCAGCCACGGGCCATCCAGTTCCCCAGGGTGACGCCGAGCCCGACGGCCTCGCCCGTCAGGGACATCACCGGATCGAGGACCTTGTCGAGCACGTTCGAGAGGACGAGCACGGCGAACACGATCCACGAGTAGGAGCGGTAGGCCTCCCACGCCGGGAGCATCCTCCTCGGGAGGAAGAACTCCAGCATCGAGGACCCGTCGAGGGGCGGCACGGGCAGGAGGTTGAAGAAGGCGCCGAAGACGTTCAGGAGCACCGCGAGCTTGATCAGGCGGAGCGCCTTCAGGGCCCCCGGCCCCATGTCGGCGGTGCCGCCCGCGGCGACGACGAAGGCCACCATGGCGGCGAAGCAGGCGATGCCGAGGATCATGCTGGCCGCGGGCCCCCCGAGGGCGGTGAGCATCCCGTGGAGGCGGGGCCGGCGCATCCTCGAGGGGTTCACCGGGGTCATCGCCATGAACAGCAGCCCCCCGCTCGTCCAGTAGAAGTACGCCGGGATCGCGATGGTCAGGATCGGGTGGACGTGGGCGAAGGGGTTGAAGGTCATCCGCCCGTGCTCCCGCGGCGTGTCGTCCCCGAACCGGTCCGCCAGCCACGCGTGGGCCGCCTCGTGGAAGGCCACGGACAGAATCAGGATGGCCAGGAAGTTGAGGAGGTCCAGGAACCGCGCGGATGTGTCCATCGCCCGGGATGCTACGCGAACCACCGGCGGGCCGCCTTGGACAGAACGGTCGCGGGGCCGGGTACCATCGGGGGATGGACCCCCGCCGGCTGGTCCTCTACTACCTCGTCATGACGCTCTTCCTCGCGGCGCTGGCCGCCGGCGCCTACACGGGCCTGCGGGAGGTCTCCGACGGGGCCGAGGCCGTGAACCGCCGCCTCGAACTCGTCGTCCTCCTGGACCCCGTGCAGGACGAACTGCGCCTGCTCTCCGAGTTCGAACCGGGGAGGAGGGCCGGGGCGGCCGGGATGCGCGCGGAGCGGATCCGGGCGGCGACGGCGCGCCTGCGCGAGGCGACCGCCTCCGGTCCCCTGGCCGCCGAGGGGCGCAACCTCTCCTCCCTCGCCGAGGCGGTCCTCGCCGGGCCCTCCGACGACGCCGCCCTGGCGGAGGCCCTGGGGGCCGCCCGGCTCCTCGGCAAGGGCATCGTGCGGGACGCCCGCGAGGCCCTCCGCGACGGCGCCGACCGCGGCGCCGCGGAGCGGGCGCGCTGGATCCTCTACGGCTCCATGGCGGCCGCGTTCCTGGGCAGCCTCGCGTTCACGGTCCTCTTCCTCCGGGCCCTCCGCGAGCGGAGGGCCGCGGAGGAGCGGGTGCGGCGGGCGGAGACGCTGGCCGCCCTCGGGACGCTGGCCGCCGGCGTGGCCCATGAGGTGAACAACCCCCTCGGCACCATCGCCGCCTGCGCCGACGCCGCGGCCTCGAAGGTCCGGGGGGAGAGGGCCGATCCCGACCGCGCCGCGGAGCTGCTCGCCACGATCGGGGCCGAGGCGCGCCGGTGCTCCCGCATCGTCGGCGACCTGATGGACTTCGCCCGCGACGGCGCGCCCGCGGCGGGGCCCGTGGACCTCGGCGCCCTCGTGGGGGAGGTCGTGGAACTCGCCCGCCTGAACCCCCGCCTCCGCCGGGTCCCCATCGGGTTCTCCCCGCCGGGAGCCGTTCCGCTGCTGGTCGCGGACGCCGGCCGGATCAAGCAGGCGGTGCTCAACCTCGTGGCCAACGCGGTCGAGGTCTCCCCCGACGGATCGACGGTGGAGGTCTCGGTCTCCCCGGACGGGGGCGGGGCCTCGGTCGCCGTGCGGGACCGCGGGCCCGGCGTCCCGCCGGCCGAGCGCCGCCGCATCTTCGAGCCCTTCCGCTCGGGGAAGGCGGGGGGGACCGGGCTCGGGCTCACCGTGGTGGACCGGGTGGCGACGGACCACGGAGGGTGCGTGGAGGTCCACGACGCGCCGGGGGGCGGGGCGATCTTCCGCCTGCGCCTGCCGGGCAGACCCGCGGCGGGAAGGGGACGGGAGGGAGCATGACCGAGGCGCATCGCGTGCTGGTGGTCGAGGACGAGAGGCCCTTGCGGGACCTCGTCGTGGAGGAGCTCGGGGACCGCGGGTTCGACGCGTCCGGCGCGGCGGACCTCTCCGCCGGGCGCGCCCTCCTCGGGGAAAGGGAGTTCGACGTCGTCCTCCTCGACATGCGCCTGCCCGACGGCCCGGGGACGGACCTCCTGCGCGAGATCCGCGCCGAGCCGGAGGCGCCCGAGGTCATCGTCCTGACGGGGCACGGCACCGTCTCCGCCGCCGTCGAGGCGATGCGCCTCGGCGCCTTCCACTACGCGGGGAAGCCCTTCGTCCTCGACGAGGTCGAGCTGATCGTCCGGCGCGCCGCCGAGAAGGCCCTCCTCTCCCGCCGGGCCCGCGCCCTCGAGCGCATCGCCGCGGCCGACGGGGGGGAGATGGTGGGCGAAGCCCCTTGCATGCGGGACCTCCGCGACCTCCTCGGGCGCGTGGCGGCGGCGGACAGCCCCGTCCTGGTCCAGGGGGAGACCGGGTCCGGGAAGGAGCTGGTGGCGCGGGCCATCCACTCGCGGAGCCCGCGCGCCCGCGGCCCCTTCGTCGCCGTCAACTGCGGCGCGCTCCAGGAGGGGCTCCTCGAGAGCGAGCTCTTCGGGCACGAGCGCGGGGCGTTCACCGGCGCGGTCCGCGCCCGCGAGGGGCTCGTCGAGGTGGCCCACGGCGGCACGCTCTTCCTCGACGAGATCGGCGAGATGTCCCCGGCGCTCCAGGTGAAGCTCCTGCGCGTGCTGCAGGACGGGGAGGTCCGGCGCGTCGGCTCCAACCGCGCCCGCCGCGTGGACGTGCGCTTCGTCGCCGCCACCAACCGCGATCTCGCCGAGGGCGTGAGGAAGGGGGACTTCCGCGAGGACCTCTACTACCGCATCCGCGTCCTGCCCGTGTCCGTGCCCCCCCTCCGGGAGCGGCCCGGGGACATCCCCGCCCTGGCGGCCCACTTCCTCGGCCGCGTCCGGACCGGCCGCCCGGGCCCCCTCGCCATCGCGCCGGCCGCGACGGCGGCCCTCCAGGCCTACGCCTGGCCGGGGAACGTCCGGGAGCTCCGCAACATCGTCGAGCGCATGGCCGTCCTCGCGCCGTCGGGGACCGCGGATCTCGCCCAGGTCCCGCCTGAGGTGCGCGCGCCCGGCGCGGCGACCGGGGGGCCGCCCGGTGAGGGGTACCCCCCGGACCTCCCCCTCGAGGAGGTGGAGCGCCGCCACATCCTGCGCGTCCTCGACGCCGCGGGGGGCAACAAGACGCGCGCGGCGGAGGTCCTCGGGGTGACCGTCCGGACCCTCTACAACCGGCTGGACGCCTACCGCCGGGAGGGGTGATCGTTCCGGAAGGCCGGGGCTCCCCCTTCACGGGCCCCGCGGGGCGCCGCGCACGGCGAATCGGCAGGGCGTTTGCGCGGGGGGGCCGATATAAGGATTCGATCCCCCGACGATCGATCCCGAGGTACCCCGTGAAGAAGACCCGATCCCGGACCGTCACCGACCTCGAGTTCGGCCGCAGCGTCCTCAGGGCCGAGGCCGCCGCCCTCCACGCCGTCCTCCGGCGCATGGGGGGGGAGTTCGTCCTCGCCGTGGAGCGCATCCACGGCTGCGACGGGGACGTCGTCGTCACCGGCGTCGGGAAGTCCGGCCTCATCGGCCAGAAGATCTCCGCCACGCTGGCGTCCACGGGGACCCCGTCGATCTACCTGCACTCCGCCGAGGCGCTCCACGGGGACGTGGGGCGCGTGCGCCGCAGCGACCTCGTACTCGCCGTCTCGTTCAGCGGCGAGACCGAGGAGGTGCTCCGGGTCGTGCCCGTCGTGCGGAAGATCGGGGCCGGCCTCCTCTCCATCACCGGCAACCCGGCCTCGAGGCTGGCGAAGTGGAGCGACGTCGCCCTCGACCTCGGCCGGATCGCCGAGGCCTGCCCCATGGGGCTGGTGCCCACCTCCTCCACCACGGCCACCCTGGCCCTCGGCGACGCGCTCGCGATGACCGTCGCCCGCCGGCGGAAGTTCTCCCGCGAGGACTACGCCCTCTTCCACCGCGGCGGATCCCTCGGTCGCCAGCTCATGACCGTGGGGGAGATCATGCGCCGGGGCCGCGAGGTGCCGACGGTGAAGCCGGGCACCACGGTGCTCGCGGCGCTGCAGGCGGTGAGCGGGATCGGCGGGGCGCGGGCCGGCGCCACCCTCGTCGTGGACGCCCGCGGGCGGCTCCTCGGGATCTTCACCGACGGGGACCTCCGCCGGCGCCTCGGCGAGGGGAAGTCCTTCCTCGACCTGCCCATCCGGGACGTCATGACCCGATCCCCGATCACCGTCACCGACGCGACCCTCGTGGCCGAGGCGCTGCGGATCCTGAAGGACCGCAAAATCGACGAGGTCCCGGTCCTCGACGCCCGCGGACGGCCCGTCGGCCTCCTCGACGTACAGGACATCCTCGAGATCGGGGTGGCCTCGTGAGGCCCCTCCGCGGGGGCGCCGCCGCCTTCCGCCGCCGCCTGGCCGCGGTGCGCCTGCTCGCCTTCGACGTGGACGGCGTCCTGACCGACGGGGGAATCCTCGTACACCCCGACGGAGGGGAGTCGAAGTGGTTCCACGTCCGCGACGGCCTCGGCATCGTCGGCGCGCTCCGGGCCGGCCTCCTCGTCGCCTTCGTCTCCGGGCGCCGGTCCGCCGCCGTGGCCGCCCGGGCGCGGGAACTCGGGATCACGACCGACCGCCAGGGCGTCAAGGACAAGGCCGCCGAGATGCGCGCCCTCCGCGCCGAGCTGGGCCTGGCGAAGGCCGACGTCGCGTTCCTCGGCGACGACGTCGTGGACCTCCCCGCCTACGCGGAGTCCGGCGTGGCGGTGGCGGTCGCCGACGCCCACCCCCGCGCCCTCGAGGCCGCGGACGCCGTCTGCGCCGCGCCCGGGGGCCGCGGCGCCGCGAGGGAGCTCGTCGAGGCGGTGCTCCTCGCCCGCGGCCTCGGGGACGCCCTCCCCGGGATCGCCCCTCCCGGGCGCCGGAAGAGCCGCCGGCGGGAGTGAGCGCGCTCCACCTCCGGCGGACGGCCATCTTCGGCACCGTGGCCGGACTCGGCTTCGCCCTCGCCTGGCTGCTCGGCGCCGCGGACGGCGGCCGGAACCGGAACAGGCCCTCCGTCGGCGTCGTCCCCCTGCCCCCGGGGACGGTCCTCCTGTCCCCCGGGGGCGTCGGCGGGATCTCCCTGGTCCGCGCGGAGAGGCTCGTCGTCGCCCCCGTGCAGGAGGCGATCCTCGAGGTCTTGAAGGGCTTGCCGAAGTTCCAGCTGCGCG
>CAZWGT010000123.1:0-10163 GCA_964633345.1 uncultured Planctomycetota bacterium
CGGGGCCGGTCCCGGCTCCGCCGCGGGGGGGGCGGGGCGGGAGGCCGCGGGGCGCCCCGGGGCCGCGGGCCCGGGCGGGAGGGAGGGGGCGCGGGGCCACGCGAGGGCCACGGCGGCCCCCAGCGCGAGGAGGACGGCCAGGAGGAGGAGGAGGGGGGGCCTCATCGGCGGGAGGAGCATCCTAACCCCGGCCACAGGTACCATGTCCGCCATGAGCCCATCGGCCCGCCAGCAGACGGTGATCCGGCTCCGCGACGGGGAGGAGGAGCGCGCCCTCCACGGGCTCGGCCACCGCCTCCTCCGCCGCCTCGGGGACCGCCTGAACGTGAAGGTGACCGCCCGAGGGGGCTCCGTCACGGTCCTCGGGGAGCCCGGCGCGGCCCGCTCCGCCCGCCGCATCATCGGGATCCTCATCGAGCGGTCCCGCCGCGGGGAGTCCGTGACGGACGGGGACCTCGACGACGCCCTGGCGGGGGAGTCGGCGGGCCCGGGGGGGCCGCCCCCGGCGCCGACCGGGGACCGCGTGGTCCGCGCCCTCGACGACTCCTACGTGGTGCCCCGCACCGCGGGCCAGAAGGCCTACGTGCACGCCATCGGGACCCACGACATCGTCTTCGCGGTCGGCCCCGCGGGCACGGGCAAGACCTACCTCGCGGTGGCCTGCGCCGTGGCGGCGCTGCGCGCCGGGACGTTCCGCCGCCTCGTCCTCACGCGGCCGGCCGTCGAGGCGGGGGAGCACCTCGGCTTCCTCCCCGGGGACCTCGCCGCGAAGGTGAACCCCTACCTCCGGCCGCTGTACGACGCGCTGGAGGACCTCATCGACTTCGACGAGGTCCAGCGGACCATCGCCCGGGACGTCATCGAGGTCGCGCCCCTGGCCTACATGCGGGGCAGGACCCTCGACCGCTCGTTCATCATCCTCGACGAGGCGCAGAACACCTCCCCCGAGCAGATGAAGATGTTCCTGACGCGCATGGGCCGCTCCTCGAAGGTCGTGGTGACCGGGGACGCGACCCAGGTGGACCTGCCGAAGGGGGCCAAGAGCGGGCTTCTGCACTCCCGCGAGGTGCTGAAGGACGTCGCGGGGATCGCCTTCGTGGACCTCGGGCGCGCCGACATCGTGCGCCACCCCCTGGTGCAGGCCATCGTGGACGCCTACGAGGCGAGGGAGTGACGGCGGGGCCCCGGGTCCGGCTCGCGGACCGCCAGCGATCGCTGCGCCTCGACGGCCGCCGCCTCGCCCGCGAGGCGGAGGAGGTGCTGCGCCGCGTGCGGTTCCCCGGGGACCTCTCCCTCGTGCTCGTGGACGACCGGGAGATGGGCCGGCTCCACGGGGCCTTCTCCGGGGACCCCACGCCGACGGACGTGCTGGCGTTCCCCCTCGACGGCCCCGCCCCCCCCGGCGCCGGGTTCCCGGCCGGCGAGGTGGTCCTCTCCGTGGAGACCGCGGTGCGCGAGGCGAGGGCCCGTGGTCTGCGCCCCCGCACCGAGGTGCTGCTCTACGCGGTCCACGGGATCCTGCACCTTTGCGGGGAGGACGACCACGATCCCGTGAAGGCGCGGCGGATGGACCGGCGGACCCTGCGCCTGCTGGGGATCCTCGGATATCGGCACCGGATCGGGCGGCGGGTGTGAGAATCCCCACCGCATGAGGCGGCCGATGGGGAAGTTCGACCGTGGCGAAGGGAAGAAGAAGGGTCCGTCCCCGGAGACGGGCCCCGCGCCCGTGCCCGTCCCGATCCAGTCCAGCGGGCACACCCCCGCCCCCCCTCCCCCGGTCGCGCAGGTCGCGGGCTACCGCCTGCTCGCGCCGCTGGGCCGGGGCTCCATGGGGGCGGTCTACCAGGCGGTGCAGCTGAGCCTCGAGCGGGTCGTGGCCATCAAGATCCTGACCCCGGCCCTGGCCCAGAACCCCCGCTACGCGAAGCGCTTCGAGCGGGAGGCGCTGGCCTCGGCGAAGCTGAACCACCCCAACATCGTGGCCGCCCTCGACGTGGGCGAGGAGAACGGGCTGCGCTACCTGGTGATGGAGTTCGTGCCGGGGAACAACGTGGCCCAGCTCCTCGACCACGGGCCCATCGAGGAGCACCGCGCGGCCGGCATCGCCATCCAGGTGGCCCGGGCGCTCGACCACGCGCACCGCAGCGAGATCGTCCACCGGGACATCAAGCCCGCGAACATCCTCGTGACGGCCGAGGGGGTGGCGAAGCTGGGCGACCTGGGCCTGGCCAAGAACATCGAGGGGGACGCCTCCCAGACGGAGGAGGGGATGGCGATGGGGACGCCGTTCTACGTCTCCCCGGAGCAGGCCCGCGGCGAGCGGCGGGTGGACATCCGCTCCGACATCTACTCCCTCGGCGCGACGCTGTACCACATGGTGACGGGGCGGGTCCCGTTCCCGGGGCCGAACCCGGCGGTGGTGATGACGCGGCACCTCAACGACCCGCTGGAGCCCCCCGACGAGGTGAACGAGGCCGTCAGCCGGGGGCTCGGGCAGATCATCGAGAAGATGATGGCCAAGCCGCGGGAGAACCGCTACCAGACGCCGGCGGAGCTGATCGTGGATCTGCAGGCGTGGCTGGAGGGCCGCTTCGTGGTCCAGCAGAAGATCGACATCAAGTCGCGCCGGCGGTTCCGGCGGTTCCGGTAGGGGTCAGCCCCCTTCGGTCTGGGGTCAGACCCCTTCGGCCTCGCTACGCCGTCCGGACGCGGACGAGGGCCTTGCGGACCTTGCCCGCCTTGAGGCACTTGACGCAGACCTTCATCCGGGTGGGGGTCTTGCCGACCATGACGCGGATGCGCTGGAGGTTCGGGCGGAACTCGCGCTTCTCGCGGCTGGTGGTCTTGATGCCGACGCCGCCCTTGGACTTGGCCAGGCCGCGGCGGGCCACCTTGTTGCCGACTTCCGTCCGCTTTCCGCACTTCTCGCACTTGCGCGCCATGGGAGACTCCTTCCGGGGGGACTGACGGGAGATTCGCGCCCCCCGCCGATTCAGAACGGCTGAGAATACGGAGGCACGCCCATGCGCCCAAGGATTCCGCCCGCGGCCGCCCTCTCCGTGCTGCTCGCCGCCTGCGCCTCGCCCCCCCCTCCCGCCCCCCCGGGCCCGGAGTGCGCCTCCCCCCGGCTCCACCACCTCCTGGACCTCCAGGACGCCCGGGCCCCCCTGACGGAACTCGAACCCTTCCTCCGTGACCCCGACCCCGAGGTCCGCGCCCGCGCCGCGCTCGCGGTGGCGGGGAAGGCGGGGGCGGGGGGGGAGAAGGCCACGGCCTCCGCCTGGCTCCGGCTGGCGATCCGGGACCCGGAGAGCCGGGTGCGCGAATCGGCCGCCTTCGCCATGGGCCTGACCGACGACGCCGACCTCGCGGGGGACGCTCTCGTGGCCACCCGCCGCCCCGACGCCACGTCCCCCGAACGCGCCGCGGCCGCCTCGGCGGCGGTCCGCCTCGCCGGGAAGCGCCTGTGGGAGGAGGAGGGGTTCACGGCGCTGTTCCGGGACGCCGATCCGGAGGTCCGCCGGGCGGCGTATCGCGCCCTCCCCGCGGCGGTGCGGGGGTGGAAGGAGAAACCGAAGATCGACGGCCGGTTCGTTCTCGACCTGCTCAGCGTGGAGGAGAAGGACCCGATCGTCGTCACTTCGGCCGCCATCTTCTTCCGGAGCCTGCTCCCGCCGGTCCCGCCGGGGGGGAGCCCCGAGCCGTTCACCGACCTGTTCCTCCTCGGGACGATGCAGGCGCACCTGCACTCCCCGGACCCGGACGCCCGGGCCGCCTGCGGGAGGTTCCTCGCCGCGGCGACGGGCGCGACGGGGTCGCTCGCCGGCGAACCCGACGCCCGCGTCCGGGCCTCGATCGTGTTCGGGCTCGCGAGGCAGAGGGACCGAGGCACGGAGTCCGTCCTGACGCACGCGCTGGGGAGCGACCGCGACTTCGGAGTGCGCGCCTCGGCCGCCCTGGCCCTCGGTGTCCGGGGGCAGGGCGGGTCCGCGTCCCTGGCGAAGGCGGTGGGAGAGGACTCCTCCCGGCTCGTGCGCGTGGAGGCGCTGAACGCCCTTCACTCCGTCCAAGACACTCCTGACATCGGCCTGGTGAAGTCGAGGTCGATTCTCGACGTGCCTGGAGTCACGGACGACCCCTTCCTCCGCGCCGCGGCGGCGGGGAAGCGCTCCTCCCTCGAGGATCTCGCCCGGCTGGCCGCGGACCCCGAGATCCGCGTGCGCGAATCGGCGGTGAACGCCGCGTGGGAGCGGGGGAGGGAGGGATTCGCGATCTGCATGGCCGCGATCGACGACCCCGACCCGGTCGTGGCCGGCATCGCGGCGGCCGGACTTGGCGCGATGGGGCCCCAGGATCCGGACCCCAAGGCGAAGGAGCCGCCCCCGCCCCCGATGAACGCGGAGGAACTGGTAGCGGCCATCGCGGCCCTCGATCGGGTGCTCGGTGCCCACCCCTCGCCGACGGAGTTCCCGGACGACTGGGCCGATCTCCGCGCGTCGGCGGTCGAGGCTCTTGGCAAGTTGAAGGCCCTATCGGCTCTGGATCGTGCGAAGGCCCTCCTCGGCGACCCCGACCCGTCGGTGCGCGACATGGCCGCGAAGGTGGTCGAGGACATCGAGAAGAAGAAGCCCGAGATGCCCCTCGTGCAGCGGCTGCTGCCCTTCGTCGATCGGGCCGACCTGCTCGTGCGGGATGAGCCCCGACCCGGGCCGCGTCCTCCGGGCGTGATGATCAACGTCATAGGCTACGACCTTCGCCAGTTGCCGTGGTACCGGCCGGAGAACGGCGGGTACCCAGGCGCCCCCCGCGTCCGATTCGAGACCGATCGCGGGACGTTCGTCGTGCAGACCCTCCCTCACGCCGCCCCCGTCCACGTCGCCCGCTTCCTCGCGCGCGTGCGGGCGGGCGGCTACGACGGCACCGTTTTCCACCGGATTGTCCCGGCCTTCGTCGTCCAGGGCGGGGACCCGCGCGGCGACGGCTCCGGCAACGGCGGCGCCCCGACGCGGCAGGAGTTCTCCCCGGTGCCCTACCGCCGCGGGACCCTCGGCGTGCCGCGCTCGTCGAACCCCGACTCCGGCGGCTGCCAGCTCTTCTTCTGCCACGGCGAGACCCCGCACCTCGACCAGCGCTACACCGTGATGGGGGAGATCGTCGAGGGCATCGAGGTCATCGACCGCATCGACCTCGGGGATCGGATCCTCAAGGCGACGGTGGAGTAGCCCCGCCCCCCAGCAGGTCGCCCATCCGGTCGTGCTCGCGGTCGGCCGCCTTCCGGGCGATTCGCGCGTCCATGAACCGCGTCGCCGCGATGGCCACCGCGACGAGGACGAGGGCCGCGAGGTCGTCCACGAGCCAGTGGTAGCGCAGCACCAGCGTCGAGGCCGCGGTCCCCAGGCCGACGAAGGCCATCGACCACCGCTTCCACCCGCCCAGCGGCCAGCAGGCCGCCGCGCAGAGCAGGCCCAGCACCACGTGGCACGAGGGGAAGGCGTCGTAGGGCTGGGGCTCGAGGTCCCGGATGAAGTCGTGGAGCGGCCCCGTGATCCACCCCCGCGGGAGCGGTTCGGAGAGCCCCACGTAGGCGTGGCGCGGCCCCGCCGCCGGCACCAGGAGGTAGAGCATGTAGCAGCCGTAGACCCCGATCGCGATGGTGAACGCGGCCCGGTAGGTGAAGGCGCGATCCCCGTGCCGAAGGAACCAGACGAAGGCGACGACGGGCATCAGGAAGTAGAGGAAGTAGAGCGCCATGAAGGGGTCGGCGACGGCGCCGGTCAGGAACCCCTCGCTCCAGCGCGGGACGTCCACGCCGAACCACTCCCGGTCCATGGCCCCGAGCTGCGCGTCGAAGACGCGGCCCGACGCGGCGACCGCCGGCATCACCCAGCGGATGGCGTTGAACATGAGCGGCAGCGCCACGAGGGTCCAGCCGAGGTGGAGGTTCCGCAGCGCGGCGGGGGCCCTCCCCCCGTGGACGCAGGAGGCCAGCGCGGCGGTGGCGACGAGGAGGCCGCCGAAGGCGGCGATCGCGGAGGGGGAGCCGGCGGCCAGCGCGACGGCGAGGAAGAAGGAGATCGCCAGCAGGTGGAGGGCGTCGAGGGCGCGCGCGAAGGGGGTCACGCCCCGGAGCCTACTCGCCCAGGGCGGTGGCCATCGCCAGATCGTGCGTGTGGGTGATCGAGAGGAGGATCTTCTCGATGCCCAGCAGCCGCGCCCGGTCCTGGGCCTTGCCGTGGAGGTGGACGATGGGGACGCCGTCCCCGTCGGCGAGGATCTCCACGTCGCGCCAGTGGATGCCCTGCCCCCAGCCGGTGCCGAGGACCTTGAGCACCGCCTCCTTGGCCGCGAAGCGGCCGGCGATGTGGATGTGGGCGTCGGGGGCGCCCTCGAAGAGGCCCAGCTCGTCCTTCGTGAAGACCTTCTTCTTGAAGGCCTTGCCCCGTTCGGCCAGGAGGGCGCGGATCCGGGCGACCTCGACCGCGTCCACGCCGATTGCCTTCGTCGCCATTCTGGTGGGGCCTCCGAGCCGGTGTACCGGGGGGAGGATAGCCCCGCGGGGGCCGCCCAGCAAATAGGGGAGGGCGAGGGGGAGGGCGAGGGGGGACTGTCCCCGGGCCGGCGCGGAGCGCCGGGCCGGGGGCTGTCCCCGGTTCGGCCGTCCGGTTCGGCCGTCCGGTTCGGCCGTTACGGCCACGCCCGAACCGGGGACAGTCCCCACGGCCTCGCTTCGCTCGGCCCTGGGGACAGTCCCTGGCTCCCCCCCGTGGTACGCTCCGCCCTTCCCCCGGACCTCCCCGCAGGATCGCCCCGTGCCCGACGCCCTTCCCCAGGACCTCCTCGACGGCCTCAACGACGCCCAGCGCGCCGCCGTGACCCACGGCGACGGGCCGCTCCTCATCGTCGCGGGCCCGGGCTCGGGGAAGACCCGCGTCGTCTCCCGCAGGGTGGCGTGGCTGCTCCGCCGCGGGGTGCGCGCCGACCAGATCCTCGCCGTGACCTTCACCAACAAGGCGGCGGGGGAGCTGCGGGAGCGCGTGCAGGCCCTCTGCGCCGCGGCGGGGATCTCCGCGGGCGGTCTCTGGGTCTCCACCTTCCACTCCGCCTGCGCCCGGATCCTCCGGGAGAACCACGGCGCCCTCGGCCTCCCCTCCTCCTTCACCATCTACGACGAGGAGGACCGCCGCCGCCTCGCCGGGCGGGTGCTCCGCGAGCTGGCCGTCCCCGCGGAGCGCCTGAAGGCCGGGTCCTTCGTGCGGTGGGTCTCCAACGCCAAGACCGCCGGCCGCTCCCCGGAGGAGGCCGCCAAGGCCGCGTGGGGCCCGCGCGAGGAGGAGCTGGCGAAGGCGTACGCCCACTACGAGCGCCTGCTGGCCGAGGCGGCCGCGCTCGACTTCGACGACCTGCTCCTTCGCACCCACCGGCTCCTCGAGGGGAACCCGGCCGTGCTGGCGCGCTACGCCTCGCGCCTGACCCACGTCCTCGTGGACGAGTACCAGGACACCAACCGCGTGCAGTTCCAACTCGCCCGCGCCCTGGCCTCGGGCACCGGCTGCCTCTGCGCCACCGGGGACCCCGACCAGTCCATCTACGGCTGGCGCGGCGCCGACATCCGCAACATCCTCGACTTCCAGACGCACTATCCCGACGCGGCCGTCGTGCGCCTCGAGGACAACTACCGCTCGACGGAGAACATCCTCGGCGCCGCCGGCCGCCTCATCCGCCGCAACGCCTCCCGCCACGAGAAGGACCTCCGCGGCCGGGGCGACGCGGGGGCCCAGGTGCGGATCGAGATCTTCCCCGGTGCGGACGAGGAGGGGGAGGGGGTCGGCGCGGCGATCCGCGAGCTCCTCGACGGGGGGATGCCCGCCTCCGACGTGGCCGTCCTCTACCGCGTCAACGCCCGCTCCCGGGCCGTGGAGAAGGCCCTCATCCGCCGCTCCATCCCCTACCAGGTCGTGCGGGGGGTGGAGTTCTTCCAGCGGGCCGAGGTGAAGGACCTCGTGGCCTGGCTCCGCCTCCTCGCCAACCCGCGGGACTCCGAGGCCTTCGCCCGCGACCGCGAGGCGCCCAAGCGGGGCGCCGGCCCCGTGGCCCGCGGGAAGGTCCTCGAGGAGGCGTCGCGGCGGGGGCTCCCGGTGCGCGACGCGCTCCTCCTCGGCGCGGACGTCCTGGGCGTCGGGGGGAAGGCGGGCCGGGCCCTCGACGCCGCGGCCGCCTCCCTCCGCCGCCTCCTCGAGCCGTCCGCGGACGGCGTCGGCCGGCTCCTCGAGCGCGCGGTGGAGGAGGCCGGCTACCGGCGCTGGCTCGAGGAGAACTGGCCCGAGGACCACCAGGAGCGGTGGGAGAACGTGACGGAGCTGATGGGCGCCGCGGCGGCCCACGATCTCCGCGAGGGGGGGGGCGGCGGCCTCCCGGGCTTCCTCGAGGAGGTGGCCCTCGTCTCCGACCAGGACCGCTGGGACGCGGACGCGCCCCGGGTGACCCTGATGACGCTGCACGCCTGCAAGGGCCTGGAGTTCCCCGCGGTCTTCCTCGTCGGGGTCGAGGAGGGGGTCCTCCCGCACTCCCGGGCGGCGAGGGACGAGGCCGGCCTCGAGGACGCCTCCGGCATCGAGGAGGAGAGGCGGCTGCTCTTCGTCGGCATGACCCGGGCGGAGCGCTGCCTGTGGCTCTCGGCGGGCATGCGCGCCTCGGGCTGGACCGGGGGCATGGACGCCGGGCCGTCCCGCTTCCTCGAGGAGATCGGCCGCGAGGGGGTCCGCTGGAACCGCCACGGGGCGCCGGTCCCGGCCCCCGTACCCCCCTTCCGGTCCCGGGTCTCCGCCGACCGGGACCCCGACTTCATGGACTCCTTCGACGCCCCGCCCGCCGAGGCCGTCGCCCGGGTCGAGGGGAACGCCTTCCGCGTGGGGATGCGGGTCCGGCACGGGCGATTCGGCACGGGGCGCGTCCGGAGGCTGGAACAACACGGGCCCGTGGTCTACGCGACCGTAGAATTCCGCGAAGGCATGAAGAAGCTCGATCTCGAGAAGGCGCGCCTCGAGCCCCTTGGGGAACCTTCAAAGGGAGAACCGTCATGAGCCCGCGGGAGAAGGCGCCGGAGAAGCCGGACCCTCCGGAGAGGAAGCCGTCGCGCCCCGTCTCCCACCCCGAGCTGAAGCCCCCCTCGCCCAAGGCCCACGACGCCGGCGCCGACCTCCGCAAGCTGACGGAGATCGCCAAGGCCCTCAACTCCGAGCCCGACCTGCGCCCCCTCCTCGACCTGATCCTCGACCGGGTCGTGGAGCTGGCCGGCGCCGAGCGGGCCTTCCTGATCCTCCGCAACGCGGAGAAGAAGCTCGAGGTCCGCGCCTCCCGCTCCTTCGACCAGGAGGGGGTGAAGAAGGCCGCCGCCAAGGTCTCCCGCTCCATCCTCGTCCAGACGGAGAAGTCGGGCCGCCCCATCCTCACGACCAACGCCTCGATGGACCCGCGCTTCGCCGGCTCCGATTCCGTGGCCTACATGAAGCTCCGCGCCGTGCTCTGCATCCCCATGGCTTTCCGGGGGAAGAGCGTCGGGCTCCTCTACCTCGACAACCGATTCGAGGAGGGGGTCTTCCAGAACGTGGACGTGGGGCTCCTCGAGGCCTTCGCCGCCCAGGCCGCCATCGCGCTGGAGAACGCCCACCTCCTGGCGGAGAACGTGCGGCGCCGCCAGGAGCTGGAGCGCTCGAAGGAGAAGGTCGAGGAGCTGAACCGGATCCTGCGCGACCAGGTCCGCCGGCAGAGCGCGGAGCTCGACTCGGTGAAGGAGGTCCTGCGCGCCCGCCACGGGGAGACGAAGTTCAAGTACGCCTACCCGGAGATGGTGGGGGCGAGCCGCCGGCAGATGGACCTGCTGCGCCTCCTCGACCGGATCATCGACACGCAGGTGCCCGTGCTCATCCACGGGGAGAGCGGCAGCGGCAAGGAGCTCGTGGCCCGCGCCATCCACTACCAGGGGGCGCGCAAGGACCGGCCCTTCGTGACGGAGAACTGCTCCGCCATCCCCGAGGCGCTTCTGGAGAGCGAGCTCTTCGGCTACGTGAAGGGGGCCTTCACCGGCGCCGACCGGGACCGCGACGGCCTCCTCGACCAGGCGGACGGCGGGACGCTCTTCCTCGACGAGATCGGGGACATGTCGG
>CAZWGT010000124.1:0-6655 GCA_964633345.1 uncultured Planctomycetota bacterium
AAGACGCCGAGCACCTCGCCCGCGGTGTCCACCACGCTGATCCAGCACTGCATCGCGAGTCCGATGGGGCGGCGGATGCCGGCCCGGGTCCTCGAGGCCGCCTCCGCCCCCTGCCAGAGGATCCGCTCGACCTCGGCGGCGGTGAGGAAGCCGTCGGTGCCGGCGATGATCGGGTAGGCCACGGGCCGGGTGCCGGAGAAGGTGCCCGCGCCCCCGCCCGCGGAGGGCGGCGGGTTGAGCGTCGCCGGCGTGAACCGGGACGGGAGGGTCGAGGGGTCCCGCGCGGGGTAGTCGGGGTCGAAGTCCCCGTCCAGGCCGGGGACCGCCGGGACCACGGTGCCGGCCTTGAGCGTCCCCCCCTTCGCGAAGGGGAGCCGGATCCCGCCCACGAGGATGGTGTTCGAGCGGAGGTGGGCCGGGGGGAGGAAGGGGCGGGCCGCGGACTGCACGACCTTCTCCAGGCGCCGTCCGCGCTCGAGGTTCCCGTGGGTGAGCCGGTAGCGGGAGCCGGGGAAGAGAAGGCCCGCGGTCGGGATGGTGATCCGGTTGTCCCCGCCGTCGTCCACCGCCAGGGCGCCCACGCGCCTGCCGTTCTTGAAGAGGGCCACGGCCCCGAGCTCGCCGCGGACCCGGGCCTGGGCCGCCTCGGGGAGCGGGGAGGCGTCGAAGGGCTCGTTGAAACAGGTGGCCGCGGGGAACGGTCCGGGGAAGTAGACGGGGTTGACGTCGGACGTCGCGATGCTCGAGAACTCCACTCCGTAGAGGGGGCCCCCGCCCTGGAACCGGACCCCGGGCGGGAAGTGGTCCTGGATGATGAAGGCGGCGGTGCGGGTGGTGAAGGACTGCTGGTCGCTGGAGAAGTAGGAGGCGGTCGCCGCCTTGGCCAGGGCCACGCTGCGGCACCCCTGGCTCCCGGTCATGTGGAAGACGCCGAGGGAGTTGCCCTCGACGTCCACGACCGCGATGGAGAGCGGGTCGGCCCCGGGAACGCGGCGGGCGAAGTGGACGGTGCGGTCGATGAGCTGCTGGATCTCGGTGGGCGTCAGGGGGGTCCCGACCGCGCCGGCCTCCTCGGCCGGAACCACCGCGAGGACGGCCGCCGCGGCCGCCACGAGGAAACCGCGGCGGAGAATCCCAGGCCATGGAATGCCCATCCGACCCCTCCCTGCCCGCCTGCCGTCACCCGGTCCGATGCCCTGAGACCCGGACTCAGGTGGCGTTATAGCGGAAGGGACTCCCGATGTGGATGCCGTATCCGGCAGGCGCGTCGAGGACTTGACGCGCCGTCACGGGACCGTCTACTTCGCCAGGCCCCTGGCCTTCCCCACCAGGCCGACGAACTCCTTCCGCCACCCCTCGGGGTCGGGGCCGAGGGCGCCGTCGGCCAGCTCGAGGACGGTGTCCCAGGAGGCCGTGGCGCGGTGCTCGGAGTTGCGCAGCACCATGCCGAAGCAGGCGACGGCGGCCGCGAAGCGGAACTCCGGGTCGGCGTCGGCGAAGGCGGCGCCGCGATCGACGAGGGGGAACTCCGCCCCCACGCTCGCGTCGGCGTCGGGGGCCTTCCAGCGGAGCTTGAGGGTGAGCATCTCGCTGCCGGCCGCGGCGGCGCTCTCCTTCGTCTCCTGGTACTTGAGGTCCGGGTCCTCGGGCGCCGGGACGGGAACGCCCGCCGGGACGACCTCGTAGAACGCGGTCACGGTGTGGCCCGCGCCGATCTCCCCCGCGTCCTTCGTGTCGTCGGTGAAGTCGCGGTCGCGGAGCAGGCGGTTCTCGTAGCCGAGGAGCCGGTACCCCGCCACGCGCGCCGGGTTGAACTCGACCTGGATCTTGACGTCCTTGGCGATGGTGTGGAGGGTGCCGCCCGCCTGCTGGACGAGGACCTTGCGCCCCTCGGCGAGGGTGTCCACGTAGGAGTAGTTCCCGTTGCCGCGGTCGGCCAGCAGCTCGAGGCGGTCGTCCTTGAGGTTCCCCGTGCCGAAGCCGAGGACGGAGAGGAAGACCCCGGTCTTCGCCTTCTCCGTGACGAGGGAGACGAGCTCGTCGTTGCTGGTGGTGCCGACGTTGAAGTCCCCGTCCGTCGCCAGGAGCACGCGGTTGATCCCGCCCTGGATGAAGTTCTCCTTCGCCACCTGGTAGGCGAGGCGGATGCCGGACCCGCCGTTGGTGGAGCCTCCGGCCGAGAGCCGGTCGAGCGCGGCGAGGATCTCCTCCTTCCGGTCCCCCGCCGTGGAGGGGAGGACGAGGCCCGTGGAGCCGGCGTAGACGACCATGGCCACGCGGTCGCGGGGCGAGAGTTTCTCCGCGAGCATCTTGAAGGAGGCCACGAGGAGAGGGAGCTTGTTGGCGGGCTGCATGGAGCCCGAGACGTCGATGAGGAACACGAGGTTGGCCGCGGGGCGCTCCTCCTCGGGGAAGACGCGGCCCTTCAGGCCGATGCGGACGAGGCGGTGCTCCGGCTTCCACGGGCAGGTGGTGGCGTCGAGGTGGGCGGCGAAGGGGGCGTCCCCCGCCGGAGGCGCGTAGTCGTAGGGGAAGTAGTTGACGAGCTCCTCGATGCGGACGGCCCCCGCGGGCGGCAGGCGGCCCTCGGAGAGGACGCGGCGCACGACGGCGTAGGAGGCGGTGTCCACGTCGATGGAGAAGGTGGACAGAGGCGTCGTCCGGGCGCGGAGGAAGGGGTTCTCGACGAGGTGGGCGAACTGCTCGGTGGAGGGGGCCTCGGCGGCGTCCCGGAGGACGGCGAGGGAGTCGTCCCTGGACTTCGAGTCCATCTTCCACCGGCGGAACTGCTCCTTCTCCCCGGGCGCGCCCGGCAGGGGCGCGGCGGCGGGGCCCGCCACCTCGACGTACTGGTACCCGTCCCGGCCTGCCGCCCCGGTCGGCGTTGCGCCGGTGCGGCGCTCCCCCTCGGTGGCGGTGTAGCTGCAGCCGGCCAGTACGCACAGCGCGACGGTCGCGGCGAGGCGGCGATGGTCGTTCATGGGTCCCTCCGTTCCCCGCTTGGACGGACCCGGTGCCCGGAAGTTCCCGGGCGGGGGGATTCCCCGTGACGGTCGGGTGACGCTACTTCGCCGGGAGTTCCACCTTCACCGCCGGAGCGGCGACGGCGCCGACCACGATCGCCCCCTCCTCCAGCCCCGCGCGCGGGCCGCCCTCGACGTTGCGCCAGGAGACCGTCACGTCGTAGGTCCCCGCCGGCAGGCGCGGCCTTCCCTCGGCGAGGAGATCCACGGTCGCCTCCATGAGACCGCCGGGCTCGAGGACGACGACGTCGTCCGCGGCCAGCGGACGCGGCGTCCCCGGCTCGTCCCACCCCATCACGAGCGCGGAGTGGCTGGACTTCCCGCCGTCCTCCGACACGGTGATCATCTCCCCTTCCGGATCCCGGGCCGCGACGTGAAGGCGCGCCGGCCACGCGAAGCCCTTCGGCACCCGCACCGCCTCCCGCCCGTCGTTGCGGAGCGTCACCGCCAGGACCCCGTTCCCCCGGTGCTCCGCCGTCAGCCGGAGCCCGCGCGCCGCCGCCATCGGCCCCACACGCCGGATGACGAGTTCCGAGACGAGGTCCGGCCGCCCCTCCTCGGCGAAGTCGAGGACGGCCAGCAGCATCACCGCGTTCCGGTCGAGCCAGTCCCCCGGCAGGCGCGCGAGGTCGGCCTTCACCACGAGGGTCGATTCCCCCTCGACGCGGATCTCCTCCCCCCCCTCCGGCGCCAGCACGACCTCGTCGAGGGTCCCCGTCCCCTTCTGCACCGAACGGAGGAGGAGCCTCCCCTTCAGGACGAGCGGGGCCGCCGCCGTGTTCTCCAGCGTGACCTCGACGGGGCAGGGCTTCCCGGGCACGAGGTCCCCGGGGATGGAGAGCGCGATCGCCGCCGACTCCGACGGGAGGACGCGCACCTCGAAGGGCTCCGCCTCCACCGTCCCCGTCCACAGGCCGTCCACGGCCCGCCGCACGTTCGGCTTGCCGAACGCCTCGCTCCAGGGGACCAGCGCGTCGGCCCGGGCGTAGGAGCAGCGCACGATCCAGGTCCCGGGCCGGAGAGGGACCTTCGGCCCCTTCCCGTCGGCGGGCACGAGGAGATCGACGGACTCCTCCACGCTCCGCGTCTCCCCCGGGCCGAGGCGGACGACCTCCCCCTGGGGCCCCTCCGACCACATCGACTGCCCCATCCACTCGGGGTCGGGCTGGAACTCCCGCCCGTCGGCGTCGCGGAGCGTCCAGCGGGGGAAGACCGCGTCCACCGTGACATGGGGATGGAAGATCGCCACCGGCTCCTTCCCCGCGTTCTCGAAGGTCGCCACGAGGCGCACCGGCTCGCGGAACCGCGGCGAGGCCGGCTCGACCCGGGCCCGGAGGACGAGGCCCCCGGCGGGCTTCTCGTCCGCGACCGGGGGGACCACGACGGGCACCGGGGCCGGGGACGGAGGGGCCGGCGGCGGTTCCTCGACGACGATCGAGGGCGGCGCGGACGCGACGGACAGGACCGGCGCCGTCGGCGGATCCCCCCGCAGGAGGAGCGCGCCGGCCGCCGCCGCGGCGACCACCGCCGCCGCCGGGAGGAGGAACGCCCAAGCCCTCCGGCCCTCCCCGTCCCCGCCGAGGCGCTCCCGGAGCTCGTCGAGGGCGCGGCGCAGGCGTCCGTACACCGCCTCCACCGGCACCCCGGTCCGGGCGGCGATCTCGCGCGGCGGCAGGCCGTCGAAGTACCGCAGGATCACCGTCGAGCGGCCCGGCTCCTCCAGGGAGAGGACCGCCTCCACCACGCGGCGGAGCGTCTCCGCCCGGGCCACGGACTCCGCCGCCGAGGGGAGGGCCTCGGGGCGCGCGGCGGCGGATTCCCGGGCGAGGCGGCGGGCGGCGGCGCGGCCGGCGTCGAGGCGGCGGCGGCGCATCACCGTCGCCAGCCATCCCCGCACCGGCCCCGGCCTCTCCGGCGGCGAGCGGAGCGCCGCCACCCACGCCTCCTGCTCGAGGTCGTCGGCGTCGGCCCCGTTCCCGGCCAGCACCCGGGCCAGGGTCCTCACCCACTCGCGCTCGGCGAGCAGCGTCTCCAGCGTCGGCGCGGCCGTTCGTCCATTCATGGCGGTCGGCACCTCCATCCAAGACACGCCGCCGCCGCCATTCTCGGGTCCGGGGTCCCGGCCCCCGCGCTTCAATCCCCCGGGCCGGCGACCGGGAAGAAGACGCCGAGCGCCGTGGAGGGCCGCGCCGATCCCGGGTCGTCCACGAAGACCCCGAACACGCCCCCCTCCGCGAGGAACCCCCGCAGCTTCGCCCCCTCGGGATCGGTGACGGTGATCGCCCCGCGGGCGTCCACGGCGAGCCCCACCGTGGCGGACATCGGCCCCTCCTCGATCACGACGCCGCCGGGCGCGCCCGGGACCGCCATGACGAAGTGGCTGGAGCCCTCCGCCGAGGCCTTCCCCGCCGCCGCCGGGGAGAGGACGGCCTCCGTGTTGCCGCCCTCCAGGTCGGGGAGGAACCCGGGGCCGGGACCGGAGGCGGAATCGGGGGCCACGTCCAGCATGCGCAGGACCTGGGGCCCCTCGACCTTCGCCCCGTCCGCCTCCCGGACCGCGACCCCGAGGATCTGGTCCGACGGGTCCGCGGACGCGAACACCAGGAGGCCGGCGCGGCCGCCGGCGCCGGGCAGGAGCCGGAGCGCCCCGGGGCCCCCCGGGTCCTCCACCTGGAGGATCACCGACCCGTCCCCCTGGACCGAGAAGGCGCCGCGGAACGACATCGAGCCGACGCCGGTCCTCCAGTCGTCCGCCATCGCCTCGAAGTCCCTCTGCCGGACCGCGATCGTGAAGGTGCCGTCGGCGGCGAGGACCGCCCGGCCGGTGAACCGGGAGATGCGCGCCTCGAGGCGGCTCCCGCCCGCCCCGACCCCGTAGCCCAGCCCGCAGACGTTCCAGACCCCCGCGAGGGAGGCCGGCGTCGGCGGCGTCCCGTCCCTGCGCAGCCCGAACATCAGGTCGGCCGTGGGGCCGCCGGCGTGGAGCGCCGTGCCGGCGAAGGCGGATCCGTCCGCGGAGAGCTCCATGCGCTGCCAGATCGCCTCCCCGGGAGGCTGCACGAGGATCGACCGCCCGTCCTCCCCGTAGAGCCACGCGCCGGACCCGGCGAAGACCACGACGTCGGGGTCCGCGAAGGGCGCGCCCTCCGCGTCGGCCCCGAAGGAGACGCCCCTCCTCTCGACGCCGGCGGCGTAGGTCCCGTCCCCCGCGAAGACGATGTCGAGGACGTTGATCCCGGCGAAGCGGCGCCGGCTCATCCCGGAGGGCGGCTCGGGCACCCACTCCACCTGGGCCTGGACGCCCCACCATCCCGCGTCCACCCTGGGGGTGCCGCGGAGGACGACGGCCTGGAGGGTGCGGTCGGCGGGGAGGCCGCCGTCGGCCGCCACCGCGATCGAGCCCCGGTCGGCGAACCCCGCGTCCGCGGGCATCAGGGAGGCCGGGCCCGTCCCCGTCGCCGCCAGGACGCGCACGTCCGCGGCCGTGCGGTTCGCCGGGATCCGGCGGGGATCGTAGGGGAGGAGGAACCGGGGGTCCGGGGGCCCGGCGGCCGAGGCGAGGAACCGCACGGCGGGCCCGGCGGCGATCCACTCCGCTCCCGGGAGCGGAAGGTCCGGCGCGGAGACCAGGT
>CAZWGT010000124.1:6665-10157 GCA_964633345.1 uncultured Planctomycetota bacterium
ATCCGGACCTCGCCCGTCCAGGACGAGCCGGGGACGAGGACGCCCGCCCCGGCGCAGCCGCAGAGGGGGTCCTCCTCGAGCACGGAGCCGGTGTCGCGGGAATCCACGATCCGGGTGATCCACGTCTCCCCTCCCGAGGGCTGCCCGAGGGCTTCCGCCCTCAGGTCGAGGACCGCGGGCGCCCCCTTCGGGGGCTTCACCGCCACGGCGACGTCGATCGCCCCCGCGGCGCCGGCGTCGTTGCCGATCTCGAGGGAGAGATCGCCGCCCCCCTCGAGGTCCTCGACGACGACCCTGTGGGTCGATCCTTTCAGGATCCCCTCCTCCCGGAGGGCGAGGTCCGCCGCGCCGCCGCGCAGGCGGAGGATCCGGGGCAGGGCGGGGCTCCCCCGCGAGGCCTTCGCCTGGAGGACGAGCCGGGAGCCGGCGGGCGCGGCGAGGCCGAGCACGAGGGGCCCGGACTCCGCGAGGGCCTGCCCCTTCCACGCGAACTTCCCGGGGGGCTTCGCCAGCGCCGCCAGGCGGTACTCCCCCGCCCCGTCCCCGGAGATCCGCAGCGCGTAGGAACCGCTCGCCGGGAGCAGGAGCCCCTTCGCGGCCCACCGCGCCCCGGTGTCGGTGATCCGCGCCTCCCCCGCGGGAACGGGCAGGTCGCCGGGGTCGAGGACCTCCACGGCGAGGGAGAGCCCGGAGGTCCCGGACACGGAGAGGTCGAGGGCGGTCCCCGCCACCGCGCGGAACCGGAGGAGGTCGGAATCCCCCGCCGGCAGGAGGGAGCCCCGGGCCTTGAGGGGCAGCGAGGCCTCCGCGTCCACGGTGGCGGCGACGGGAATCGCGGAGAGTCCGGCGAACGCGGCGGCGAGGAGCGCGACCCGGGGACCGGGCATGGGACCTCCTCCGGCCGCGGCGCCCGGCTGCCGGGAGGAACCGGCGCCACGGGCGGCTCCCGGGATTCTAGGGTCGCGCCAACCTCCCGCCGGGCCGGGTCTGACGGCCGTCAACGCGCCGGTCACGGCTAGGATCCGCCGCCATGGACCATGGGCCGGCCCCGACGACCGAAACCGAGGCGGCGGCGCGGCTCATCCGCCTTCCGGACGCGGGCGCCGGCGAGGGCTCCTGGGAGGCCCGCATCGCGGGCCTCGCGGGGCTCGTCGCGTGGGCCGCCGCCGGAAGGGGCCCGGAGAGGCTGGCCGCCGTGGCCTCCGCCTGCCGGACGAACCCCGACGCCGCGGCGCGCCTGCGGGCCGCAGTCCTCGCCCTGGCCGAGGGCAGCCGGAGCCTCAGCCTGCTGTCCGAGGGGGGGCTCCCCGGCCGCCTGACCCTGGCCGAGGAGACCCTCATCCGCGCGGTCCGCACCGTCGTGCCCCCGGTGCGGGAGAGCCGGGACCTCGCGGACGTCGTCGGCACGATCTTCGGGAAGCCGGCCGTCGCCGCGTGGCTCGGCGCCCTCTCCCCGGAGGCCCTGGGGGAGGTCGCCGAGGCCGCGGGCCTCGCCGCGGGCGGCCTCTGGCCCCGCCTCCGCCTCCACCTCGCCGAGGCGGTCCGCGTCCAGTCCGTGGAGTGCGCCGCCGTCGGGCTCGCGGGGGACGTGCGGCGCGCCCTCGGGGATCCCCCCGTCGCGGACTCCCCCTACCACCGGCTGGCCTCCGCGAGCGCGGGGCTCCTCGACGCCCTGCGCGCCTCCCCCCCCGACGAGGAGCGGGCCGCCGCCGCCCGCGCCGCGCTGGCGGAGGCCCTCGCCGGAGCCCAGGTCCAGAGGAAGGCGGTGATCGCCCACCTCGAGGAGACCGGGGTCAGCATGGACCTCGTCCGGCGGCTGGAGTTCCTGCGCAAGGGGCTCGGGCGGATCGGCCGGGCGGCCCCCCTCCTCGCCCCGCGTCCCGGGGAGGGGGCCGCGGCGGCGGGCGGCTCGCTCCTCCAGATGGTGGTGGCCGACCTCCGGCGCGAGGCGAGCCTCGGGAACATGGTCCGGGAGCGGTCCCGGCTGCTGGCGAAGAAGATCGCCGAGCGGACGGGGCGCGCCGGGACCCACTACGTCACCTCGAGCCGCGCGGAGTGGCGGCGGATGCTCGGGATGGGGCTCGGCGGCGGCCTCGTCATGGCCGCGGCCATCGCCGTGAAGGGGTCGATCTACCACCTCCACCCGCCGCCCTTCTGGCTCTCGCTCCTCGTCTTCCTCGACTACTCCGCGGCGTTCCTGGCGATCTTCGCCCTCCACTGGACCCTGGCGACGAAGCAGCCCCCGGCGACGGCGGCGGCCTTCGCCGATTCCCTGACCGCCATGGAGAAGGGGAACTCCGCGCAGCCCGTGGTGGAGCTGCTGGCGCGGATCGCGCGCTCCCAGTTCGCCGGACTGCTCGGCAACGTCCTCGGGGTGGCCGCCGCGGGGTTCCTCCTCGACCTCGGCTGGCTCGCCTGGACCGGGAGCCACCTCTTCGAGGCGGGCGAGTCGGAGCGGACGCTGCGCGCCCACCACCCCTTCCTGTCCCCGAGCCTCCCCCTGGCCGTCCTCACGGGCGGCGCCGTCTGGCTCTCCTCGATGGCGGCGGGCTGGGCCGAGGACGCCGCCGCCTACGGCCGGCTGCAGGAGGGGCTCGACGGGGACGGGGCGGGGCGCGCCCGTGGCGGGTTCCTGACGCGGTGGGCGGTGCGGAACGTCTCCGGCGTCGTCGGGAACGTCTCCCTCGCCTTCTTCCTCGTGGTCCTCTCGTTCACGGGCAAGGTGACGGGGCTGCCCGTGGACGTGCGCCACGTGACGGTCTCCGCCGGCTCCGTCGCGCTCTCCTGCCTCTCCCTCGGGGACTACATGACCCGGGAGGTGGCGTGGGCCGCGGCCGGGGTGATGTTCATCGGCCTGCTGAACATCGCCACGGGGTTCGCGATCTCGCTCCGGGTCGCGCTCCGGTCCCGCAACGCCGGGGTCGGCGCGAGGATCCGGCTGCTGGAGGCGCTGTTCACCGCGCCCCTGGGGAACCCGCTCCGGTTCGTGATCCCCGTGGGCCCCGACCCGCCGCCCGGGACCCGGGAGCGGTAGAGTTCCGGGGTCCAGGGAGGGAACGGTCATGACGATGGGGAAGCGGGCCGCGGCGGAGTTCGTGGGGACGACGTGGCTGGTGCTCGGGGGGTGCGGGAGCGCGGTGCTCGCGGCCGCCTTCCCGCAGGTGGGGATCGGGCTTCTCGGCGTCTCCTTCGCCTTCGGCCTGACGGTGCTGACGATGGCCTACACCATCGGGCCGGTGTCGGGCTGCCACCTGAACCCGGCGGTCTCCCTCGGCCTCCTGGCCTCGGGCCGCTTCCCGGCGAAGGAGCTCCTGCCCTACGTGGTCGCCCAGGTGCTGGGCGCGGTCGCGGGGGCCGGGATCCTCGCGGTCATCGCGGGCGGGGCGGCCGGCTTCTCCTTCGACGGCGGCTTCGCCAGCAACGGCTTCGGCGAGCATTCGCCGGGCAAGTACTCGCTGGCCGCCGCCTTCGTCTGCGAGGCGGTGATGACCT
>CAZWGT010000125.1:0-10140 GCA_964633345.1 uncultured Planctomycetota bacterium
CCCCAGCCGGATCGGAGGGAGGCCCTCCGGATCTCCCCCGCCAGGCGCTCCCCCTCCCGCCCCTCCCCGACGAGGGCGGCCAGCCCCCCGTCCGCAGGGCGGTCGTCCACGGAGGCGAGGAGGGAGGCGAGGACCGACCGCTCCCCGTGCACGACCCGCACCATCCACGGCAGCGGGATCCGCGTCAGGGCGCTCGCCCCGGATCCGGAGATCACGGGGACGCGGGCCTTCGCCGCGATCTGGGCCGCGAGGTGGGAGGAGTTCCGGTCGGGGGCGGTGACGATCGCCAGCACCCCGTCGTCGTAGACGAGGCCCACGGCCGCGGACGCCTCCGAGCCCCAGTGCCCGCCCGCCCGCCGCTCGACGATCCGCACGGGCGTGCCGGACAGGCGGAGGAGCGCCGCCGCGGCGGCGGCCCCCCGGGAGGCCTCCCGCGCGATCGCGCCGTCCGCCGGCAGGAGGAGCCCGATGCGGACCTCGCGGGGGCCCTCGCACGGGAGGAGGGCCAGGACGAGCGGGAGGGCGGTCCTACTCCTCATACACCCACTTCCCCCCCGCCCGCCGGACGAGGTGGGCGGGCTGGAGGTTGCTCATGACGGGGTCGAAGGTCACGGGCCCGGTGACCGCCCCGTCCCAGGACTGCAGGGCGAAGAGGGCGTCCCGGATCCGCGCCCGGTTCAGGCCCGCCTTCCGGATGCACTCGAGCATCAGGTTCGCCCCGTCGTACCCGTAGGCGGCGTAGTGGTCGGGGTCCTTCCCGTGGCGGGCCCGGTAGCGCGCCCGGAACGCCGCGAACCTCGCGTCGGTCCTCCCCGGGTCGTAGAGGCAGGCGGCCGTGGCCCCCTCGGCGGCCTCCCCGGCCTCCTTCACGAACGCCTCCCCCAGCATGCGGTCGGGGCCGAACACGGGGAGCCGGATCCCGGCCGCCCGCAGGGCCTTCACCACGCGCCCGAGGTCGTCCCCGTTGCCCCAGAGGAGGATCCCGTCCGCCTTCAGGTCGGCGATCTTCGCCGTCAGCCCCTCCGGGAGGACCCCGCCCCGTGCGTAGCGGAGGTCGGCCAGCACCGGGCTCCCCTTCCGCCGCATCGAGTCGATGAACTCCGCGGCGTGCATGCGGCCGAACCGCTCGCCGGTCCTGAGGACCACCATCCGCCGCAGGCCCAGTTCGTGCCAGCAGCGGCGGAAGAGGCGGTAGCACTCCTGCCGGTCGTCGGGCATCACCCGCGCGATCCAGGGGATGTTCGTCTCCATGAGGGTGGGATCGGTGTCGGCGGTGTTGACGATGGGGATCTCGATCTTCAGCCCCACCCGGAGGAGGATGTGGGTGCTGTTCCCCTCCACCGAGCCGAGGATCCCCCAGACCCTGTCCTCGTAGGCGAGGTCCACGATCATGTTCGAGGAGGCGCCCCACAGCGGGAGGTCGTTCTTCTCCACCAGCTCGAAGGGGAGCCCCCGGTACCCGCCGGCCGCGTTGGCCTCCTCGACCGCCAGGACCATGCCGTCCCGCATGGGCACGCCGTGGGCCACGTCGGGGTGGTCGTAGAGGGGCGCGAGGACGCCGATCTTCACGGACTTGAGGTCCTTCGGCTCCGGTTCGTCCCGGCCGGCCCCCTTGAACTCCGTCTTCTTCATGAAGTACCGGTGGTAGGGCTCGCCGACCCCCTTCCACGGCTCCACCTCCGCGGGGACGCCGCCGTAGGGCACGGGGGGCTTCGGCTCCTCCTGCGCGGCGGCCGGGGCCGCGGCGAGGAGGACGGCCGCGATCAGGATGCGCTTCGCCACGGCCTCACCTCCCGTCCCTGAGGACCGCCAGGGCCTCGATCTCCACGAGGAGATCGGACCGGCAGATCCGCGCCTGGATCCCCGTGGAGGCGGGGACCGGGTCGAGGCCCAGGGCCCGGAAGAACCACGTCCGGACCTCGTTGAAGTCCTGGTAGTCCCGCTCGATGTCGCGGAGGTAGCAGGTGGTCCGCACGATGTCCCGCCAGTCGGCGCCCTCGGACTCGAGGAGGCCGGAGATGTTGCGGAAGGTCCGCCACAACTGGGCCCGGAAGTCCCCCGGGTGGACCGTGGCGCCCCGCTCGTCCACCGAGGCGGTGCCGGAGATGAGGAGCAGGGAGGTCCCGTTCCCCAGGGGCACCCGCAGGCCGCGGGAGAAGGCCGAGGGCGTGGGGAAGTAGTCCGTGGCCTCGTTGAGGAGGCCGGGGGCGCGGATCACCGTCCGCGGCACCGGCTCCGGCCCGCGACGGCGGACCCCCCGCCCGGGCAGCAGGGTCGGGCGGCGGGCGGAGACGCCCAGGGCCTCCATCTCCTCCCTCTCCGCGGGGGAGGGGGCCCAGACGGACTCCACCCGGTCCTCGGCGCGCACGACGCGTCCCTTCGTCCCGTTCCTCATCGCACCGCTCCCTTCTCCGGCACCAGCGTCTCCTCCCCCGTGGCGCGGCCGTGGCCCACGCCCATGGCGGTCGCCACCCACACGTCCCGGCCGGCGGCGTCCGCCTGGAACGTGAAGTCGTGGGGCGGGGCGGTGTCGAGGACCCGCACCTCGGCCGGGCGGCCGGGGCGCAGGATGCGCACCTCCCCCTTCCCGTCGGCGCGGCGCGCGTACGACGCCCAGTGGTCCCCGTCGGTCTGGCAGAGGCCGCTGTCGGTGCTGAAGAAGCCCCAGCGGCCCCGGGCCTTCACCGCGTTGACGAAGTCGCTCGGCAGCCCGGAGTCCTTCTGGAGCCACGAGCGCCACCTCCCCCCCGCGTAGCGCGAGGCGCCGAAGTAGGTGGACTGCCAGAGGGCCCCCTCGGAGTAGGAGAGGCCCGAGGTGATGACGTGGATGGGCCCGTCGTCGGGCACCAGCTCGACCTCCATCTCGCCGTCGGGGTCCTTGAACTCCCTCCACTTCTCCGTGGACGGGTCGAAGGAGACGATCCCCCCGCCCCAGACGCCGATCCACATCTCCCCGTCCCCCGCGGAGACGGCGTAGATCCACGGCTCGTGGAAGGTGGCGTTGTTGTGGTCGTAGACCCCCCAGCGGTCGGCCGCCGGCTCGAACCACGACAGCCCCGCCGCCGTGGCGGCCCACACCCGCGCCCCCTCGGCCTCGACCCCGTAGACGACGTCGTTCATGAGCCCGCTGGTCGTCTGGCGCCAGGTCGAGACCTTCCCCCCGCTGATGCGGGAGAGGCCGCCGAAGGTCCCCACCCAGAGGTCCCCGGTCGCCGCGCTGCGCACGCAGGAGGTCACCACGCGGTGGGCGAGGCCGTCCGCCGTCCCCCAGACCCGGGAGACCTTCCCGTCCCGGATCTCGGCCAGCCCGTTCTCGGTGCAGGCCCAGACGCGGTCGGGCTCGCACAGCACCGAGAGGACCTTCCGGGCCGGCAGGCCCTGTTCGACGCCGATGGTCTCCCACCGGTCGTACACGAGGCCCCCGTCGGGGGGGCGCTCGACGGAGGGCGCCTGGCGCTCGACGCGGGCCGGGCGCTCCGCGGCCTTCGCGTCCACGGCCGGATCGCCGGTCACGGCGTCCGCGGGCCCGCACGCGGAGGCGAGGCCGGCCCCGATCATCACGGCGAGGGCGGCGCGCGTCGTCATGGTCCGTCTCCTCTCAGAGGGTCTTCAGGAACTCGACCAGGTCGTTCAGCTGCTGCTTGCTCATGTCGTTCGAGATGCCGTGGCGGTCGCGGGGGTTGAAGAGGGTCCAGATCTCCTCGAGCGTCCGGGCCCTCCCGTCGTGGAGGAAGGGCGCGGATCCCTCGACCCCGACGAGGTGGGGCGTGTCGAAGGCGCTCCCGGAGTCGAGGGGGCCCCGGGTCCCCACGTCCTCGGACCGTCGGTTCGTGTAGAGGGGGGCCGGGTGGCAGGTGCTGCAGCGGTCGCGCTCGGGGATCTCCCGCCCGTCCGTGGTCCGCGTCCGGAAGAAGACGGCCCTCCCCCTCTCCACAGCGGCCGCCCTCGACCCGCTGCCCGCCCGCGCGGGGCGGGACTCGATGTAGGCCACGAGGTCGGCGAGGTCCCGGGCCGGGAAGGGGTCGGCGCGGGTGAGCACCTTCGCGAACCGGGGGCCGCACTGGTCGGCCAGCCCCGGGTTGAGGCCGGTCCACTTGAAGGGGTTGGTGCCGCGGATCCCGAGGAGGCTCCGGTTGTCCACGGGGTTGCGGCCCGGCCCGTCGGTCTCGAAGTCGTAGACGAGGCCGTCCTGGTGGCCGTCGGGGTGGCAGGAGCGGCAGGAGAACCCGGACTGGAAGGTGACCGAGGCGGCGTGGAAGACCCGGTCCCCGCGGCGCGCCGGCGAGGGTTCCCCCTCCGGGCCGCCGAGGTCGGCGCGGGAGATCACCCTCCCGTCCGCGGCGTCGAGGATGGCGACCGTCCCGTCCCAGCGCTCCGCGACGAAGACGCGGCGCCCGTCCGCCGAGGCGAGGACCTCCCTCGGGTCGGCGCCGACGGCCAGCCGCGCCTCCACGTAGTCGGCCGCGAGGTCCATGCGGTCGATCCGGTCCCCGCCGTCCGCGGGGGGCGGCGCCGCCGCCGCGGCGAGCAGGCGGGGGACGGAGATCACCGAGACCGCGTCGGCCCCGGCGGCGGCGAGGAAGGCCCTCCCGTCCCCGGCGAAGGCGATCCCCGCGGGGTCGGACCAGCACCGGTCCATGTCGTCCGTCGGGAGCAGCGCCGCCTCCCCCCCGCCGTCGGCGGGCACGAGGGCCAGCCCCCCCGACATCACCCACCCGCGCGCGACCTGGGAGATCGGGAGGCGGTTGCGCACCCGCACCAGGGGGACCGCGGAGCGGGAGCCGTCGGGGAGGAAGGCGATCCCCTCGGAGAGGTGGGCGGAGGGGAGCGGCACGCGGGCCGCCACGCTCCTCCGGGCGAGGTCGATGACGGTGACCTCGGAGACGGGAAGGTCGAAGGTCCCGTGGATCTCCGTCATGCGGTTCACGACGTGGGCGAACCGTCCGTCGGGGGAGACCGCCACGCGGAACGGCTCCCGGCCGGCGTGGAGGCGGGACGTCACCTCCAGCGTGGCGGCGTCGAGGAGGGCGGCGTCCCCGGACTCGGCGTTCGCCACGACGAGGGTGCGCCCGTCGGGGGCCAGGGCGATGCCGCACGGGGCCCGGCCGACCGGGCCGCTCTCCCGCACGCCGAGGGAGCGGGCGTCCACCCGGGCCACCGTGCCGCGGCCGCGGAGGGAGACGAAGATCGTCCTCCCGTCGGGGGAGGCGGCCACCCCGTGGGGCATCGCGCCGGCGGGGAACGGCACGTCGGCCCGCACGCGTCCCGAGCCGGCGTCCACGAGGGCGACGGAGTCGGTCCCCTCGCACGCCACGACGAGGGTCCGGCCGTCGGCGGTGAGGGCCATGCCCCGGGGGTCGGGGTGGCGCTCCCGCTGGGGCCCCTTCCAGAACAGGGACCAGTCCCCGTGGCACCGCCCGCAGTCCAGGTCGGCCGGTGCGCCGTCCCGGGTGAAGCTCCGGACGTGGGCGAAGGCGGCCAGGCGGGCGCCGACGGCGAGGATCGCCGCGCCGGCGGCGGCCGCCAGGAGGATCCGGACGGGGCGCCTCACCGGGCCACCATGTCCACGGGCTCGCGCCGCACGGCCGCGGGCAGGACGTTGGGGGGGGCCGTCGCGGGGTCCTCGTGGCACCCGATGCAGGCGCGGATCTCGTTGGGGCGGACCCAGAAGTCGAACCCCGAGCCGCGGATGGCGCGGCCCTCCTCGTCCAGCGCCTCGAGGCGGAGGGGACGGTCCGCGGGCACCTCGGCGTAGAAGGAGCCGTCGGCCTCGAGGGGCGCCTCGCCGAGGAGCCGCTCGCCGCCGGGGACCGCCTCGAGGACCCTCATCCGCGCCGGGACCGGGGACTCGATCCCCCGGGCCGTGCGGCGGGCGTCGATGCAGTAGATCCTCCCGCGGTCCCCGTCCGGCAGGACCACGGAGAGGTGGCCCTTCGGCCGCGGCGAGGGGGCGAGGAGGACGGGATCGACCTCGTCCCGGCCCGGGTCGTCGGCCACCACCGCGCCGGCGGGCCCGAGCACCCGGAGGCCGAAGGAGGCGCGCCCCGTGCCCGGCCGCACGGAGACGAGGAGGGCACCGCCGGGGAGGGGCTCGGCGGCGGCGACCGTCCCCTCGAGGCCGGGGGCGCCGTCGGCGGCCGCCCGCTCGGGCCGCCGCGCGTCGATCCGCACGACGCGGCCGTCCGCCACGGCCCACACCGCGCGTCCCCCGTCCTCCCGCGGGCGGCGGATCCGCCGCGGAGGCAGGCCCGGCCCGTGGAAGGCGTGGACGCCGGTCCCGTCGGCGTGGACGGCCAGCAGGAGGGTGCCCTCGCCCGCGTCCCGGGCGAAGAGCACGCGTCCGTCGGCCAGGACCGCCGGGTCGAGGTCGGCGCCGCCGACGAACTGGGTCAGGCGGCGCTCGTCCGTCCCGTCCGGGGAGGCGGTGAAGAGCGCCCCGTCCCGGGTGAACGCGACCCGTCCGTCGGGGAGGAGGGCGGGGGCCCCGCAGTCCCCGCTCCCTCCCCCCGCCACGCGGCGGGCGCCGCTCCCGTCCGCCCGGACGGCCCAGATCGAATCCCGCTCCCCCTCCTCCCTCCGGCCCGCGAACAGGACCTCCTTCCCGTCGAAGGAGACCCGCGGGGAGGACGCCGCGGCGAAGCCCGCCGAGAGGACCCGGACCGGCCCCCGCCCGTCGAGGGGGGCGGCCGCGATCCGGCTCCCCGGGACGGCGCGGCCCGGGGCCGGGTCGCGGCCCGTCACCGGGGCCGACACGAAGACGACGACGGCCGGAGCCGCCGGAGGCGGCCCGGATTCGGGCGTCCCGCCCCGCCGGAGGGCGCCGGCGCCGGCGGCCGCGAGGGCGGCGGCGGCGATCCCGATCGCGATCCTCGCCCCGATCACCGCGCCGGCTCCTGGCGGACGACGAGGGTCCGCCGCGCCTTCACGTCCCGGAGGGTCGTCGTCCCGCCCCCGGCCCAGCGGACCTCGATCGAGTCGCAGACCTCCGCCTCCCCCAGCCCGAAGTGGAGCCTCGGGTCCCCCTGTCCCAGGTAGACCGGGTTCCCGTTCGCCTCCTTGACCCGCGACCGCCCCCCGGCGACCACCGTGACCCGCGCGCCGAGCCCCGCCGTGTTCGGCGGCAGCCCGGCGAGGGAGACGGCCAGCCAGGAGCGGTCCTTCGCCGGCCTTCCGCGGAGGAGGGTCGCGCGCTCGCCGACCCCGGTGAGGACCACGTCCATCCGGCCGTCCCCGTCGAAGTCCCCGGGGAGGCAGGCGCGGCCGTTGCGGGCCTGGCGGAACCAGGCCCCTCCCTCGGCGGAGGCGTCCCGGAACGTCCCGTCCCCCCGGTTCTCGAACAGGAAGTCCTCGCGGCCCACCTCGTGGTGGAGGTCGCCGCTGACGACGAAGAGGTCCTCGTCGCCGTCGTCGTCGGCGTCGATCCATGCCGAGCCCCACGCCGGGCTCTGGGCCCGGGCCGCGGCGAGGCCGGAGGCGAAGACCCGGTCGGCGAAGCGCAGGCCCCCGAGGTTGCGGAACAGGGAGCCGTAGGTCGCGTCGGACACGAAGAGGTCCGTCAGCCCGTCCCCGTCGTAGTCCGCCGCGATCCCCGCCATGGCCGCCGTGGCCTCCCCCTGCATCCCGTAGGCGGTGGCGGACTCCAGGCCCGCGTCGGTGAAGCGCAGGCCGCCGTCGTTGCGGAGCAGCCAGTTGGCCGTGGCGTCGTTGGCGACGTAGAGGTCCTGGTCCCCGTCGCCGTCCAGGTCGGCCGGCGTCACTCCCATCCCCCGGCCCCCCGGGGCGGGGATCCCCGCCCGGGCCGGCACGTCCTCGAAGGTCCCGTCCCCCCGGGTGCGCCAGAGCGAGTGGGGCGCGGCCTCGTAGGCCCGGGGCCCCGGGAAGCCGTCGGGCGGGTAGTAGAGGCGGTACTTCGGGTCGAAGTCCACGTAGTTGGCGACGTAGAGGTCGGGACGACCGTCCCCGTCGGCGTCGAAGAAGGCCGCCCCCGCCCCGCAGCGGGGGTCTCCGACGCCGGCCCGCGCGGTGGCGTCCTCGAAGGTCCCGTCGCCGCGGTTGCGCCACAGGACGTCGGGACCGACGTTCACGACGAAGAGATCGGTCCGGCCGTCCCCGTCGTAGTCCGCCGCCGCCGCCGCGACCCCGCAGCCGCCGCCGGCGATCCCGGCCCGCTCCGTCACGTCCTCGAAGGTGCCGTCCCCCCGGTTGCGGAAGAGGCGGTTCCCCCCCGCCGCGGCGGGGGGCCGCTCGCCGCGGGAGAGGCCCTCGACCCACGCCGACTGGACGAGGAACACGTCCATCCACCCGTCCCCGTCGACGTCGAGCACCGCCCCGCCGGCGCCGGCCGCCTCGACGACGTTGTCCATGTGCCCGTCGGCGACGCGGTGGACGAAGTCGATCCCGCAGTCCGCGGTGACGTCCACGAAGAGATCCCCGGGATCCGCGGGGACCCGCTGGATCGGGGAGGGCGCGGCGGCGCCGCCGCCGGACCGGTCCCGGCGGAGCGCGGGGACGAGCAGGATCCCGCCGACGGCCGCCAGGCACAGGACGGGGAAGGCGATGCGGAGGACCCGGGGTGCCATGGGGGGAGGGACGGGGGCGCGGCGGCGTGACCAACGGGGACCTTGACGGGCGTCACGGCCCCGGCGGCATCCTCTTTGCTTGGCGTCAAGGCATGACCACGCATCCCAGGACCTGCCCCGACTGCGCGCAGCGCCGGAAGGGGTTCCTCTCCCGGATTCCGCCGGACGTCATGGAGCAGACCCTGTGCGTGATGCGCAAGCGCCGCTTCCCGGCGGGCTCCATCCTCGCCCGGGAGGGGGAGCTCCCCGACGGGGTCTATGCCATCCAGGAAGGGCTCGTGAAGATGGTCGGCCTCGGCCCCCACGGCCACCCCCGGATCGTGGACCTCATGGGACCGGGGGACCTCGTCGGACTGGGCGGGGTCTTCGGCCGGAGAACGACATTCGACACTGTCGCAATCACTGAACTGACGGCATGTTACGGCTCCCTGAAGGAGTTCAAGGGGCTCCTCACCTCGAACGCCGAGGTGGCCACCGGCATGGTCGATCACCTCTCCTGCGTGGTGGACCGCGAAGGGGAGCGCCTGCGGGGCCTGGGGACCAACACCGCCATCGAGCGTGTGGCGAGCTTCCTCGTGGACGGGCGCCTGCCGCGCATGGGGCCCAACCGCGTGATCATGCCCCTGCGCCGCCGGGAGCTGGCCGCCCTCCTCGGGGTCGCCCCGGAGACCATCGCGCGGTCCCTCACGAGGCTCGCGGCGGAGGGGCTCATCCGGGTCTCCTCGAGGGAGATCACCATCCTCGACGACGAGGGGTTGATTTCCCGCGCCGACGGCCAGAAATCACCGGCCGTCCCCTCCGCCGAGGTGTGACCGGGGGCGGCCGCCCCGCGACCCGGCGCCGCCGCTACGCCCCCGCCTCCCCCTCCGCCTTCTCCGGGAGGGAGGCCACGTAGAGGATCCGGTTGCAGGACTTGCACTGGACGATCTTCTCCCCGCCCATGGCCACGCTGATGTCCTGCAGGGTGATGTTGATCTGGCAGGAGGAGCAGAAGTGGCTCCCCTCGGCGTCCACCTCGACGGCGGTGATCCCGACCCCCTTGCGGGCCTCGCGGACGCGATCGTAGATCCCCAGCACCTCGGGGTCCACCTCGGAGGCCAGCAGGTCCCGGATCCCCTGCTTCTGGGCGAGCTTCTCCTCGACCTCCTTCGACTGCGCCCGGAGGACCTTCTCCGCCTCCTTGAACTCCTCCTCGGCGTTGCGCAGGACGACGCGGGCCCTCTCCACGTCCGCCTCGAGGGCCTCGACCTCGTCCATCATCCCGAGGATCGCCTCCTCCATCTTCTCGATGTCCATCCGCTGGCTCTTGATGTTGAGGAGGAGATCCCCGTAGACCTTGTTGGAGGTCGCCCCGTTGAGCTGGCCGTCGAGCTTCTTGATGGCCTCCTCCTTCGTCCGGACGTCCAGCTCCTTGCGGTCCGCGGCCTTCTGGGCGTCCCGGGCCTTCCGCTCCGCCTCGGCCAGGGCCGCCCGGGCGTCGTCGAGCTGCTTCTTCTCCGCGCCCAGGAGGCGGGGCTTCTCCTCCAGCTCCGAGCGCATCTTCCGAATCTGGGAGTCGAGG
>CAZWGT010000126.1:0-7666 GCA_964633345.1 uncultured Planctomycetota bacterium
CGCTTCCCGATGGGGACGACGCGCTCGAAGAGGGCCTCTACCTCCTCGGGCCGGGCCGTGGTGGCGACGTCGAAGTCCTTCGGCTCCACGCCGAGGAGCCCGTCCCGCACGCACCCCCCGGCCAGCAAGGCCCGGAATCCCGAGGCGCGCAGGCGCCGGGCGACGTGGAGGGCGGCCTCGCGGGGTTCCATCCCCCTAGGGTACGGAAACGAGCGCGGCCAGGGCGCGGAGTTCGCCCCGGGCGGCCCCGGTCGGCGGGCGCCCCCCGAACCTCTCCTCCGCGTAGGCGGCCGCGAGACGGTCGAGGGACTCCGCCGGCCGGACCCCCGCCGCCCGTGCGCGCGCGGCGAACTCCAGTCCCGTCTCCGCGGGGCCGCGGCGGAGGCCGAGGGCCGACAGGCGATCGAGGAGGAGGGCCCACGCCTCGGGGGGCGGCGGGGGCGGCGGGGCCGAACGCGCGGGGGACGCCGCGGCGGCGGCCGGAGCCCGGCCGCGGAGGAGGAGCCCGACGCCGAGGAGCAGGAGGCCCGCGACGAGCAGCGGAATGCCGATCCCGCGGTCGGGCCCCGCGATCGTGTTCGTCCAGATCGCGGCCACCAGCGCCCCCGCGCCGGCGATCATCCGCCGCCCCGCCGCCCCGTCGAAGCGCAGCACGCGATCGAGGAGGCCCGCGATCGGGGGACCGCCCGCGCCCTCCCCGTCAACCGCCTCGGGGGCGTCGGGGCGCAGGGGATCGGAGGAGGGGGTCGGGTCGAAGGTGACCCAGCCGGTCTCCTCGAACCAGGCCTCGGTCCACGCGTGGGCGTCGGCGCCGCGGAGCGTGTAGCGGCCCGCGGCCCGCTCGAAGAGCCCCCCGCGGAAGCCGACGACGACGCGCGCCGGCACGCCGAGGGAGCGCAGCATCACCGCCGCCGCCGAGGCGAACAGCTCGCAGTGTCCGCGGCGGGCGTCGAAGAGGAACGCCTCCACCGGCGTGGACTCCCCCGCCGGGGCGATGTCCAGGGAGTAGCGGCAGCGCCGCGCGAGGAACGACTCCATCCGCGACAGCAGCGCCGTCCCCGTCAGGCCCGCCGACGCCCCCAGCTCGCCTCGGGCCAGCGCCGAGGCCCGCTCGTGGTCCGGCGGCACCGCCAGCAGGCGCGCGCGGCGGGACCCGGAGAGGTCCTCGCCGTCCACCGGCGCGTATTCCCCGGGGACGGCCAAGGAGCGGATCGTGAAGACCGCGCCCTCGGCGTAGGCCTCCTCGGTGCGGACCTCCCCGCGCGGGATGAGCAGGATCCCCGCGCGCGCCCCGTCCCCGCCCACGGCGGTGGGCATCCCGAGGCAGAACAGCGCGTCGGAGCCGCCGGCGAGGAAGCGCAGGCGCTGCTCGACCGACTCCCCCTTCGGAAGGCGGCGGCGCGGCAGCGGGGCGAGGGCGCCGGCCGGGGGGCGGAGCGTGACGGATCGCCCGCCGCGGCTCTCCCACGTGGTGCCGTCGAACTCCTCGAGGGCGCCGCTGCGGAACAGGGGGCCGAGATCCTCGGCGTCGGCGGGCCGGCCTCCGCGCAGGACCGTGATCTCCAGCACCGGGCGCAGGTCCCGCTGCAGGCGGCCGATGTCGCCGATGGAGACCCGCCGCGCCGCGGTGATCGCGGCCGAGCCGCCCGGCTCCCCCGTCCCCGTCCCTCCCCGACGGCCCCGCCGCTCCCCGAGGACCGGGGAAGCCTTCCCCTCGTCCGCGCCGCGATCGGAGAGGACCGTGAGGACGGGGAACAGCAGCGCCGCCACCGCTGCGACGACGGGCACGGTCCACGCGGCCCCGTACGGGACGGGTTCCCCCCGGCCCTCGACGGCCGCCAGCCGCTCCGCCTGCAGCCGCGGGAGGAGGAGGGCGAGCAGCAGGGTCGCCGCCGCCGCGCCGGCCAGGGACGCCGGGCTCTGCTCGAAGGCGAGCACCGCCATCGCGAGGATCGTCGCGTCCCGGACGGTCCCGCGATCGCGGGCGAGGTCCGCGGCCCCGAGGGAGCGGAGGATCGCCGGCAGGAGGAGCAGGAGCCAGGGGCCCCCGGTCTCCCGCGCCAGCAGGGCCACGCACAGGACGAGGGCCGCCGCCGCGCCGTCCACCAGCCGTCCGCGGGACGGGAGGAGCCCGGGGCGGACCTGCAGGAGGCACGCGGGCAGGACGATCGCCGCCGACGGCCAGGGGTCCCGGACGAGGACATCCGTCGCGGAGGCGGCCACCAGGCAGGCCTGGAGGATCCGGCGCGTCACCGCGGCTCCTCCGGGCGGAACGTCGCGCGGAGCGAAGGCAGGGTGATCACCTCGGATCCGTTCGGGCCCCGCTCCGAACGCGGAGCTCCGATGGCCGCCTTCACGAGGAGCACCCGCGCCCCGCGGAGGGAGGCGGCCGGGACGAGGGAGAGCGGGTCCCTCCGCGGGTCCTTCCGCCCCGGGGGCTCGAGGAGGGCCAGGATCTCCAGCGCCCGGCCGAGGGCCCTCGTTCCCCCCACGGAGCCGAGGAACAGGGGCTCCGGCGCGAAGACGGCCAGGGACGTGCGGCGCCCCTCGGCGCGCAGGCGCAGCACCAGGCTCGCCGCCAGGGAGCAGGCCCGCTCGACGGCGTCGGCCCGCACCGACGCCGGGGCGGCGAGGTCCCGGGGGTCGGCGTCCACCGCGACGATCGCCCGCCCCGCGTCCTCGCGCTCGAACTCCCGCGTGAGGAGCCGCCCGTGGCGGGCCGAGGCGCGCCACGCGATGGCCCGCGGCGCGTCCCCCGGCGCCCAGCCCCGCACCCCGCGCAGCAGCTCCCCGCCCCGGGGCACCGCGGCGGCCACCTCGCGCACGGAGACCTCGGGGGATCGGGAGCGGAGCGCCCGCGCGGGGACCGGCACCCGCCGGGGGTAGGCGAGGACGACGCGATCCTCGTCGAGGAGGAGGGTGGCGTGGAAGAGGCCGAAGGGCCAGCCGGTGACGATCCGGGGGGCGACCAGGTGGTGGCGGCCGCGGTGGCGGACCCGGGTGGCGAGGTCGAGGGAGGCGGAGCCCCCGGCGGGCACGCGGGCGAGGACGGCGCCGGGGGGGGAGTCCTTCGTCGAGCCGGTGGGGAAGAACTCGATCCCGGCGACGGCGCGGCGGCCGCGGTTGGCGACGGTGATCCGGAGGGGGAACTCCTCGGAGGCGAAGACCCGCGCGGGGCAGTCCCAGGAGACCGTGAGCGACCGGGCCGCCCACGCCGAGCCGACGTACCCCACGAGGGAGAGGGAGAGCAGGAGGGAGGCGCCGGCGAACAGGGCCGGGGCGCCGTCCACCAGGGCGGCGAACAGCAGCAGTCCCGCGGCGTAGTGAAGGGCCCATCCCGCGGGCGTGGGGCGCGCGGCCCGGAGCGCCCGCCACCAGGAGAGGCCCGCTTCCTTCTCCATGGTGGAGATCCTATCCGCCCGCTACCCTTCCGCCATGGCCCAGCGGTGGCGATTCCCCTTCGGGATCCTGGAGGCCGCGATCCTGCTCGTCCTCGCGGGGATGGCCCTGTGGATCGTCAAGCCGCTCCCGGCGGCGCGGGAGGCGGCCGCCGCGGAGAAGGAGGCGATCCAGGCCATCGGCGCCCTGGCCGACGCCCTGGAGGCCGCGGGCCCCCCCCACCGCCGCCCCGCCGTCCCGCCCGCGGGGTGGACCCCCGCCCCGGCCGCCGGGACCTGGGGCCGCGGGGCCTACTGGATGACCGTGCTCCTCCCGGCCCGCGACGGATGGCTCGCCGCCCCCGGCGGGGAATCCGCGGGCGAGGCGGGACGGGGGTTCTGCGTGGTGGCGTGGCCGAAGACGGGCGCCCCCGAGGTCCTCCGCTCCCTGGCGGCGCTCCCGAAGGGCGTCATGTGGCAGCGGGTGGAGGGCGTGGCGGAGAGCGGCGAACCCGGCACCCCCCCGGTTCCCCGTGCGGCGTTCCCACCCCCGGGGCCGGACTCGAAGGTCCCCGCCCCGCCCCCGGACTGGACCGGATCGAGGAAACGGAAGTAGGGTTCAGTCCCCCGCGACCGGCTCCCCCGCCTCGACCTCGGCGGCGTCCCGGGCCGGGGTGTGCTCCGGCGGGCCCATGAACACGCGCACGGTCTCCCCGGTGATCGGGTCGGGGAGCAGGGCGAAGCCCTCGGCGTCGGTGGCGGCGGCGGCGGTCTCCGGCGGCGGGGCGCTCGCGGGCGCGGGATCGCCGATCCGGAACGTGACGGCGCCGTCGGGGTGTCTCACGATGCGCGACAATCGCAGGACCCCCGCCCGTCCCGGGTGGGTCTCCTCGGTGAGGGCGTCGCGGCCCCGGGCCGGGAAGGGGACGGCGTCGGGCCGCAGGAGCGAGGCGTCGGGGGCGCGGATGCCGTGGGCCTCGACGAGATCGAGGTCCGGGTCGTCCGCCGAGCCGCCCACCCGCCAGACGAGCAGCCCCCCTCCCGGAAGGTCCTCGTCCCACCCCGCGCCGCCGCGGTTCTCGAGGAGGAACGCCTCCCCGTCGCGGAGGCCGGGGACGAGGAACATCTCCCCGGGGCCCGCGGCGTGGAGCGGCGCGAGGGCGAGGTCCTGCTGGCGGAAGGGGTCCACGGGGACGGGCCGCGTCCAGCCGAGCGCCGTGCGGCACCACGCGCACAGGCCGAAGGGGCGGGCCGCGCCGGCGCTCCCGCCGCCGCGGTGGCCGATGGCCATCAGGCAGAAGTCCCCCGCCCCGGTGCGGTGGGCGACGCCGTACTGGTCGGGGAGGCCGAGGAGGTGGCCGAACTCGTGGCAGTGGACGCCGATGGGATCCGGGCCCCCCCCGGGGACGTTCTTCACGAAGTAGGGAAGGAGGCGGCCGCCGACGCGGATGGTGGCGCGGTGGGGCCACATCCCCCGCCGGGGCGGGGAGGCGACCTCGCCGGGGTAGAGGAAGGAGATCACGTCGAAGGAGCGGAGCGCCCCGTCCCCGTCGCGGGCGTGGAGGGCCCTGAGGGCGCGGTCGTAGAGGCTGTCGGGGCCGGCCCCCATGGGCTGCCGGGCGAACGTGGCCCGCTTCGCCGGGACCGCCACCGTCGGGAAGAGGCGGCCGACGACGTCGAGGGCGCCGAAGGACTGGTCGCGGTAGTAGTCGCGGAGGCTCCGCTCGCCGCGGCCGAAGTACAGCCGGTCGAGGTCCCCGTCGGAGGGGACGGCCGGGCGCGGGAGGTCGTCGAGGGAGAGGGGGACGACGGCGAGGCGGAAGACGCGCCCGCGGAAGAACGCCCCCTCGCCGGGCCGGCGGTCGAGGGTCGCCTCGGTGCGGAACGGGATCCCCTCCCGGCGGAAGAGGAGGGGGACCCTCTCCCCGGGGGTGCGGAGGCGGACCATCCACGCGGCGGCGATGGCGTCGGGGGGCTCGACGCCGGCCACGGCGGCCAGCGCGTCCCCGGGGCGCAGCCCCGCCCCCTCGGCGGGGCTGCCGGGAGCGACCGACCGCACGATCGGGATCCCCGGGCGGGGCTCGAACTCCGCGCCGAGCCACGCCTCCGCCGCCGCCGGGAGGGCGAAGTCGATGGCGGCGGCCTCCGCGGGACGCAGGGGCCTCCCCTCGCCGGCGGCGAGGAGACCGAGGACGAGCCAGGCGGGTCTCACGCGGGCCGTTCCTCGGCGACGACGGGGTTGACGAGGGAGCCGAGGCCCTCGATGCGGACCTCGACGGTCTGGCCGGGGCGGATGGGACCCACGCCGGCCGGGGTGCCGGTGAGGATCATGTCCCCCGCCTCGAGGGTGAGGCGCCTCGACGCGGCGGCGATGAGGGCGGCCACGCCGTGGACCATGGCGGAGGTGCGGGCGTCCTGGCGGCACTCCCCGTCCACGAAGCACTGGATGCGGAGGTCGCCGGGGTCGCCGACGGAGTCGCGGAGGGTCAGGCCGGGGCCGAGGGCGACGAAGGTGTCGGCGTTCTTGCCGCCGAACCACGGGAGGCGGCGCTCGATGAGGGCCTTCTGCTCGGTGCGCGCGGTGACGTCGTTGGCGCAGCAGTAGCCGAGGACGTGGTCGAGGGCGCGCTCCTCGGGGATGCGCCGCCCCTCGAGGCCGATGATGACGGCCAGCTCCGCCTCGTGGTGGACCTCCCCCTCGACGTCGTAGGGGATCACGATGGGGTCCCCGTTCCCCACCGCGGAGGAGGGGGCCTTCAGGAAGAAGAACGGCGCCTCGGTCGGCGCCCCCCCCATCTCCTTCGCGTGGGCGGCGTAGTTCCGCCCCACGGCGAGGATCTTGCCGGGCCGGGCGAGGGTCGAGAGCGTGGCGGACGGGCTCAAGGGGCGGCCTCCCCGGGGACGGACCTTCCCCGTGGAGGATCCATCGGCCGGGGGCGGGCGGGGCTGGAGGCTACCGCACCGACCAGCGGTCGGCGGCCGGGTCGTACTCGAGGACCTCGGTGTTGACGGAGGCACCGAAGTCCGTCTCCCCGCCGAAGACCAGCAGGCGGCCGTTCCACGCCACCATCGAGAACCGGCAGAGGTCCTTCGGGAGGGGGGCCGCCTTCTTCCAGCCGGCCGCGACGTCGTCGAGGTCGAGGACCTCGGTCGGAGGGATCTCCCTGCATCGTCCGCCGACGGCGTAGGCGCGCCGGCCGACGGTCGCCAGGCCGAAGAAACCGCGGGGGACCGCCATCGAGGGGCCGGGGCGCCAGTCGTACACCTGCAGCGGCTTGCGGTCGAGCCCCGACTTGCCGGATGGACCGACTCCGAAGACCTCGACGGTGGGCAGGGGCCCGTCCGCGCCGTATCCCCCGACGGCGAAGATGCGCTCGGTGCCGTCCATGGCGTCCACGAGCGCCAGGCCATGGCGGGCGGTCCGGAGCACGGGCCAGTCCCGCCAGACGTTCTCCCCCGGGATGAAGAAGCGCGCCCGGACGGAGTCGGTCGAGGACGCGTCGATACCGCCGGCCGTGGAGATGCCGTGGTCCATGTGGTTCGCGGCTGCCAGCCGGCTCGAGGCGAACCCCATCGGCGGGCACGGGGTCCAAGCGCCGGTGCGCGGGTCGAAGCACTCCGACGTGTCCAGGGGCTTCCCCGAGGAATCGAGGCCGCCGAGGACGAACACCTTCCCGCCGAGGGCCGCCGCCGCCGCGAAGGCGCGCGGCGTGGACATCGGCGCGCAGGCGGTCCACCGGCGGGCCCCGGGGTCGTAGGCCTCCAGGGTCCCGACGGTGCGGTCCTTCCCTCCAGTGCGCTCGATGCCGCCGACGATGTAGACCGTGCCGTCGACCACGGCCGAGGCAGTCGCGTAACGCGCCGACGCCGGGATGGCCGGCTTCCCCTGGCAGCCGGTGAGGAGTACGACGAGGCCAAGGAAGCCCGCCCAATGACTACTCACGGGCCTCCCACTCCTCTTTCGTGATCCCGAACACCCACTCGTCGAGCCAGTGTCCGCGCTTCAGGATGGCCTTGCGGGTCAGGCCCTCCTGCCGGAACCCGCACTTCTCGAGGACACCCCGGCTGGCGAGGTTGCCGACGAAGGCGCAGGCCTCGATCTTCTCCATCCCCATGTCGGCGAAGCCGATACGAAGGGCCCCGCGCACCGCCGCCGTCGCATAACCCTTGCGCTGATGGGGGATGCCGACCCAGTAGCCGATGTCCCCCCTCTGAGGCTGGAAACCGGGGCGGATCGAGAGGGAACCGACCGGGACTCCCCCGCCGAGGATGGTGAAGTGGCGGTGGGA
>CAZWGT010000126.1:7766-10136 GCA_964633345.1 uncultured Planctomycetota bacterium
TCGAGAGGGAACCGACCGGGACTCCCCCGCCGAGGATGGTGAAGTGGCGGTGGGAGGAATCGCCGGGGGGCGCGGCATACGTGGCGACGAAGGACTCGAGGGATTCCGGACCGTCCCATACGAGGGTGTCGCAGACCGCCGTCCCGGCGAGCAGCGGGTAGAGCGCCCGGGCGTGGTCGGCGGTCCGGGAGACGAGGACGCTCACGACTTGAGGACGCAGTCCCCCCGCCCGCGGCGGATCTCCCCGATGACGGGGGCCTCCATCCCGCGGAGGTGGAGCGCGCGCCTGAGCGCGTCCGCATCCTTCGGCGCGACGACGAGCACCATCCCCATGCCCATGTTCATCACGCGGTAGGCCTCCGCCTTCGAGACCTTCCCCTTCGCGCAGATGAGGCGGAACAGGGGCGGCACCTCCCACGCGTCCGGGTCGATGACCGCCGTGCAGGTCTTCGGCAGCACCCGCGGCACGTTGTCGTAGAAGCCCCCGCCCGTGATGTGGGCCATCGCCTTGATCCACCGCCGCGGCAGGATCGGCAGCAGCACCGGCGCGTAGGAGCGGTGCACCGCCAGAAGTGCGTCGGCCACCGTCCCCCCGAGATCGGGATCGCGGCGCCGGTAGTCCTTCGTCGAGCGGATGAGCGCCTTGCGCGCCAGCGTGTACCCGTTCGTGTGGAGGCCCGTCGAGCGCAGGCCCAGCAGCACGTCCCCCGGCTTCACCCCGGGCCGCGGCAGCACGTCCTTGCGGTCCACCACGCCGACGATCGTCGCGGCGAGGTCGTACTCCCCGTCGGGGTACATCCCCGGCATCTCCGCCGTCTCCCCGCCCACGAGCGAGCAGGAGTTCTCCCGGCAGGCCTTCGCCAGGCCCCCGAAGAGCGACTGCAGCGCCTTCGGCTCCAGGCGGCCCGAGGCGACGTAGTCGAGGAGGAAGAGCGGCTTCGCCCCCTGCACCAGGATGTCGTTCACGCAGTGGTTCACGATGTCCTGCCCCACCGTGCCGTGGCGATCGAGGGCGAAGGCGATCTTGAGTTTCGTGCCGACGCCGTCGGTCGAGGCGCACAGCAGCGGGTCCTTCATCCCCGTCGGGCGGTAGCGGTAGAGCGAGCCGAAGCCGCCGATGCCGCCCAGCACGTTGCGGTCGTGGGTCGAGGCGAACAGCCCCTTGGCGGCGCCGATGGCGGCCATCTTCCGGTCGATGTCCACGCCGGCGCGGGCGTAGGCCGAGGCCTTCGGGGGGCGGGAGGTCGGGGTCATCCGCGGAGTGTAATCCGTTGCGGGTACCATGCCTCGCGGATCCCATGCACCGAGCCCTCCTGCCCCTCCTGCTGGCCGGGTGCGCCGTCCCCTCGGGGATTCCCGCACCCCCCATCCCCTTCCCCGATCCCGCGGGCCCCCCGCTGGAGGAGAAGGCGGCGATCTTCGAGCGGGGCCTCGACGAGAGGTTCCTGCTGCCTTGGGGCGCGCTCTCCTACCGGGTCCGCGTGCGCGGGGACGTCGTCCTCTTCCCCTACGGAGCCGACACCGTCGCGTGGACCGGGGCCCTCCTCGGGGCGGAGTGCGAGCGGTGGGCGGCCACGGGGGAGGAGGCGGCGCTCGGCCGCGTGCGCACCCTCCTCGGCGGCCTCGAGACCCTGGCGGCGGTGACCGGGGAGCCGGGACTGCTCGCCCGCTACGCCGCCCCCGCGGGGTTCGTCCCGGTCGAGCCCCACCCGGAGCAGTGGCGCGACGGCGGGCCGGGCTTCGAGGGGTGGCGCTGGCGCGGGGACCTGTCGAAGGACCAGCTCGCCGGCCTCGTCTACGGGCTGGCCGCGGTGACCGACCTCGTCGAGGAGCCCTCCTGCCGCGCGCGGGCCGCGCGCCTCCTCGGCGCCGTGGCCGACCGGCTGCTCGGTCGCGGCGGGGTGTACGAGGACGCGGGCGGGGTCCCCACCACCTACGGGGACGTCCGGCCGCGCGTCGCGGGGCTCCCGGTGGGTGTCAACGCGGCGGTCACCCTCGGGGTGGCCCACGCCGCCGCCCGCGCCACGGGGGAGCCGCGCCACCGCCGCTGGCTCGAGGTTCTCGTCCGGGAGGGCGCGGCGGAGGCGCTGCCCTTCGCGACCGTCCGCGTGTTCGGGAAGGAGAACTACAACGTCCCGAACATGTGCGCCATGGCGCTGGCGTCGATCCTCCGCCGGCCGGCCGACCCGCGCCTGAGGGCGGGGGCGGAGGAGGCGCTGCGCCGGATCCTGGAACTCCACCGCGGCGAGGGGAACGCGTTCTGGATCGCGATCGGGGCCCCCGCGGGGTTGGCGACGGCCCGGGATCTCCGGGACGCCCGGGCGCAGCTGGCCCGGTTCCCGACGGATCTCGCCGAGTACGTCCTCGACC
>CAZWGT010000127.1:0-4009 GCA_964633345.1 uncultured Planctomycetota bacterium
GCGGCGTCCGCGGCAAGGGCGTCATGGCGCGCGGCCGGCTCGTCGTCGTCGCCGGGCCCGCGAAGGTTCAGGTGGAGGCGCCGGGCTACGAGGGCGCCGAGGTCGAGGTGAACGTGCCCCCCGAGGGGCCGAGGGGTCCGGTGAAAGTGCGGCTGCGCTCGAAGTAGCGCGGGCGTCCCGGCTTGCCCGCGGAGGGCCGGCGCGATCGGCTCGGCCCCGTTCTCATGGCATCGGCCGTAGCCTCGATGGTGCCTACCCCACCTCTACGCCCTTCGAGGCCCACACAGCGGTCACCACGCCGAGGGCCAGCGCCGCGGACAGCCACGCCGTCGCGCCCCGCCACCCCACGGGGCGGCGCGACTCCGGTTCCGGCATGGGCGCTCCGCTTCGCCACCAGCCCCATGTCCCGATGACCAGGACGAGTCCCGCCCGCGCCGCCCAGTCCACCGTCGGGCTGAATACGGTCGAAGGAGGCCGGGCCACGGCCAGGATCGCGAAGGGCGCGAGGACCGTGGCGAGGAACCACCGGCGCCTCGCGTCTGGATCGGGGGGCGCGAACTGGTGATCCACGAGGCGGGCGAGTTGCCGGATCCCCCAGTCGAGCAGGACGAGATAGGCGGCCACGAGGAGCGTCACCACGACCGCATGCGACCCTCCGCCCAGTTCGGACTTCAGCGCGGCGGAGTCTCCGTCGCCCGAGAGGGCGCCCAGCAGGCTGTATCCGAGGGCCTGCGCGCTGTTGACGGTTCCGACCGCCAGCAGGGCGAGGCCGGTGTGCCCGGCCATGGCCTTCCGTCGGGAGGCGGCGCCGATGGCGGCCAACCCGCAGAGGAGGTTGACGCCGATCCCTGACCAGAGCGGGACCCATCCGAGATGCTCGGGAACTCCGTAGTAGGTACAGAACCCGTTGGCGGCGGGGCCGACGGCGAACCCCTCGAAGATGCCGCCCACCGCGACTGCCGTCAGCCCGTGCCCGAGGATCTCGTGGGCGTAGCACCCGAGCAGGAGAGTGGCATAGAGGGAGCCGACGAGGCACCCGATGAATGCCAGGGCGGACGGGAGGGCCGGCCGGTTCAGGTCCTACCCATCCTCTGTCCGCCAGGTCCGCGGCCGGAGCATGCCCTCGACTCCGACGAAACCTCGTCCGAGCACCCGTGACTCTCCGTGGAGAAGTCCGGCTTGCTGGCGGTCGGTCGGGGAAGACGATCCAATCCGCCGTCTCCTCTCTACCGGCTCCCGCCCGTCGATGGTGCCGCAGGCGAGGGGGTCGCATGCGCCGGGTGGGCCATCGGAGATGCGGCGGCCTTCGATCCCCTGTCGCAGGACTCCTGGAGCAGGCGCCGGACATCCCGGGTCCGATCCGTGCTGTTGCCGGCGAAGTCCTCGATGAAGGTGTAGCAGAGCGCTTGCACCTGTGCCCAGTCCTCCACGACTTTCGCGACCCGGATCCGGGCATGGAGGATCCGGTCGTTGAGCGGCCCCGCGGGCTCCGCCGCTTCGGCCAGGTCGAGGAGGCGCCTGGCTCCGGCCGCATCCTCCGCCTCGATGCGGCACTCGGCCTGTTCCAGGAGGGCGATCCGACGGAAGTGTAGGGTGCCTTCTCCAGCGAGGTAGGTGGAGTACGCCCTGTCGGCCTCCTCGAACTCCCCCTTCCGGAACGCCGCCTTCCCTGCCACGTAGCCCGGGCGATCGGCCAGTTCCTTCCGTACGTGCTCCTCCGCCCATGACCTGGCCTTGCGCTCGAACTCCGGGAAGGGGAGCCCGGTGATCCGCTCGAAGCTGACCCGGTAGGCCGTGCTGGTGAACAGGTCGGACGCGAGTTGCTGGACGGCGCCCTTCCCGAGGGTTCCCTCGACGAAGGCGAAGGCCATGTAGAACTCGCCGTACTCCCTCCGGGTGGGACCGCCTTCGAGGCCGCTGACGAGTCTCGCGCAGGGATCACGGTCCGGGTCCGCGCACTCGAGGACGTACAGCTCGCGGAGGCGATCTCCGCCCCTCCCCGTCGCCCAATCGGCCATCCCCTCCTTGACCCAGCAGGGAAGTTCGTAGAACGCGTCCCCCAGGGCCGCCAACTGCCAGCAGTGGGCGATCTCGTGGCGCAGGGCATTCCCCATGTTGCACTCGCGGTTGAGAAGAGAGTCCACTCCCACGACGATGAGGGGACGCACCTCGTTCCCGTGGAGTTCCTGATAGGTGTTCATGAATATCGGGAAACCCATCTGCTCGTCGTCGCGGAAGCGGACCATGAAGGGGGGCACGGGCCTATCCCCCAAGCCGAGCTGGTCGCGGACATCCCGGATGGCTGCGGGAATCTCCTCCTCGACATCGCGGAGGCGGACGGGCCACCGCGGGTCCTTCGAGAACCGCCCGTCGTAGTCGGCGACGACGTGGCCCCGGACCTCCTGGTCGACGGGGTCCACCAGGAAGACGTCGGTGTGGCCCAGGTGCCGGGGGTCCGGCTTCGAATCCGCCTCGCCGTCCAGGTCGAATCGGGACATCACGTGGACACCCCAGGAAAGGACGCCTCCGCAGACGAGGGCGAGCGCCGCGAGTCCGAGGAGCGCAGTTCGCAGAACCAGCCTCCACCCGGTCAACCCTGCCTGCATGGCCACGGCTCCGTTCCCGTGCTCCCGATGATATCCCTTGGACGACCCTCGGTACCCCGGGCCGGAGCGGTGCGGGGGGGCCGGTTGAGCCGCTCCCCCGACGTTGGACGCGTCCCTCGGGCACCCTGCTAGGATGCGGCTTCCCCCCTGAGCCATGGGGGGAAGGGGATGCCCGGGAGGCGTGCCGCCATGCTCCTTACCCTCACCACTACCCGCCGCCCCGCGACCGACCTCGGTTTCCTGCTCCACAAGAACCCCTCCCGGGCGCAGACCTTCGAACTGCCCTTCGGGCAGGTCCGGGTCTTCTACACGGAGGCGACGGAGGAGCGTTGCACGGCGGCGGTGCTCCTCGAGGTGGACCCGGTGGCCCTCGTGCGCGGACGCGGGGACCGGGGGCCGGAGGGGCCGACGCTCGAGCCCTACGTCAACGACCGGCCCTACGCGGCCTCGTCGTTCCTGAGCGTGGTGCTGTCCCGGGTCTTCGGGTCGGCGCTCGGGGGGCGGTGCAAGGACCGGCCGGACCTCGTGGACGCGGCGCTCCCGCTGGAGGCGACGCTGGCGGTGGTCCCGGCGCGCGGCGGAGCGGGGTTCCTGCGGCGCCTATTCGAGCCCCTCGGCTACGCCGTGGACGCCGTCCGCCATCCCCTCGACCCGCGCTTCCCCGAGTGGGGGGAGAGCCCCTACTACACGGTCCGGCTCTCGGCGACGAAGCGCCTCTCCGACCTCCTCGCCCACCTCTACGTGCTCATCCCGGTCCTCGACGACGCCAAGCACTACTGGGTCGGAAAGGACGAGGTGGAGAAGCTCCTCGCCCGCGGTGAGGGGTGGCTCTCCACGCACCCGGAGCGGGAGACCATCGTCGACCGCTACCTCCGCCACCAGCGCCGCCTCACGCGGGACGCCCTGGCGCGCCTGGTGGGGGAGGAAGAGCCTGACGTCGAGGCGGCCTCCGACCGGAAGGCCGAGGCGGAGGCGGCCATCGAGAAGCCCCTCCGCCTGTCGGACCAGCGGGTGGACGTGGCGCTGGCGGTCCTCCGGGAGTCGGGCGCGAAGACGGTCCTCGACCTCGGCTGCGGGGAGGGGCGGTTCCTGCGCGCGCTGCTCGAGGAGAAGTCCTTCGAGAGGATCGTCGGCATGGACACCTCGGTGCGCGCCCTGGAGATGGCCTCCCGGCGCCTCCACCTCGACACGATGGCGCCGATGAAGCGGGCGCGGATCGAACTCCTGCACGGCTCGCTCACGTACCGGGACCGCCGGCTCGAGGGCTTCGACGCGGCGGCCCTCCTCGAGGTCATCGAGCACGTGGACCCGTCCCGGGTCGCCGCGCTCGAGCAAGTGGTCCTCGGCTGCGCGCGGCCCGGCACCGTGGTCGTCACCACGCCGAACGCCGAGTACAACGTCCG
>CAZWGT010000127.1:4019-10033 GCA_964633345.1 uncultured Planctomycetota bacterium
ACGTCCGCTTCCCCAACCTCCCCGCGGGCGCCTTCCGCCACAAGGACCACCGCTTCGAGTGGACGCGGGCGGAGTTCCGGGCGTGGGCCGCGGCGGCCGCGGCGAAGTACGGCTACCGGGTGCGCCTTCTCCCCGTCGGCCCCGAGGACCCGGCCGTCGGCCCGCCGACGCAGATGGGGGTGTTCGCCCGTGGCTGACCGCTCCCTCCCGCCCATCCTGCCGACGGGGACGCGCGTCGTCGCCCGGGTCGCGGTCCGCGTGGCCGGCGGCGGGCGGGAGCTCCCCTCCGGGGCCACGGGGACCATCGTGTCCGCCCCGGACGACGCGACCCACAGCTACCGCGTGCGCTTCCCGGACGGGGCCGAGGCGACGCTCCGCCGGGCGGAACTGCGGATCTGGCGCCACTCCCTCACCGACGACACGGGCGGGACGCCGGACCTGCTGGGGGACTTCCGTCTCCACGAGAGCCACGTCATCTACCGCTGCATCGTGGGCTCCCGCGCCTTCGGGCTGGCGACGGAGGCCTCGGACACCGACCGCCGCGGCATCTACCTCCCGCCCGCCGACCTGCACTGGTCGCTCTACGGGGTGCCGGAGCAGATCGAGAACCCCGACAACCAGGAGTGCTACTGGGAGCTGGGGAAGTTCCTGCGCCTGGCGCTGAAGGCCAACCCCAACGTGCTGGAGTGCCTCTACACGCCCGAGGTGGAGTTTGCCTCGCCCCTGGCCGAGGAGATGCGCGGGATGCGCGGGGCGTTCCTCTCGCGCCTGGTCTACCGGACCTACAACGGGTACACGCTCTCCCAGTTCAAGAAGCTGGAGCAGGACCTCCGCACGACCGGCGCCATCAAGTGGAAGCACGCCATGCACCTTCTGCGGCTCCTGCTCTCGGGGATCGACGTCCTGCGCGAGGGGGAGCTGCGCGTGCAGGTGGGGGAGCACCGCGACCGCCTGCTCGCCATCCGCCGCGGGGAGATCCCGTGGCCGGAGGTCGAGGCGTGGCGCCTCTTCCTCCACGCGGCGTTCGACGAGGCGTTCCGCGGGACGCGGCTGCCGGAGGTCCCCGACTACGAGCGGGTCAACGCGTTCCTGCTGAAGGCGCGAAGGAGCGTGCTGTGAGGGGGCCGCTATCCCGATCCGCAATGTTGGCGGAGATCGGTAGGACATTGGACCTCTTGCGGGGGGAGCGAGACAAGACCCCCGCTGACTTGGCGCTGGCCAATGTGGAGCGGCTCCTTGAGGATCTTCGTGTGAAGGTCCAGTCCCATTGGCCGCTGCCCCGAGGTGAAGCAAAGGACTTGATCATCGCTCGCTACGCAACCCGCAATTTGGACTCGGACTTTCCTGATCTGGTCGTGCAGCTTGTCAGGGTTGAGGGTCTTGCGCGGGGCGAGGCCTCTGACGGCACGAACAACCAAGCGCCATCTGGACGTGCGGCGAAGCTCGATGATCCAGCAGGCAAGAGACTCAAGTTGTTCGACTCGATCCGGCTGAAGGTAGATCGGCCAGACTTGGGTCTTCAGCGTGGGACACGCGGTGCCGTGGTCGATGTGTACGAGAAGCCCACGCTTGGGTACCACATCGAGTTCTTCGACGGTTCCGGGAAGACCCTGGCAGTGGAGATCCTGTCCCCGGACGAGATAGAGGCGGGCCCATGCCGCGAGGGAGAGTCGCCGGAGCGGGGCACATGATGGCCAAGCGAGAGCCCCAGTTTCAACTCGACCCTCGTCTCCGCGAGGTCGCGGAGCGGCAGCCCCACCCTCTCCTCTTCGCGACGGTGAGCGGGGCGCACCTCTACGGGTTCCCGTCGAAGGACTCCGACTGGGACCTCCGCGGGGTTCACGTGCTGCCGGCGGAGGCGGTCGTGGGGCTGGACCACGGGCCGGACACGCTGGAGGCCCATGGGGACGACGGGGGCCTCGACCTCGACCTGGTCACCCACGACGCGGCGAAATTCTTCGGTCTCATGCTCAGGCGGAACGGGTACGTCCTCGAGCAGGTCCTCTCCCCGCTGGTCGTGCTCACCACGCCGGCCCACGAGGAGTTGAAGGCCCTCGTCCCCGCCTTCGTCACCCGCCACCACGCCCACCACTACCGCGGCTTCTTCGCGACCGAGTGGGGGCTTTACCAGAAGAAGGGCGCCCGCCGCGCGAAGCCCCTCCTCTACTGCTACCGCGTCCTGCTCACCGGCCTCCACCTCATGCGCACGGGGGAGGTCGAGTCGAACCTCCCGCGCCTTCTCGAGGAGCACGGGACGGAGGTCCTGGGGAAGGCCGGCCGGGAGTCGGTTCGAGCGCTCATCGCGCTCAAGGCCGAGGGAGGAGAGAAGGCGGCGATCCTCGACTCCGATGCTGCCAGCCACGCCGAGAAGGTCGAGGCGACGCGGGTCGCCTTCGAGGCGGCCGCCGCGGCGAGCCGCCTCCCCGAGATGCCGACGGCGCGGGCGGCCCTCCACGACCTCCTCGTGCGGGTCCGTCTCCAGGGTCCCGGCGCCGGGAGGACCCCGTGAACCCCGTGATCGGCATCCCGGACATGTCCCTCGTCGTCCTGGTGGGGGCCTCGGGGTCGGGGAAGTCCACGTTCGCGAAGAAGCACTTCAAGCCGACGGAGGTCCTCTCCTCCGACTTCTTCCGCGGGCTCGTCGGCAATGACGAGAACGACCAGGAGGCCACCAAGCCCGCCTTCGAGACCCTCCACTTCGTGGCGCGCAAGCGCCTAGAGAAGGGGCTCGTCACGGTCGTCGACGCGACCAACGTCCAGCCCGAGGCGCGCAAGCCCCTGCTCGCGCTGGCGAAGGAGCACGACGTCCTCCCCGTGGCCATCGTCTTCGACCTCCCGGAGAAGGTCTGCCGGGAGCGCAACAAGGGCCGCCCCGACCGGACGTTCGGGTCCCACGTCACCCGCCAGCACGCCGCGGCGCTCCGCCGCTCGCTGCGAAGCCTCCAACGCGAGGGGTTCCGGTACGTGTTCGTCCTCTCCTCCCCGGAGGAGGTGGACGCGGCGACCATCGAGCGGCGCCGCCTCTGGACCGACCGGAGGGACGACCACGGACCGTTCGACATCGTGGGCGACGTCCACGGCTGCCTCGACGAGCTGCTCGTCCTCCTGGGCCGGCTCGGCTACGCCGTCGAGGGGGACCGGACCGCCGGCTTCCGCGTCCGCCCGCCCGAGGGGCGGCGGGCGGTCTTTCTCGGCGACCTCGTGGACCGCGGCCCCGACAGCCCCGGGGCGCTCCGCCTCGCCATGGGGATGGTGAAGGAGGGCACCGGGCTCTGCATCCCCGGGAACCACGAGAGCAAGCTCCTGCGGAAGCTCCGCGGGAAGGACGTCCAGCTCTCCCACGGCCTCGGGGCCACGGTCGAGCAGATGGCCAAGGAGCCCCCTGCGTTCCACGCCGAGGCGGCGGAGTTCATCGACGGCCTCGTGAGCCACCTCGTCCTCGACGGCGGCCGCCTCGTCGTCGCCCACGCGGGGGTGAAGGAGGCGTACCAGGGCCGCGCGTCGGGGCGCGTCCGCTCCTTCTGCCTCTACGGCGAGACCACGGGCGAGACCGACGAGTACGGCCTCCCCGTGCGCTACCCCTGGGCCCAGGACTACCGCGGGCGCGCGGCCGTCGTCTACGGCCACACCCCCGTACCCGACGCCCAGTGGCTCAACAACACCATCTGCATCGACACCGGGTGCGTGTTCGGAGGGAGCCTCACGGCGCTCCGGTGGCCGGAGAGGGAGCTGGTCTCGGTCCCGGCGGCGCGGATGTACTACGAGCCGTCGAAGCCGCTGCATGCGGTGCCGGCGGTCCCCGCCGGCGAGATCCCCCCCGATGGCGCCGGCGGCCCGGGCGCCCCTTCCCTCACCCTCCAGCAGGAGCACGACAACCTCCTCCACCTCGAGGACGTGAGCGGGAAGCGGATCCTCCACGTGGACGGCGGTCGCACCGTCACCGTCCGCGAGGACAACGCCGCCGCCGCTCTCGAGGTGATGAGCCGCTGGGCCGTGGACCCGCGCTGGCTCGTCTACCTCCCGCCGACCATGTCCCCCTCGGAGACCTCCCAGCGCCCCGGCCTCCTCGAGCACCCCGAGGAGGCCTTCGCCTACTACCGCGGGAAGGGCGTGGCGCGGGTCGTGTGCGAGGAGAAGCACATGGGCTCGCGCGCGGTGGTCGTCCTCTGCCGCGACGAGGCCGCCGCACTCCGGCGCTTCGGCATCGAGAGGGACGGGGCCGGGGTCGTCTACACCCGCACGGGCCGGCGGTTTTTCAACGAGCGGGCGATGGAGACGGGCCTCCTCGACGCCGTGCGCGCCGCCATGGACCGCGCCGGACTCTGGGAGACCCTGGAGACCGACTGGGTCGTCATGGACGCCGAGCTGATGCCCTGGTCCGCCAAGGCGCGGGAGCTCCTCGTCCAGCAGTACGCCCCTGTGGGGGCCGCCGCCCGGGCGGCCCTCCGCGAGACCGTGGCCGTCCTCGCGGGCGCCGCGACTCGCTACCCCGAGGCCGCCGAGTGGCTCGCCCGCGCGCGGACCCGGGAGGCGGCCGCGACCGCCTTCACCGAGGCCTACGGCCGCTACTGCTGGGACGTGAAGTCCCTGGAGGACCTCAAGCTAGCCCCCTTCCACCTCATGGCCAGCGAGGGCCGCCTCCACACCGACCGCGACCACGTCTGGCACATGGAGACCCTGGGTGCCCTCTGCGCGGGGGGGGCCGCTCCCGCCCAGGGTGGCGGCTCAGGCGGCGCAGCCCCTGCCGGCTGTGCCGCCGGCGACGGGATCCTCCTGCCCACCAGGTACCTCGTCGTGGACCTGGAGCGCCCCGAGAGCGCCGAGGAGGGCGTCCGCTGGTGGGAGGAGATGACCGGCCGCGGAGGCGAGGGCATGGTCGTCAAGCCCTTCGACTTCGTCGCCCGCAACCGCAAGGGTCTCCTCCAGCCCGCCGTCAAGTGCCGCGGCCCCGAGTACCTCCGCATCATCTACGGCCCCGAGTACACCCTCCCCGAGAACCTCGACCGCCTCCGCGAGCGCGGCCTCGGCCACAAGCGCTCCATGGCCGAGCGGGAGTTCGCCCTGGGCCTCCAAGCCCTCCGCCGGTTCGTCGCGAGGGAGCCCCTCCGCCGTGTCCACGAGTGCGTCTTCGGGGTCCTTGCCATGGAGAGCGAGCCGGTGGATCCGAGGCTGTAGCGGCTGTATCCGCCCCGGCAGGTCACCCCCGACGAGTGGCGCCGGGTCATCAACGCGCTCCGCCGCCTAGAGGAGGAGCGGGGGATGGCGGCCGTCGTCATCGCCCACGCGCGGACGAAAACTCGGCGCCTGCACCGGCCTCGTCGCCGGCTCTCTCAGTCCCGCCCCTGGGTGACCTCAGCCTCGACGGCATCCCGTTCTGAGGTCGGGGGTACAGGTCCAACGGGAACTGCGGGGGAACGGATCAGGAGTAGGTCGAATGAAGGGCGGGCCAGTCGATCCTCACGAGCCTCCGTCAACCGCAGTATCGTCTACCGCCATCAGGGCAGCCACCGAGGGCGCGGACACCAACCCGACGACTATGGCAAAGCGACGCCGTCACCCCTTTCCCAGCGAAGCTGAGATGCACGACCCACTCAGGGCCGCTGGGGCCGAAGGGCATGGAGCGGTCGCCCCGGAGCCATGCTGTCATCTCCTCGTTGGCCTTAATGAGGCCATCGGAGCGCACCGCGAGGACGATGGCGCGGAGCTTGTGGAGGACCTCGTCGGCGCGGTCTGGGACTGCGGCGACTTCAGGGTTGAGGCGGAGAAGTGCGTCGTGGACCCAGTCCCCCGCGAACGCCTCGTGGGGCTGTCGGGGAACGTCATTGGCGCGGAGGTAATGCCAGCCGAGTCCGGAGACCATGCCGCCGTGGCGGGCGAAGCCAGAGCCGACCGCGGTGTATCTGGTGACGCCACCGCAGAGGAGGTCGCGGACGAGGTTCTCTACCGTTGAGGCTTCGGTGAACGGCATCCCGCTGGCCGGCGTGATGGTCCTCTTCTTCGGCCCGAACTACAAC